>QBYK01000004.1 GCA_003282865.1 SAR116 cluster bacterium AG-325-I21 | reverse complement strand
AATACCATTTTCAAGTTGTTCAACGGCCATAATTTTTTCCTATCCCTCGTCTTAACGTCACGCCCTGTAGTACAATGCTAACTCTTTAAACGATAACCCGAATGAAGCGCCTTGTAGCAGAAAATTACCAAAGCAAAATTAACTGCTAGGAGACAAACAAGGCCGGTTAAAAGCGGTCGATCCGCAATACCAATCATACCATAGCGAAACCCATCAATAGTGTAAAAGACTGGATTCAAGCTAGCAATCGTGTCAAATGGAGCAGTCAAGAGGTCTACCGAATAGAATGTTCCGGATAAAAAGGTCAGAGGCTGGACCACAAAATTTGTAATGGCCGCTAGCTCGTCGAATTTATTTGCCCATATGCCAGCAATAATACCAGCAAAAGACATGGCAAAGGCCCCTAAAATCAGAAAGCCGAGAGCAATGAGAGGATGCGGGGGCATTGCGCCACCTCCAAGTAGAATCAGAACCAGCGCTGTCAAAGTACCTATAAAAAGCCCGCGCGTCATGCCAGCAACAGCAAGCCCAAATAATAATTCACCCGGCCCCAAGGGCGGCATCAGCAAATCCACAATGTTACCCTGAACCTTTGAGACGACTATAGATGATGACGTGTTGGCAAAAGCATTCTGCAAGACATTCATCATCACCAAGCCAGGCACAAGGAAAGTGACAAAATCAACATTACCGGCGAAATTAGCCCGCTCACCGATTGCTACTGAAAATACCATTAAAAACAGCACTGATGTAATTACTGGTGCCGCAACGCTTTGCATGGCTATTTTCATAAAACGCTGCACTTCGCGTTTATACAACGTGCCAAGCCCAACCCAGTTTATCGTCGCAATATGAACAGGACGGAATACGCAAGCTGTCTGACTCGGTCGGACAGTTGGGGTTTGCGTATCGCTTTGTTTGGAGGTTCTTTCAATCATGGGGCCAAAATAAGCCGCAATCTTGATGGACGCAATGGGGCAAATCACAGCTTTTGCCTTTGAACAGAAAAAGCACTATCTTTCCAACATGACAAAATCATCTGTCAAAACAAGGCTTATGAACAAGGCGGTGGATTATCTTGGCCGCTATGCCACTTCGCAGCATCAGCTGCGCGAGGTACTGGGCCGCTTTGCGTTACGCAAACTTGACACGCATGACCCTGATAAAATTGCCGCCGCCATTAGCGCAACCGTTACACGATGCCAAACGTTGGGGTATCTGAATGATGACGCGTTTGCCCAAAGTCAAGCACGCAGACACCGCCGTCAAGGGCGATCGAAGCTTGGCATTCGCCAGCGTCTTCGTCAACACAGGCTTGATGACACCATTATCGATGCCGCGCTTAATACAGCTGACCAGCACTCTGCAAATAGCGAATTACTAGCCGCATGCCGGTTTGCAAGACGGCGAAGGCTTGGCCCCTTTGACTGTAAGCAATATGATGATGCACAAAATCGTCAAGCTCTCATGCAACGCCAACAACGCCAGCTTCGGTCACTGGCTCGAGCAGGCTTTACCATGGCGGTTAGCCAAAGAGTGATCGGGCTTGAAGATGGGGATGCCGCCGAGATTCTGATGGATCAGTTGGAACAGGGGCAAGACCCAACAGTTTAAGCAACCGAACTACAAGCCTTGCCGATTTGAACGCGCTGCGATACTAATTTTTGTAGTAAAAAGGGCCAATCACCCACAGGTAAGAGTTGACACAAAACCGCTGCTACGATCAGGAACAACCAAGGACGGAATGGTAAGGGGATATCTTTTATGGATCAAACTACAATCTTTCAGCCAAATGCAGATTTAGCGAAATCAGCGCATATTGACGCAAAAACCTACGAGAAGCTCTATGCGACCTCGATTGCTAATCCTGACCAGTTCTGGGCCGAGCAGGGCCAGCGTCTCGACTGGATCAAACCCTATCGCCAGATCAGCGATGTTTCCTTTAATGCCGATGACCTACATATCAAATGGTACGCGGATGGCACCTTGAACGCAGCGGCAAATTGCCTTGACCGGCATCTTGCTACCCGCGGGGATCAAACGGCAATCATTTGGGAAGGCGACGAGCCTGATCAACAGCGCCATATCAGCTATCGCGAATTGCATGAGGAAGTTTGCAAATTTTCAAATGTTCTCAGGTCAAATGGAGCCCACAAAGGGGATCGCATAACCATATATATGCCGATGATCCCCGAAGTGGCATTTGCGATGCTCGCCTGTGTGCGGATTGGTGCCGTGCATTCGGTCGTCTTTGGCGGTTTCTCCCCAGACGCGCTGGCCGGCCGCATTCTTGATTGTGAGTCAACCATGGTGATCACAGCTGACGAGGGTGTTCGCGGCGGGAAAAAAATTCCCTTGAAACAAAACACCGACAAGGCATTGCAGAAATGCCCGGACTGCACAAAATCAATTGTTATCAGGCGGACCGGTGGGACTGTTGACTGGGTTGAGGGGCGCGATGTGTGGTACCATGAGGCAATGTCGACTGCCTCCGCTGAATGTCCAGCCGAGGAGATGAGTGCGGAAGACCCGATGTTCATTCTCTATACTTCTGGATCGACAGGCAAGCCAAAAGGGGTTTTGCACACAACTGGTGGCTACATGGTGTATGCGTCAATGACGCATCAATATGTTTTTGATTATCATGACGGCGATATCTATTGGTGCTCGGCCGATGTTGGATGGATCACCGGCCACAGCTACATCGTCTACGGGCCGCTGGCAAATGGTGCCATCACCATGATGTTCGAGGGTGTTCCCACTTACCCAGACAGCTCACGTTTCTGGCAGGTTGTCGACAAGCACAAGGTCAATATTTTCTACACTGCGCCAACTGCTATCCGCGCCCTGATGCGTGAAGGTGACGACCCTGTGAAAAAATGTGACAGGTCCTCGCTGCGATTACTCGGAACGGTTGGCGAGCCCATCAATCCACAGGCGTGGATGTGGTATCACAACATCGTTGGCAACGGCTGCTGCCCGATTGTCGATACCTGGTTTCAGACTGAGACCGGCGGCATACTGATCACGCCATTGCCCGGGGCAACAGCAACAAAACCTGGCTCGGCGACTCAGCCCTTTTTCGGGATCAAACCAGTGCTGGTCGATAGCGAAAACAACGAGCTTGCAGGGGCAACTGACGGCAATCTATGTCTGCAGTATTCATGGCCCGGCCAAATGCGCACGGTCTATGGTGATCACCAGCGCTTCATAGAGACCTATTTTACGACTTTCCCTGGCCGCTATTTTACTGGTGATGGGGCACGGCGTGACGAAGACGGCTATTATTGGATCACCGGTCGTGTTGATGATGTTTTAAATGTCTCCGGACATCGGATGGGAACTGCCGAAATTGAGTCCGCATTGGTGGCGCACCCGCAAGTCGCCGAATCCGCGGTTGTGGGCTATCCTCACGAAATCAAGGGACAGGGCATTTATGCCTATGTCACCCTCGTTGAAGGTGTTAAGGCCACCGATAAGCTGGTTACCGAACTAAAGCAATGGACGCGCAAGGAAATCGGCACCATCGCAACCCCAGATTTGTTGCAATGGGCACCCCAATTGCCAAAAACACGCTCCGGCAAAATCATGCGGCGTATTTTGCGGAAAATTGCAGCAAATGAATATGCTCAGCTTGGCGATACATCAACATTGACCGATCCTGCCGTAGTGGACGACCTTATTGAAAACCGACAGAACCGCGGCGATTTGCAATAGAGCTTTACAAATGGTTTTGCCCACGCTTTTTTGACGAAAAGATAAATGGCTATCTGCCCATCAAAGATCAAATCTGGACCAACTCTATACTAATTTTTTTGGTAGATGGCTGCCAAGCATCATAGTTAATATTTGGGCACGTGGTTCTAACTGCACATCACGCCAAATCTAAACGTAATTGGAGTGAGGGAAGATCAAATGGCACTGAAACTTTTTTACACTGATGTTTTAAAATATCCGACAGACAAAGTCCGCCTACAAGATGGATTTCAGTTTTTCGATTATAAAGGTAAAGGGTTCATTATGGACAATCGTTCCTTTAAATTGACCATCGCCACGGTATAAAAATACGGCAGCGCTGTGATCATAAAGATAGTCACCATCGCCCTGGTCAATTTTTTTAAAATAAATACCAAATTGTTCAAGTGCAGCTTTTATATTTTCAGGGGTCCCAGTGAGTCCTGTTACATAAGCGTCAAACAAGCTCAGATATCGTTTCAGCTGTTCGGGCGTATCACGCAATGGATCCACGGTAACAAAAACAATCCGTAAAGAATTCGTGTTTACCCCGGCAATTTGTAAGGCATCACGCGCTGCAGCCAATGTAGTGAGGGTTGTAGGGCATATATCTGGACAAAACGTAAAGCCAAAAAAAAGAGCGATCGGCTGATTGGCGAAATCAGCTGCAGTTTGTGGCCTATTGGCCTCATTCACCAGATTAATTTCATAATCCTGAAAATTGGGAAAGCCGCTTGCCGTCTTTTCCGCATAGTGGTTAGCCACGAAAAACACCCCCGCTGCGAGCAGTAGAAACAAAAAGGGTAAAAAAATCACGATCATCGGCTTTGTAGAGAAGGCCGGTAAAAAATTCACAAATGATTTTGAATCACAGTCAGCTTTTTTTGCGGAGCTCATTTGTTCCGCAGCCTTACTCGCTGCGTCTGCCGGTTTGGAAATAGGTTGTTTCATTTGATGAGTGATATGCATTCAAGCCCAAGATTTCAAGCATTTTTCTAATTCTTGTTTATTGAGTAGACAGAAGCGAAGCCGTGCCAAAACCGAACATCTAACTTTTGGATGGCGCTGTTTTGGGAGAGATAGAAGGAAGCAGTACGAAACAAATATTGTCATTGATAAATTGTTTTGAGTATAGTGCGCTTTCGACCGCCGCAATCTGATGGCATAGGTAAAACAAAACCAAACAGAGCAGGTTTTCATGAACGCATTCGCTATGCTTATCGACCAGATTATCAACCTTTACATCTGGACCTTGCTGGCATATCTGGCCATCGGGTGGTTAATCGCATTCAAGATAATAAATCCCTGGCAACCAGTAGTTCGGATGATCCTCGATGCCTTATCGCGAATACATGAACCGCTGTTGCGCCCAGTTAGACGTATATTGCCTGACTTTGGAGCGCTTGACGTTAGCCCAATTGTTTTGTTTTTAATCGCTCAGTTCCTTCGCAACCTTCTGCATAGCATGCTATCAGCCTAATGCTATTTGTCGGAACTAAAGGTAAAAGACTAATCGCCAAGACCGCGAAACATCCAACCACTGGAGATACAAAAGCCAAATAAAGCAAACGTTCAACAAAAGTCTGGTTAGCAGGATTGACCAGCCCGCTGAGTGAATGGTCATAGCTGCGTCACGGCGTCACGGCGTCACGATTGAAAAAATTTGTTAATGTCTGATTATTTAGAAATTTATAAATGTAATTAGTGCCATTAGGTAAATATGTGATATACGGTTTTAGATCAAGGACCAAACTCAGCGCCGGCCACGGGAGATAATAAAGGATGATAATCGTTAATGCAGTTTGACCAAATTATTCTTGTTGTGGCATTATGCGCCGTTGCTAGCATTCTCTTTTGGGGAGTTCTTACAATGGCACGGGGTGGTGCCTACAACTTAAAAAATTCCAATCGTATCATGCGTTACCGGATCATATTTCAAGGATTAGCATTAATGATTATTCTTGGTTTGATGTGGCATCGTGGCTTCGGGCAATAAAATTATGCGATCAAAACGCAGGCCTGCAATAAATAAACAAGTTTGCGGCTAGAAAAAGAGAAAATTCTTAAATAGGCCCCGATGGTAAAATTGAACAAAATTTACACACGAACCGGTGACGCTGGTGAAACTAGTCTAGTTGATGGTACAAGAGTGTCGAAACACGCTCGCCGACCATCAGCTTGTGGCGAGGTTGATGAAACCAATTCAGTGATTGGCCTAGCCCGAATACATACCAAAACAATTTCTGATGCCGACGAAATGCTGGCACGGGTGCAAAATGATTTGTTTGATTTGGGAGCAGATATTGCCACGCCAGAAACCGACAAGCCCGCCTTGCGCATCACAGCTGAACAAGTAACAAGGCTAGAGGCTGAAATTGATCTGATGAATTCTAACCTCGACCCACTTGGCTCATTCATACTGCCTGGCGGCAGCCCCGCTTCGGCTTGGCTGCACCTGGCGCGCACTGTCACACGCCGCGCCGAGCGCCATATGACTGAGCTTGCCGCCGAGGAGATGGTTAATCGCGATGCGATGCGTTACGTAAACAGGTTATCAGACCATTTATTTGTCCTTGCCCGTCGGTTGAATGAAAATGGCAAGACAGATGTATTGTGGCGGCCCGGGCAAAATTCAGGGCAGAATTAAACAGGTTTTTGGGACCGACCGGCCTAACATCGTTTGAATATTGTTGCGGAGGATACCGAAATGAAGGTTCTTGTCCCAGTAAAGCGGGTGATTGATTATAATGTCAAAGTGCGCGTAAAAGCTGATCAATCAGGCGTTGAACTTGCCAATGTAAAAATGGCAATGAACCCATTTGATGAAATAGCGGTCGAGCAGGCGTTGCGCATGAGAGAGGCTGGCAACGCTGATGAGGTTTTGGTGGTGTCAATAGGACCGGCCCAAAACCAAGAAACCATCCGTACAGCACTAGCAATGGGCGCAGATCGGGGTATCCATATTGAAGCCCCCCACGAGATCGAACCGCTGGCTGTTGCCAAGCTGTTGAAGGCCGTTGTCAATGAGGAAAATCCCGGGCTGGTTCTTCTTGGTAAACAGGCCATTGATGATGATTGCAACCAAACTGGTCAGATGCTTGCTTCCATGCTTGGCTGGGCACAAGGTACGTTTGTATCAGCTCTAGAAATTGCCAATGACAAAGCCAAAGTCACGCGTGAAGTTGATGGTGGTCTGGAGCATATCGAAATTACCATGCCAGCGATTGTGACCGTTGATCTACGGTTGAACGAACCACGTTACGCATCGCTGCCAAACATAATGAAGGCGAAGAAAAAGCCACTTGATAGCAAAACTGCCGGTGACCTCAGCGTGGATATTGAACCGCGTTTAACCATTGTAAAAGTTGAGGAGCCAGAATCCCGTGCCGCCGGTATCAAAGTTGCCGATGTGCAAGAACTAGTAAATAAATTGAGAAACGAAGCAAAGGTGATCTAAGCCATGAGCATTTTAATACTGAGTGACCATGAAAATGGACAGCTAAGCCCTGTGACATTGAATACAATAACTGCCGCAACAGAAATTGGCGGCGATATTGACCTTCTTGTGGCCGGTGACGCCAGTGGCAATGTTGTCAAAGCCGCGGCATCGATTGCGAATGTGAGCAAAGTTTTAGCTGCTAATGATAAGATTTTCGAAAATGGACTTGCTGAAAATCTTACCCCCTTGCTGTTAAGCCTGTCAGCCAAGTACTCGCATATCATGGCATCGGCGACTACAACCGGCAAAAACGTAATGCCGCGGGTGGCGGCTGAGCTTGATGTTATGCAAATCTCCGACATAATTAAGGTTATTGATGCAAATACCTTCCAGCGTCCAATCTATGCCGGCAATGCGCTATCAACAGTATCATCAAGTGAGGCTGTTAAGATTATCACCGTCCGTGGCACTGCGTTTGAGGCCGCAACCGCCAAAGGGGGCAATGCGGCAGTCCAAAGTCTTCAAAGTACCGGTGATGCCGGCCTGTCAACGTACTTAAAGTCTGAGCTGTCCAGCTCAGAACGCCCGGAGTTAACCTCGGCACCGATTGTTATTTCAGGCGGCCGTGGCATGCAAGATGGCGCTAATTTTAACATGCTTGAAAAGATTGCCGATAAACTAGGAGCAGCTGTTGGTGCTTCGCGCGCCGCCGTGGATGCAGGTTTTGTATCAAATGAATACCAGGTTGGACAGACCGGCAAGGTGGTTGCCCCTGACCTTTATATGGCAGTTGGTATTTCAGGGGCCATCCAACATCTCGCTGGCATGAAAGATAGTAAAATTATCGTCGCCATCAATAAGGATGGTGAAGCCCCAATTTTCCAAGTTGCTGATTATGGGCTGGTTGCAGATTTATTCGATGCGGTCCCACAGCTGGAAAAAGAACTGGGATGATGAAGAAAAATCAGCAATGACACCTCGACTGATTAGATAAGGTTAAAGACAGAACTTAGGTGGTGCTCTATGGCCTACTTTATGACCTTTGTTTAAACTTTTTTCGGCTTGGTTGTTTGCTATTATTCGCGCAGATCAGACAGAGGATGGCATGGTGGGTGAGCCATAACCTTCAAGCAACCGCCGCAATTCGACAATTATTGCTGGATCATCCCATTCACGCGGGCCCTCATAGACCCAGCAATGTTGTTGGCTCGCAGTCACCAAAAAGGTTGTCGGCAATCCCCGAACTCCCATTTCTCTTGATAATGCGCCATTTGCATCAAATGCGAAATGCGGGCGGCCAATGCTGTGTTCCTGTAAGAATGGTAAAGCCTTTTTGCTGCCGCCACGGTCTACCGAAATCAATAAAATTTTCACATCACCTGCCAGCGTATCGCTAGCTCGGTCAAGGGCCGGCAATTCAGCGACACACGGCGGACACCATGTGGCCCAAAAATTAACCAAAATCGGCGTACCCCTAAACACATTAAGAGACAATGGCTTTCCATCTTTATCCAGAATAGTTGTGGACATAGGCGGAGTGTTTTGGCGTAACGGCAGCGTTGCAGCGAATGCCACACTCGGCTGAAGCAAAGCTCCAGACAGCGCCATCATTCCTCCGAGAATTTGTCGTCTAGACAAAGATGCGGTTTTTGGCTGAATATTTGATGAAAGCCGCGTATAAAACAAATGAAATTTCCAATCTACTGGTTTGTGACATGGTTAAGAAAGATAAAAACTCGCCTGATAATGCAAAGTCTAGCATCTGGGGCGGCCGCTTCTCAAGCGGTCCCTCAAAATTAATGGAAGATATCAATGGGTCGATCAGCTTTGACCAGCGGCTTTATCGTCAGGATATTGCTGGATCAAAAGCGCATGCTAGCATGCTCGCCACCTGCAAAATTATTTCTGATTCCGATTGCATAGCCATTCATCAAGGGCTAGATCAAATTGCCTCAGAAATTGAGGCTGGTAGCTTTGTCTTTTCCGAAGCGCTTGAAGACATCCATATGAACGTTGAGTCCCGGCTTGCTGAATTGATTGGTGAGCCGGCACTCCGACTCCATACAGCACGTTCACGCAATGATCAAGTTGCCACTGATTTCAAGCTATGGGTGCGTGATTTGCTGGACTCAGTTGATGCAGCACTTGCCGATTTGCAAGCCATTCTGCTGGATAAGGCAGAAACGCATGCCGATCTGCTGATGCCCGGCCTCACTCATCTTCAGACCGCCCAGCCTATAACATTCGGCTTTCACCTGATGGCCTATGTTGAAATGCTGGGGCGCGACCGGGGCCGATTTGCTGATGCTAGATCAAGACTGAACGAATCACCGCTTGGGGCAGCAGCATTGGGCGGCACATCCTTTCCAACCGACAGGCATATGACGGCAACTGCATTGGGGTTTGATCGGCCAGCCGCCAATGCAATGGATGCGGTTTCAGACCGCGACTTCGCACTTGAATTCCTGGCTGCTGCGGCAATTTGTTCGGTTCATTTGTCACGCTTTGCCGAAGAATTGGTCATTTGGTCATCAGATCAATTTGGCTTTATAACCCTATCAGATGCTTTTACTACCGGCTCGTCAATCATGCCCCAAAAACGCAATCCGGATGCGGCCGAGCTTGTGCGTGCAAAGCCAGGCCGTATCATTGGCTCCTTAAACAGCTTGTTGATTGTACTAAAAGGACTACCATTAGCCTATGGCAAGGATATGCAGGAAGATAAAGAAGGAGTGTTTGATGCTGCAGATACGCTTGGCGTTGTACTGGCGGCGACCACAGGAATGATCCGTGACATGACCCCGCAACCGGACGCAATGCGTGCCGCGTTAAAAACCGGCTTTCCCACCGCGACCGATCTAGCCGACTATATGGTGCGTCAACTTGGGATGCCATTTCGCAAAGCACACCATTCTAGTGGTGCGATTGTTGCCGCAGCCGCCTCAAAAGGAATAGGACTTGAAGACATGAGTCTTGAGGACTTGCAAGAAATCGAGCCGCAAATTAAACCTGATATTATTGGCCTTTTATCTGTTGTAAGCTCAGCTGAAGCACGAACCAGCTTTGGTGGGACCGCCCCAAATGAAGTTAGAGCACGAATTGCCGATGCGCGACAACGTTTTGCCATTGATTAATATACAGCTAATATCAATTACAGGAGTCGCTATGCAACGCACCCTCATCCTTAGCAGCCTTATCGGTGTAATGTTGGCCTTTGGCCTTAACGCCTGCGGTAAACGCGGCGATCCCTACCGACCATCCGACATTCCAGCAAAAAGTCACACTCAAACCCCCGCCAGCTAGGTTAGGCATTGCCAATAGGAGCAAAAGCAATCATGTGTGTCTTTTATCGTAATGACAATCAAGAGCTATCTGTTGACGGCATATCGCTTGGCGCCATCACCAAACAATATGGGTCACCCCTTTATGTCTATTCGGCAGCCGGTATCACCGATGCGTTTACACGCTTTCAAGACGCCGTTGCGCCCGTAAATGGCAAAGTTTATTTTGCCATGAAAGCCAATTCTGCCCTCGGCGTTCTAGCCCTGATTGGCAAGCTTGGCGGTGGCATGGATATTGTTTCTGCTGGTGAATTGGCGCGGGCAATTGCTGCCGGCATTAAACCTAGTGATTTGGTGTTTTCTGGTGTTGGAAAAACCAACGATGAAATCCGACAGGCTCTGGCTTGCGACATTGGACAGATCAATGCGGAATCACACGCCGAGGTTGCCGCAATTAGCGCAATTGCTAAAGAAATGAATCTGCTCGCACCAGTGGCTTTGCGCGTGAATGTTGATGTGAGTCCTTTGACCCACGCAAAAATTTCAACTGGTGAGCGCAATACGAAATTCGGTATTTCAACCAACCAGCGTGAAGCCTGTGACATTTATCAACAAATGGCAAAAGATCCGCATATCTCTCCTGCGGGACTTGCCGTTCACATTGGCTCGCAAATCCGTGATATGGCACCGTTTGAACGTGCATATTCGACGCTTCTGGCTCTGGCAATAAAGCTCAGGAATGCCGGATGCCCTGTGCCAAATCTTGATCTTGGGGGAGGGGTTGGCATTGATTATGATACCGCTGGTCCAACGGATTTCAAGGAATACGGCTTACTTGTTCAGCGGTTATTCGCGGGTCAGGGTTTTAGCCTGGGGTTTGAGCCTGGCCGCTCAATCATTGCGAATAATGGCGCGCTGATCACGAGAGTTATTTACGTCAAGCAAGGCGGTGAAAAACGGTTTATCATTGTTGACGCGGCAATGAATGATCTGTTGCGCCCTACCTTATACGAAGCCCATCATGCAATCTGGACCCTTGACAAACCCGGCATTTCAACCAGCAAGGCAGATATCGTTGGGCCGGTCTGCGAAACTGGCGATTATCTTGGGTTAGATCGTGATATGCCAAATCTTAGCGCCGGCGATGGGTTAGCCATTCTATCAGCAGGTGCATATGGTGCAGCAATGGCCTCTAACTACAACAGCCGTTCGCCTGCCGCAGAAGTAATGGTCGTAGATGGTGCCACACATTTGCTGCGAGCTGCTAGGCCAATTGCCGAATATATCAATGACGAAATGATTCCGGACTATGCCGATATGCCAGAATAATATTTTAAAAGGCGTTTACCGCCCTAAAGCAGGACGGTCTTAAATGGTATTTCTGAGAAAAATCCTATTAACAATGAAACAATGGCAATATCTTCGGACAGGACGCAATTATTAATGGCAGCAAAAGCAATTTTGATAACAAAATTTATTTTTATAGGGGGACTTCTCACGCTTCCCTGTTTTCTTGCTGGCCTTCAGTATTTCGTCCTCAACTTACCTAAAATATCCGGCCCATTAGGCCCCGCTACCGATGGAATTGTGGTGATAACAGGCGGACAGCAAAGGCTTGCTGATGGGTTAAGCCTGCTTCAGATTGGGGCTGGTAAGGCATTATTGGTTTCAGGTGTTGGCCTCGGAGTGAGTAAGTCTATATTAGCCGACGAGCTAGATCTTGGCGCACCGGTCATGACGTTACTTAAGTGTTGCGTAACGTTAGAATTTGCTGCAAACGACACCCGAGGCAATGCTTTGGCCGCATCACAATGGGCCGCAAAAAACAAATTCCAATCCCTGCGCCTTGTGACATCAAATTACCATATGCCCAGAGCAAAACATGTGTTCACCAACAAGATGCCAGATATAGAGTTTTATTTCTGGCCAGTCAGCCCAGCTGATTTAACTCTTGAAACGTGGTGGCAAAAACCTGATATCATAAGGCTTCTAGCTCGTGAATACGCAAAATATTTGACCGAGCATTTACGCGTTTAATCTTGACCTGCATCAATGATTGAACGGCGGATTTCGCGAGTACGGGTAAATATTTCTTCTAGCTTGTCACCTTCCTGCCAGCGGATTGCACGCTGGAGATAGCTGAGATCTTCGGAAAAACGCTGCAGCATTTCAAGCACCGCTGCGTCATTGTTCAAAAACACATCCCGCCACATTACCGGATCAGATGACGCGATTCGGGTAAAATCACGGAACCCAGATGCTGAGAAGCGGATAACATCATTTTTCAACTGTGTTTCAAGATCGACTGCTGTGCCAACAATAGTGTAAGCGATCAAATGCGGTAAATGTGATGTCAGGGCCAGAACTTTGTCATGGTAATCAGCCTGCATGCGTTCCGTAACCGACCCAAGACCAGTGACAAATGTTTCAAACTTGGAAACCACCACCTCTTCACAATCAAGCGGCAGAACAATCCAATAGCGCCCGTCAAACAAAGACTCAAATCCCGCGCTTGGCCCCGAATGTTCGGTTCCGGCAAGCGGGTGTGATGGTAACCAATAAATATCCTCACGCAAGTGCGGTGACACATCCCGCAATACCGATATTTTAGTTGACCCAGTGTCGGTTAGAACAGCCCCGGACTTCATGTGCGGAATAATTTGCTCTGCAAGTTTGCCAACCGCTCCAACCGGCACAGCCATAATCACAAGATCAGCATCCTTTGTCGCGATTGCGGGATCAGCTTCGAACTGGTTAGTTATGTTTAATCTTGAAACAGCTTTTGCAACATTAGTTGAACAGTCGCTACAAATAACCTGTCCAGCAAGCCCGCCACGACGAATAGACAATGCAATAGAGGTTCCGATAAGACCCATGCCAATTACCGTCACCTTGTCGTAAATCAGTGTCATTCTTCTTCCCCAAATGTGCTTTGATCACCAAGTCATTAGCATCGGCAAATAAAACTCTAATATGCAGCTTCTTAGCGCGCATATGCCCCAATAAGTCTTGCACCGTCTGGCAAGCGGGATGTTGTTAACAATTCATGATGCCCTGCGACACCAACAAGATCAAAGCCTTGATGCGTCCGAACAGCATAAAGGCTTATGTCATCGCCAGAAGAGTCTGGCAAGTAATCAGCAATAATAAATGCTGGATGCACAGTTCGTATGCTATAAAGAGGCGTCCGCGCGATGATTTTTAAATGATGATGCTGATCAAGGCAGGCAAGAAGATCACGATGATTATCGTCACGAACAGGCACCAACACATAACGACATTGGCCGGCTGCTAATGCTTCTATCAAACGAGCAATATCGTTATCGACAAATGCCGAAAAAGCACTTCCCATGTGCCATGCTGCTGCTGGCATGGCGTCGTGATGAACTCCACAAGCCAGTACACCGCCCTGGCGGCCCAGACTGGCCGCCATGACTTGCCGCCATACGCAGAGAACAAACTCGGGGGCAATATCGAGCCCATCTGCTTTTACTTTGGCAACAAGCCGACGAACCAATGCCGCCTCACGTCCGGGACGAAAAGCAGCAACGCCATTTTTGGCGGCGATCACCCGGTCAGACAGCTTCATGCGCTTTGCCAGCGCTTTTAGAATCTCGTCGTCAAGAACATCAATTGACTCTCGCAACTGACTCAGATCTTCAACCATGTTCACCTTTCCTAATCTTCTGAATCACCATTTTACGATTAACGCCAATTCGATAGACCATCAGCTATTTGCTGTTGGGCCTTTGATAAAATTTTAGGCAATAATACATCTCGCGTTTGCCCAATTAACAAAGACGTGTCAGAAATTTTTCGTGTGGGAAGTTTACGTTCCTTCCCTGAAGCTGCATAGAGTATTTTATCCGCCTCGACAAGAAGGACGCCGCCCAACGCCGGCCATAGTCTAGCGCCAATGCGTTCAATCGCTGGGGCAAAGCGCTGAAAAAAGCGTCCAGCTAATGGTGGGATAAAAACGGCGCGATGTGTGCTACGCGGCTCAAAGCCGTGTAATTTCAATAACCGGCGAAGCTGCCGGCCAGAAAATGGGCGGCCATGACCAAAGGGGGATCTTTCAGCGCGCGCCCACAACCCGCGCCGATTTGGCACAACAACCATAAGCTGTCCAGCTCCATCTAGCACCCGCCAACATTCATCCAGAACGCGCCCCGGATCATGCTCAAATTCAAGCGCATGAATCAAAAGCAAACGGTCCAGGTGGACATCTGGAAGTGGTAAAACATCGGGTTCTGTTAAACAGCCACGTACAGAAGAAGCTGACGGCCAAACAATTGCACCACGCCGCGCTGGCATAAAAGCAAGTAGAGGCATCGTTTTAGCAACGAAGGGAAACCCATAACCAAGGCATGCTGTTGAAAGGGATGATCCACTCCGCCAAAACGCGCATAGCTGACGCGTAATCAGACTGGATACACGCCGCCCAAGGCTCGTTTGATAAAAACCTCTAAATTCGGCGATGTCATCATACATTTAAAGCAGACCTTGTTTGCTGCGTTGCACTATAATGGCCAATATTTCCATTTCTTGTTACAAAATTTTATTTTGCATCGCAACATTGCATCCATTTTAACCTTTAATGACAGGGTCGCCTCGTTGGTAAAAAAGGCTATCTATGATGCTAAAACACGCTGAAAATCAGGTAATCGTCGGCAAACATGCCAATTGCCACCTCTTATGACAACGGTGCTTCACGCTTTGTGACGATAGATGATTTAAGCGTGATGGTAAGAGATAATATTTTCATTCATATTGTAGATGCCACAAACAGATTCGATATAATAGGCTTACGTTGGTTCAGGTTATTCTGGAAATTGAGTCTGAAAGCCACAGATTGCTGCCCAGAAGCGTTCCAAGACGCTTAATCCAGGTGTATGGGGATCACATGGGGCCCATTATATTGCGCTACCTGGAACGCCCCATGGATTCATTCTGTAACCACCAAGGTGATGCTCAAGATACGCCTGAAGCCAGCCTTGATCATATTCTTAATGGCGCTACCAATTCAAAGAATGATCATCTGGGTTTAATTCGCACCAAATTAGACTAGTTAAAAGCCCAGCTTGAACGTTTGGGATAGCCGGTTTCTATAGATTACTTAGCTGATAAGAAATCATCTCACAGTCATTATATGCATCAGGCTTTGATGACCTTACCCTTAGCGACCGCACACCATTAAGCGATTGCAATGCATCAAACAACTTTCTTACTAGAGTTTCTTGAAGATCATAATGCTGGGCTGAGACAATATCCAAAATTGTTTCGCGAATAATATCGTAATTGAGTGTACTTTCGATTTGGTCATCTAGCGGTTCAGCTGTTGCGTAAAGGCACAATTCGGCATCTATTATAATGCGTTGAGGGGTCACCCGTTCATGATCATAAATACCAATTGAGGCCTGGGTCTCCATACCTTGCAAAATAAACCGTCTTTCCATTTCCACTCCAATAACGCTAAAGGGTTTTAACTATCCAGTCAGGAAGTAATCCGCAGGAAATACAGATGGGCAATGCATCCTGCCCCCGAAACAACCCATGATCAGTAATCAAAACTGTTGCCATGCCAACGGCGGCACCACCCAAAATATCAGTGTGTAAACTATCACCAACCATAGCAATGCGAGACGCATCAAAAGGTTGATCGAGCGTACGACTGTAGAGGTTACCAAGCCTTGTTTGCATTCGCACCAATGCCAAATTAAAAGCCGGACTAAAGGGCTTGCCATACCATCTAACATCAACTTCTACCCCCTGATTAGCGGCCGCCTGCATCATTCTTGCCGTCCAATATCCAGGCTCACTCGAAAAACTGCCGTCAGCCTGTGGGGCTGTTACGTCAGGATTCGCAATGTGAAGGCGCCGCGGATAAGTGATCATCGCGACTTCAAAAGCAGCTTGATCGTCCTCCTGCCAATCAAGCGCACCAAGAAACACAAATTCATCTGCCTGCTGCCAGAAATCATCGTCACGGCCATAGGCTAGAATATTATCACCATTAAGTGCCTCGATGTTGCGCCCAAAACAGCCAATTTTGGTTACATTCATTACCTCGGTTTGACGCTTGCCAGTTTCTAAAACAAACGCATCCCGGCTTGATATGACATCATCACGCGCAATGGGTAGTTGCCAATCCCGATATTTTTCCCATGTGTGTTCTGCTGAAAAACTGCCGCCATTGGTTAAAACAAGCACCGGTTTATCTCTGCTGGCAGCGGCATCTAGAAGGGCGGCAATACCATCAATTTGACCATCACCTACATTGATAACTCCATAACCGTCGAGGACCAACCCGTCAAACTCATCAAGAAGATCGATTAGCCTTGACGCTGGCTTAGCCTGCCCCATTCTTCCTACGGGCATAGATGGTCGCAAGGCCTGATAAATTTCCACAACATCACTTAGCCCAATTGCGTCCGCAGCTGGAATATTTACCTGCTTGATCTGCACCATTACCACATAAACTCCATTCCTTAAAACTCAAACCGAGGACCAAAGCCCTGTTAAAAGCTCCAGCATAATCATAACAGGCATAACTTTCTAGACACCTGAACCCAGCCCATATGAAATAGAGGGTATTTGTAGTTTTTTCTCGCATGCGCTCATCAGCCATAGAAATTTTTCAACGGAGAATCCAGACAAATGCCACCCAGAGTTTATAAGAACAAAGGAAAATTTAAAACTTTGAAACCACCTGCGGCATTTGTGTTTTTGGTAACATTAATACCGCCAGTTTTGATGAAGAACCCTATTCAATATGGTGGCGAATGCGCTTACCCACCATCTGATAACTTAAGTCTATTTGATCGAAACCTTTCTGACACCGGGCACATACATCAGAATTTTAGAATCACCCCGATTCACCGATGTAGGGCGTTTCCAGTGGTCTGGAAATGGCTTGACATTAGACCGAACAGTATACGATTTCCTAAGCGGCAAGCTTTTTGCTGTGAAAATGTACATATCCACCGGCCAACAATACGAAGTCTTAGGGTGGGGCTGGATAGACCAGTTGATAAGGAAAAACTATGATATGTTCCGTCATTACTTCTTAAGATAAGGCAGAGTAACACATGGCTCAGGCTTTGATGAGCCATTGAGATGCAACCAGACAGCCCTCGGGCCAGCAATGTTAATCCAGCGGCGAGGACAAGGCCCAGGTAAAACAACGCTCAGACAGTAAAAGTGGCATTACTAAAAAGGCTTAAGGCCATGATGTAAAAACAGAATAAAAGTTTCGGGACACTTGACAGCATTACCTCAAAGCGTATATTCCGAACCATTATAGCGGTTTAAAACATCGGCCTAGTATAGTAAGCCTTGTTTGGCCAACAAGTGAATGGTCAGTAACCCTGACCATAGCTAGTGTGATGACTATGATGATTTGAGCGTTCCCGGCTTGGCCAGACCCTCTCGGCGTCTAACTGTTTTGATAAGGAAAATTGCCATGTATGCTTTGGTGAAGACCGGTGGCAAACAATACCGTGTTTCTAAGGATGATACCATTCTGGTTGAAAGGCTGTCTGCAGAAGAGGGCGAACAAATTATTTTGAGCGACATTGTCATGCTTGGCGATGGGGACAAGGTTACAATCGGCACACCGCGTGTTGATGGAGCCGGCGTCAGAGCTACAGTAATGCGCCAGACACGCGGGCCAAAAGTTATTATCTTCCGACGCAAGCGCCGGAAAAACCATCGCCGCACCCAGGGGCACAGACAAGACCTTACTCTGCTAAAAATTAACGAAATTGCTGAAGACGCGAAGAGCCTAAAAACAACAAAACCCGCTGCTAAGAAATCACCGAAGAGGGCTGCAGCACCAACGAAGGCAGCTAAAGACGCAACCTCAGCAAAGCGGTCAGTGACAAAAAAGGCAGAACCAAAGGCAGCAGCAAAAAAGCCAGCAGCAAAAAAGACAATGACGAAAAAATAGACAGGGATAACGCCGCAGACGCGGTATTTCGCAAAGAGGTTGGAAGAAAATGGCTCATAAAAAAGCAGGTGGTAGCTCCAGAAACGGTCGCGACTCGGCCGGGCGAAGACTTGGTGTTAAGAAATTTGGCGGCGAAAGCGTTTTAGCTGGTAACATCATTGTGCGCCAGCGTGGAACGAAGGTTAACCCAGGCCAGAATGTTGGTATGGGCAAAGACCACACATTATTTGCATTAGTTGAAGGCAAAGTGGCTTTTCGTAAAAAATCGGGCGGTAAAATGTTTGTAAATGTAATGCCAATGTTCGACGCTGCTGAATAGCACTCATAGCATCAAACAATGATTTACAGAAGGCAGCTGATTATTGGCGGCCCTGCAAATGATGAGAGGGGGGATGACAACTGTTATTCCCCTTTTGTTTTTTGCATAGACCCCACCGCGATAAAGGATCTATTGTCGCAAAAGGCCTAACATTGTGAATAATGGCCAATGTGTTAAGGGCGTAATATTAAGGCTTGTTTTGACGTAATATTGATATGCCCCGAAGCATTTATCGGAACAATGGTAATGAAATTTCTTGATGAGGCTAAAATATACACACAATCAGGGCATGGTGGTCCCGGTGCTATTAGCTTTCGGCGCGAGGCTCATGTACCATTTGGTGGCCCAGATGGCGGCGATGGTGGACGCGGTGGAAATATTGTGGCATTGGCGGTCAATGGGCTAAACACACTTATTGATTATCGCTATCAGCAGCATTTCAAAGCCGAATCGGGACGTCCCGGAGCAGGCCGTGACAGAAGCGGTGCGTCCGGAAAGGATGTAATTATACGGCTTCCCATTGGCACACAGATTCTATCTGATGACAAGCAAACCGTGCTTGCGGATCTGACACGTGAAGGCCAGTCAATCATTCTTACCAAGGGTGGCTTCGGCGGTAGAGGAAATGCTTTTTTCAAATCATCGACCAACCGCGCCCCACGCAAATCGCAACCGGGTGAAGATGGGTATGAAATGTGGGTTTGGCTTCGGCTGAAACTTATTGCTGATGTCGGCCTCCTTGGCATGCCAAATGCTGGCAAATCGACATTTCTAAGTGCTGTTTCCGCAGCTCGGCCAAAAATTGCCGCTTACCCATTTACCACACTTCATCCTAATCTTGGGGTGGTTGGTATTGATGGTAAGGAATTTGTGATGGCTGATATTCCAGGCTTGATTGAAGGAGCACACGAAGGCGCTGGCCTTGGACACCGCTTTCTAGGGCACGTTGAACGCTGCCAAACTTTGCTGCACCTGATCGACGCTACTGGCGAGGACCCTGTTGCTGCTTGGAAGATGCTTCGCGCCGAAATAAAAGCCTATGGAGGTAATCTTTATGACAAGCTCGAGATTATTGGTTTGACCAAATTAGACGCCACCCCAGAAGGTTACACAGCCAATCTTACCAGAGCCTTAAAGGATGAAGGTGCTGGCAAGGTGCTGACCCTTTCGGCGGTCACTGGAGCCGGTGTAACGCGAATGCTGCGCCAGCTTATTCATGTCATTGAGTCAAGCCGGGCAAAAGAGCAAGAACCAAAAGAGGCGGTCCCATGGTCTCCATAAACCCATTAGATAGAATGCACTTGTTTAATCGCAGTAAAATAATCGTGATTAAGGTTGGATCATCCTTGCTTGTCGATGATGATAAAAGTGCCATTAACACTGCATGGCTTGAGGGGATCGCCGGCGATATAGTTGCGCTAAAAGAGAGTGGGAAAAATGTTGTAGTGGTTTCAAGCGGGGCGATTGCGCTTGGGTGCAGATTACTAAACATTCAAAATGGTAAACTGAAATTGCAAGAAAAACAGGCCGCTGCAGCAGCGGGCCAGGTCTTGCTGGCTCACGCTTGGATGGAAGCTCTTGGCGCCCACGAGGTGCAAACGGCCCAAATCCTGCTATCGCCCGATGATACTGAAACCAGGCGCAAACATTTGAACGCCCGCACTACAATGCTGGCCCTTTTGCAACTTGACGCGGTACCGGTGGTAAATGAAAATGATACGGTGGCTACAGCTGAAATTCGTTTCGGGGATAATGACCGGCTTGCTGCACGTGTTGCAGCGATGATTGGAGCAGATGTGCTGGTCTTGTTGTCTGATGTTGATGGGCTATATACGGGCAATCCAAATGGTGATGGCACGGCAACCCACCTCTCCAAGGTCTCACAGATAACCCCTGATATTTTAGCGATGGCTGGTCCAGCAAACGAGGCTTTTGCGTCTGGTGGGATGGTTACCAAACTGGAAGCCGCACGGATTGCCACATCTGCTGGTTGCCAGATGATTATTTGTAATGGGCAAAAACCTGGTCCCCTAACACGGCTGCAAACAGGTGCAAAACATACACTGTTTACCGCGATGCAATCGCCACATACGGCTCGCAAGCAATGGATCGCCGGATCCCTGACCCCAAAGGGAAAAATCTGTATCGATGATGGTGCGGTGACCGCATTAGAGAGCGGGCGCTCGCTTCTTCCGGCCGGTATGATTTCCGTAACCGGCCAGTTTGACCGCGGTGATCTTATTGAAGTTGAAAACAATGCTGGAGTGGTCATCGGGCACGGGCTATCCAGCTATGGCAGTGATGACGCCATGCTAATTTGCGGTCATAAAAGCAATGAAATAGAGATCGTGTTAGGCTATCGTGGACGCGATGAAATGATCCATGCAGATAACCTAGTTATTAGCGATATATAAAATAAACATTGTAGCTATATATGAAAAGCTACTGCCAGAAATTGTAAATGTGGCGGGACATGCATGATTAGAGGGTGAGGGACTTACCTATGTCACAGTTGGGAAATGAGCAGATAAATGCCAACGCTTTGATTGATACGATGGTGAAAAGATCACGTGTGGCCCAGTCAAGTCTTGGCAAAAGTGATTTTATCGCACGCTGTGCTGCTTTACAGGCGGCAGCAGCCACGATACGGGCCCAAAGTACAGCCATTTTGGATGCGAATGAACAAGATGTAGCCCGCGCCAACGCAAATGGCGTCAGCCACGCCTTTATTGACCGGCTGACCCTTGATGAAACCCGTATCGAATCCATGGCTACCGGCCTTGAAACTATGATAAAGCTGCCTGATCCAGTTGGAGCTGAACTAGCGCGCTGGCAACAGCCTAATGGGCTTGATATCGCTCGTATTTCAACCCCACTCGGGGTCATTGGCATTATCTACGAATCACGGCCCAATGTAACAATTGATGCAGCGGGATTGTGCATTATTGCGGGTAATGCCGCCATTTTGCGGGGCGGCAGTGATAGCCAGCTAACCGCAAGTCTTCTTGCCACCATCATGGGCGATGGCCTCGAGACCGTTGACTTGCCGCGCGATGGCGTGCAAATGGTCCCAACTACAGACCGAGAGGCCGTTGGCGCCATGTTGAGTGCAGTGGGCGGTATTGACGTAGTGATTCCAAGGGGTGGGCGCTCGCTTGTTGAACGGGTCCAAACCGAGGCACGCGTGCCAGTATTCGCGCATCTTGAGGGCATCTGTCATATTTATATCCATAAAGATGCAGACCCCGAAAAGGCCCGAAAGATCACGCTGAATGCTAAAATGCGTCGAACCGGCATTTGCGGTGCTGCTGAAACACTCCTTATAGATAAAAGTGTTGCTGGTAATTTGCTAGAAATAATCGTGGCAGATCTCACAGAAGCCGGATGCGCACTTCGTGGTGATGTGGCCGCTGTGTCCCTTGTACCCAAAATGACGGCGGCAAAGGAAGTGGACTGGTACACCGAATATCTTGACTCCATCCTGTCAGTGCGGGTGGTTGATGACCTTGATATGGCAATTGCGCATATTGGAAAATATGGATCATCACACACCGAATCAATCATCACCGAGTCCCATCACGCCGCAGAACGGTTTTTTGCCGAAGTCGATAGCGCTATTGTCATGCATAACGTATCCACCCAATTTGCCGATGGCGGTGAATTTGGCATGGGGGCTGAAATTGGCATTGCCACTGGCAGACTGCATGCCCGCGGACCAGTTGGGGCCGCCCAATTAACAAGTTTTAAATATGTTGTTCGTGGCAATGGTCAAACCCGTAAGTAAATATCGTCACCACATGCCAGCTGTATTTCACAGTCGGTCACGCCTAAAAATTGGGCTTGTTGGCGGATCGTTCAATCCAGCGCATGGTGGCCATATCCATATCGCCCTAAAAGCCCGCCAGCAACTGGGCCTTGACCAGATATGGTGGCTCGTCAGCCCTCAAAACCCCCTGAAAAGCAGCCTTGGCATGGCCCCGCATGAAAAACGGCTGGATGATGCGCGCAAGATTGCCACCCCATACCCCTTTTTGCGGGTTATAGAGCCCGAGTCTGACCTGCCGAGCAATTATACATATAACACATTGAAGTATATCATAAAAACCATGCCACTCTCACGTCTTATCTGGGTGATGGGCGCCGATAATTTAGATCACTTTGCCCGCTGGTACCGGTACCGTGATATGATTCGACTTCTACCCATTGCTGTTGTTGACCGTCCAAGCTATTCTTTTAAGGCTATTGCATCTGCTCGGCAGTTGCTAGGACGGCGAACTAAGGTTACAAAGATGCGCTACGCAATTGCGACTAGATCTCCGAACCTGCCGAGTTGGTGCTTTATAGCTGGACAGCTTAATGCGGCTTCGGCCACGGAAATCCGTCGGCGTACATTAGACCGCACATGCTAATGATCCGTTCGATGCCACCATTCAAGAGGCGTGGATATTTAAAGAGGAGATACACATCACCAAAGCGCGAACTGAATTAAATCCAAACCAGGTCCTTCATTTGATTACTACCTCTCTTAACGACGACAAAGCCGAAAACATCCTTACAATTCCTTTGGACGGAAAATCAGCAATGGCTAATTACATGGTTGTTGCGTCAGGAGTTTCGTCTAGGCAGGTCACCGCTATGGCTGAACGTCTTGAATTTAAGCTAAAGCAGAAGAAAGTTGATATTCTTGGCCTTGAAGGTCTGCGGCAGGCCGACTGGGTATTAATTGATGCCAATGATGTGATCGTCCATATTTTCCGCCCAGAAGTTCGTGAATTTTACGGGCTTGAACGCATGTGGACGAGTGACATATCGGCGGAAATTGTAAAAATTGGCGGTGACGTCTAACCAAAGCTCTGCGAAACCAAACAGGATGACTCTATGCAGCTTTCCATCGTTGCCATTGGCAAGGGCCGTGCCACACCGGAAAACGCCCTGGCGCAAAGCTGGCTGTCACGGCTAAAACCAGCCGGCCAGATCATCGAAATCGAGTCAAAATTACCAGCCGGGCCAAAACGGACCGAAGATGAAACCCAGCGCCTTTTGCGGGCGATACCAGATGGCGCAGCCCTCGGGGTTTTAGATCCGCGCGGCAAAGATTATTCATCAGAAGATTTTGCTGCCTTGATTGGCAGATGGCGTGATGAAGGATTTGGATCAGCATTTTTTGCGATTGGGGGAGCTGATGGCCATGCTAATATTTTACACCAAGAGGCCAAACATATCATAGCCCTTGGACGCGCAACATGGCCGCATATGCTATTTAGGGCAATGCTTGCTGAACAATTATACCGAGCGAACGCAATCCTTGTAGGCCATCCGTATCACCGCGCCAATTAGGGCCAGTTTATTTTTTAGCGAGCCAACAGCCCCTCATGACCTGTCAACATCATTTACACATATAATCTATCTGTACATCATTTCACGCCGCCATTATAAGAAGCTTATGTCTAAATATCAGCCATCTAGTGGCCCGGTTGTTTTATGTATTATGGACGGTTGGGGTCATCGCACCGAGCGTGGCAATAACGCCATTGCACTTGCCAGAACACCCGTGTTTGATGGCTTGATTAACAGTCAGCCACATAGCCTGCTTGGAGCATCAGGAGCCGATGTTGGTTTACCTGACGGGCAGGTTGGCAATTCGGAGGTTGGTCACATGAACATTGGTGCAGGTCGTGTGGTGATGCAGGCTTTGCCCCGCATAAATAAAGCTGTTCAGGATGGATCACTTGCCGCTCATGACGCGCTCGCCAGCCTTGCTGCAAGCCTGCTTCAATCCGGCGGCACTGCGCATGTGATGGGCCTGTTATCACCCGGCGGGGTTCATGCTCATCAGGATCATTTTCTGGCGGTCATTAATGGTCTAGTCACAGCCGGTGTTCCGGTCGCCATCCACGGCTTTACCGATGGTCGTGATACACTACCTCAAGCCGCAAAGCAGGACTTGCCCAGATTTTTAGAGGCGCTTCCCCCTGGTGCCAAAATGGCTAGTATCATTGGACGCTATTTTGCCATGGACCGAGATAGCCGATGGGAGCGTACACAAGCTGCCTACGATGCTATTGCCACTGCGCGCGCACCCATTTTTGCCATTAATGCATTAACGGCTTTAGAAGCATCTTACGCTCGTGGCGATGGCGATGAATTTATTACACCAACCATTATTGGTAACTATGGGGGTATGCAAAATGGTGATGCTATCGTGATGATGAATTTCCGAGCTGACCGGGCTCGCCAGTTGCTTACCTGTTTTTGTGACCCAAATAATTCTGGTTGTGACATTCAACCCCTCAACCTTATTTGCATGGCTGGCATGACCAGCTACTCACAATCACTTGATAAACATATTGTGGCTCTTTACCCGACACCTAACTTGCAAGACACCCTGGGGGCAACAATCGCAAAGGCTGGCAAATACCAATTGCGCCTAGCTGAAACCGAAAAATACCCGCACGTAACCTTTTTTTTGAATGGTGGTGACGAAACATTGCGGCCAGGAGAAGAAAGGAAAATGATTGCATCACCTGCTGTTGCGACCTACGATTTGCAGCCTGAAATGAGCGCGAACGCCATTTTAGAAGCGGCAATTTCCAGCTTACGCACTAAAGCCCATGATTTTCTGATTATCAATTTTGCCAATCCTGACATGGTTGGGCATACGGGGGATCTTGATGCTGCGATAGCAGCGGTCGAAACCGTAGACCGGTGTGTCGGCATTCTAGCAAATGTCGTAACAGAGAGTGATGGACAGATGCTGGTAACAGCGGATCATGGTAATTGTGAAATAATGTGGGATCAAGCTGAAGCCGCACCACATACAGCACATACCAGCAATCCGGTGCCATTAATTTTGGTCAATGGTAACACTAATACCAGCCTTGCAGCAGGCCGACTTGCCGATCTCGCGCCAAGCATACTGGCCATGATGGGTATCGCCCAGCCGGACCAAATGACTGGCAGAAGTCTATTAATACCCAATTAAATTATACTTGATTATGAATTGTCGGTAGGACTGTAATTGACCAACAGCCTAGGATGGGTAACTTGAATTTATTTCACCCGCTGCAAGTCAAGGTAGGCAATTTCATTAAAGGGTAAAATCTTTTGACCGAGTAGGCTAGTTACACTTGTATGCAAATAAATTGACTGGCACCATGGCTGACAAATAAGAAGTGCCACCATCGCTTGTTTGGCGCAGAATTCCTATTTCGCAGTCACAGACAAAACCCAGTCTTATCAAAGGGCCGAATTATTCAATCCGTTCGCAAGACATCAGGAGCAATGTTAAATGCAAATTGTTAGCTTTCTTTCTACTCGCGTACCTCGCTTGCGACAAATTTTTGTACCCTTCATTTGCGGTGTTTTGATTACCGGTGCCGCGCTTCCAACTTTAACCACGGCGCAATCTGGCAAGAATGATGAGATTTATCGCCAACTTGGTTTGTTTGGCGATATATTCCAGCGCGTGCGCGAGAGCTATGTTGACGAAGTCAACGAAAAAGATTTGGTTGAAGCGGCAATTAACGGCATGCTGACCTCTCTTGATCCGCATTCATCTTTTCTGAATACCGACAATTTTAGTGACATGCAGGTTCAAACTAAAGGAAAGTTTGGGGGACTCGGTATCGAAATCACCATGGAAGATGGTGTGATAAAAATCGTATCACCAATTGATGATACACCGGCAGCCAAAGCTGGATTGCAACCCGGAGATTTGATTATCGCTGTGAATGATAAACCAATACGTGGCATGACCCTCAGTGGTGCGGTTGACAAGCTGCGCGGCAAAGTAGGGTCCAAGGTGACCATCACTGTAAAGCGTGGCACACTCAAGCCTTTTGATGTTACCTTGAAACGTGACACAATCAAAATTCGGTCAGTGCGGGCTAAGATGTTTGAGGGTATCGGCTATCTGAGAGTTACCACCTTTTCCGAACAGACAACATCCGGTTTGACCAAGGAAATAGAACAAATGTTTCTCGAACATGGCGAAAAACTGCAAGGTTTTGTTCTCGATTTGCGCAATAATCCAGGAGGTTTATTGAACGAAGCTATTTCAGTCAGTGATGCTTTTCTAGAACAGGGCGAAATAGTGTCAACGCGCGGCCGTAGTAATGAAAATGCCAGCCGTGCCTATGCAAGGCCAGGTGACATTGCCAAGGGTTTGCCAGTTGTCGTGTTGATCAATTCAGGATCAGCATCAGCTTCGGAAATTGTTGCTGGTGCGCTGAAAGATCATCGTCGTGCCGTGCTCCTCGGCACCCGGTCATTTGGCAAAGGTTCGGTCCAGTCAGTCATTCCGTTATCGGGCAATAGCGCAATGCGGCTTACCACAGCGCGCTATTACACTCCGTCTGGCGTTTCAATTCAGGCAAAGGGGATTACGCCAGACATCGAAGTGGCTCTCGCCCGTATCGAAAAATTAGAAGGTGGAATTACTCGTGAAGAGGATTTGAGAGGGGCACTCGACAATGGAAAAGAAGTTGATACAAGCAACATAAAACAAAATACTGAAGGCAAGTCAGTCAAACCGCCAAAGACTGATCAATCAAAGGTTGATTATCAGCTTGCGCGGGCACTGGACCTAATACGTGGCGTATCCATCTTCAATAACGAGGCTACAAGACCCTAATTATGCGCGATATTCCTTATGAAGAGCGGCCTTATCGGCCTTGTGTTGGTATCTTTCTTATCAATTATTCGAAGCAGGTCTTTAGTGGTCGTCGTATCGATAGCCGCGCCGAAGCATGGCAAATGCCTCAAGGAGGGATTGATCCGGGTGAAACTGTTGTGGATGCCTGTATGCGCGAAATGGCCGAAGAAATTGGCACATCATCTGCCGAATTGCTTTGCGAGCACAGTGAATGGCTATATTATGATATCCCACTTCCGCTTGCCGACGAGTTATGGCACGGCCAATATAAGGGCCAAAAGCAGAAATGGATGGCGTTGCGCTTTACCGGTAGTGATGCAGAGATCAATATCAACACGGAGAATCCAGAATTCTGCGAATGGCGATGGCTTTCCCCAGCCGAGCTGGTTAACTTGGCAGTTCCGTTTAAACGTGATGTCTATGACGACGTGTTAGACGCCTTCAAGGGCTTTGTCTAGTGAGCTCGTACCATTCGCTCCTACCTCATCGAAAAGGCTATCAGAATGTTGGCAGTCCGTTTCTACATATCTAATAAACCAACTGGCTGAAAATTATAGCTCCGCAACCACCGCATTCAAAAAATCAGCTTCAGCTTCATTGGCCGCCGCCACTGCTTCCTTTAGAGCGGCCGAATCAGCTGTGCCAAGATCAATAGCCCGTTCAGCCATGATGGTTATAGAGTCGCCTGATACGTCAGCGAGCCCGCCATCAATCATGATCCGGTCGGTAATCTTGCCATCTTCATGCACTTCAACGATCCCGCGCCCAAGGCCGGCGAGCAATGGGGCATGACGCGGTAAGACACCAAATAAGCCCTCAACGCCAGGTGCTACAACCATTTGCACCGCTTTTTGGGCCATAATGCGAGTCGGTGTTACCAATTCCAATAATGTTGTTTCAGCCATGCTACCGTATCCTCATAGTGGATAAATAGAGAGTGATGCCCCTAAGCAGCTTCCTGAGTCAGTTTCTTGCCCTTGTCGATAGCCTCTTCAATGGTGCCAACAAGATAGAATGCTGCTTCTGGCAAGTGGTCATATTCTCCTTTCAGAATGCCCTCAAAACCGGCGATGGTGTCTTCAAGGCTAACCAACTTACCAGGTGAACCGGTAAAAACCTCGGCGACATGGAACGGCTGAGACAAGAAACGCTGGATTTTCCGCGCTCGGGCCACGGTGAGCTTATCTTCTTCAGACAGTTCATCCATGCCAAGGATAGCAATAATATCCTGCAACGATTTGTATTGTTGTAATACCTCTTGCACCTCACGGGCAACACTATAATGATGTTCACCAACAATTCGTGGGTCTAGCATCCGCGATGAGGAGTCAAGTGGATCAACCGCAGGATAGATACCCAACTCTGCAATTTGACGTGACAGAACCGTTGTTGCATCGAGGTGGGCGAACGATGCGGCAGGTGCCGGATCAGTTAAGTCATCAGCGGGAACATAAATCGCCTGAACTGATGTAATTGATCCTTTATTTGTTGTAGTGATGCGCTCTTGTAATGCGCCCATGTCGGTTGCCAATGTGGGCTGATATCCCACCGCAGAGGGGATGCGGCCGAGAAGTGCAGACACTTCTGAGCCGGCCTGGGTGAATCGGAAGATGTTATCAACAAAAAAAAGCACATCCTGGCCTTCTTCATCGCGGAAATACTCAGCCAGCGTCAAACCGGTCAAGGCAACGCGTGAACGTGCTCCCGGCGGTTCGTTCATCTGTCCATACACAAGCGCAGCCTTTGATCCTTCGCCATCAGTTTTGATAACGCCTGACTCCACCATCTCGTGATAAAGGTCGTTACCTTCGCGCGTGCGCTCACCAACACCGGCAAACACCGAGTAACCGCCATGCGCTTTCGCAACGTTGTTGATCAGTTCCATAATCAAAACGGTCTTGCCAACACCAGCACCGCCGAACAGGCCGATTTTACCGCCCTTTGCGTAAGGTGCCAGCAAATCAACAACCTTGATGCCAGTCACCAGAATTTCCGCTTCGGTTGATTGGTCAATATATTCAGGCGCAGCGCGGTGAATAGGATAGTGCCTCTTTGCCTTTACAGGCTTGCCTTCATCAACAGGCTCGCCAATAACATTCAGGATCCGGCCAAGGGTTTCGGGTCCAACCGGCACGGTGATTGGCGCCCCTGTATCAACCGCATCAGCACCGCGAACAAGACCTTCGGTCGAGTCCATCGCGATGGTCCTTACAGATGATTCGCCGAGATGCTGCGCAACTTCAAGCACAAGCCTTTGGCCGTTGTTACTTACCTCAATCGCATTTTGAATGGCAGGAAGTTCACCGTTAAATTCAACGTCAACAACAGCGCCAATAACCTGACTGATTTTACCAATTGCTTTATTTGCCATGGTCTTATTACTCCGGGCTAAAACCGTTTTCATTGTGGGCATTATTGCCCTGGTCATTTACTTGCACTCAGATGCTGAATTATACCGCTTCAGCACCCGAGATAATCTCTATGAGTTCATTCGTAATCGCGGCTTGACGAGTTCGGTTAAATACCAAAGTCAGGCGGTCGATCAAATCGCCAGCATTCCGCGTTGCATTGTCCATCGCCGTCATTCTTGCCGCTAATTCGGCCGCTGAAGACTCAAGTAATGCGCTGTATAGCTGTGTTGACAAGATACGGGGCAGGAGACTGCCCAAGAGCTCATCGTCTTCTGGTTCATATTCATAATTAACGCTCGCATTGCTGTCATCAACGACATTCATTTCTGCAGGAATAAGCTGAGTTAACGTAATTTCCTGAGTGATGGCATTGACAAATTTGTTATAAATCATCGTGCAAACATCGTAATCACCAGCTTCAAATCCAGTTCGGATTGTATCGCCAAGTGATGCCGCATCAGAAAATGACACTGACGTGCCCTGAATTCCCTCAATGCTATCAATAAACTGCTTGCCATATTCACGGCGAAGCGCATCAGCAGACTTCCGTCCTACCATTAACAACTTTACTGTTTTCCCTTCATCTTGAAGGCGTGTTAACTCAGTACGCGTCTGCCGGGTAATTGATCCGTTAAAACCGCCACAAAGGCCGCGGTCTGCGGAAATGACAACCAGCAAATGCGTCGTCGACTTGCCATTACCAATCAGCAATGCGGGTGCCGAACTCACATCGGCCCTTGCCACAAGATTAGATGTAACAAGACGCATCCGATCAGCATAAGGACGACCTGACTCTGCGGCTTCTTGCGCCCGGCGTAGTTTCGCCGCTGCAACCATTTTCATAGCAGCAGTGATTTTCTGCGTGGACTTGACGCTATTAATGCGCGTCTTTAAATCTTTCAAAGATGCCATTTGCCAAACTCCATTATGCTGTACAAAATTACCGCAAATGCCTCAATTAGTTATTAAAAGCTCTTGCCAAATGCATCAATGGCTTCTGCTAATAATTCTGATGTACTATCAGACAGGGCTTTTTCATCTCGTATCGCATCAAGAAGGCCTTGATTGTTGCTGCGAAGGTAGTCCAGAAGGCCAGTCTCAAACCGACCAACATCACCAACTGCAATCTTGTCAAGATAACCTTTCACACCAGCAAAAATGACCGCAACTTGTTCCTCTACAAGCATTGGGCTGTATTGTGCCTGTTTCAATAATTCAGTCAGGCGAGCGCCGCGCTCCAGCAGGGCGCGTGTTGACGCGTCCATGTCAGACGCGAACTGGGCAAAGGCAGCCATCTCACGGTATTGAGCCAATTCTAGTTTAATTGTACCAGCGACCTGTTTCATTGCCTTTATCTGGGCGGCAGATCCAACACGGCTAACTGACAAACCAACGTTAACTGCAGGACGAATGCCTTTGTAGAATAGTTCGGTCTCAAGGAAAATCTGACCATCTGTGATAGAAATAACATTGGTCGGGATAAAGGCGGACACATCACCCCCTTGCGTTTCAATCACAGGGAGTGCTGTCAGTGATCCTGAGCCATTATCCGCGTTCATTTTTGCGGCACGCTCAAGCAATCGTGAATGAAGATAGAAGACGTCACCGGGGTAGGCTTCGCGGCCTGGTGGACGGCGCAGCAGTAAGCTCATCTGGCGATACGCAACAGCCTGCTTCGACAAATCGTCAAACACCACAAGTGCATGCATACTATTATCCCGGAAATATTCACCCATTGCGGATGCAGTGTATGGGGCAAGGAACTGCATTGGGGCAGGATCAGAAGCGGTTGCGGCAACCACGATAGAATAATCCATCGCGCCCTGCTCTTCAAGTGAGCGTACGATTTGGGCAACAGTTGACCTTTTTTGGCCAACCGCAACATAAATACAAAAAAGTTTCTTGCTATCATCCTTGCCAGCGGCATCGTTAACCGCTTTTTGGTTGATAAAAGTATCAACAGCGATCGCGGTTTTTCCAGTCTGACGGTCACCAATGATTAATTCACGCTGGCCACGGCCAATCGGAATCAAACTATCAATAGCTTTCAAGCCTGTTTGCATTGGCTCATGCACTGACTGACGAGGCATGATTCCCGGAGCTTTCACCTCAACCCGGTTACGCTTGGTACTTTTCAACGGGCCTTTACCATCTATTGGGTTCCCAAGCGCGTCAACAACGCGCCCAAGCAAACCCATTCCAGCTGGCGCGTCAACAATCGAGGCAGTTCGGCGGACAACATCTCCTTCGCGGATAGACCGATCATCACCAAAGATAACAATACCCACATTGTCCGATTCGAGGTTTAGTGCCATGCCCTTGACGCCACTTTCGAATTCGACCATCTCGCCAGCCTGAACTTCATCGAGGCCGTGGGCACGGGCAATACCATCGCCAACGGAGAGCACCCGGCCCACCTCGGCAATTTCCGCCTCACTGCCAAAATTTGAAATTTGATCCTTTAAGATCGCTGAAATTTCAGCCGCACGAATATCCATCACGCAACACCCTTCATGGCTGATTCCAGCCGGCTAAGTTTGGTTTTGATTGACGTATCAATCATACGAGAGCCGATACGCACAACAAGACCGCCAATCAGCGACGAATCTACACGCATCGAAAGTAACAAATTGTCGCTACCAGCAAGCCGGGCTACGACTCTTTCCACAACTGCCTTGCGACTGTCGTCAAGGACAACTGCTGAAATCACCTCAGCATTGACTTGTCCGCACCGCCTCGCATGTTCTTGCTGAAATGCCTGAATGATGCGGGGCACGGCACTTAATCGGCCGTTCGACGCCACAGTGCCGAGAAACCTTACGGTGAGTAAATCAGCGCTGGCTTTTTCCATGATCGAAGTGATGGCGCGCTGCTGCTCGTCGCGCGTTAAGATGGGGGATTCCAACAATTTCCTCAAATCTCGGCTTTCATCGATGAGATCGGAAAGGCGTCCCAATTCATCATGAATGACATCGACCTTGGCACTTTCGATAGCCAACGCATAAAGCGCTCCGGCATACCGACCTGCAAGACCTGTGGCGCCTGAACTCACTGATTAGATCCTCACCCTGAAACAAACCTATTTTTTGGGTACACACTGAAGAGTGCGCCAATTCAACTTTAACTTTTTATGACGCGAGGTTGCTATCATAGACATGCCCGAAAGGCAAGCTGTCTAACCAGGAAAATTGACGAATTTTTTGATGGTTTACCGTTGTGCGTGAAACGAGGCAGCCTAAAGGAAACTGTAGGGATCGATGTCGATCTGCATGCGTACAGATGATGCGAATTTAATCGGACCAAGCCAGTCTTCCAAAATATGTTGGATTTTCACACTCTTATCAGCGGAAACAAGCAATCTAGCTCGGTGTTTTCCCCTCAAAAATCCAATTGGAGCAATTGCTGGCCCATAAATCTTTACCGATTGAATATTTGGACGACTGACCAAAAGCTGTTGCATTGCATGGTGTAGGCGATCTTCATGCGGCGAAGCAATGATAATCGCCGCTAAACGGCCAAAAGGTGGCATACCAGCTGAGATGCGAGCGGTTGCTTCTTGAGCCAAAAAAGCATCCCGGTCACCGGCAATCAGGCTGCCAAGAACCGGACTCTCAGGTTCTAGAGTTTGGAGCATTGCTATCCCCGGACGCGATTCGCGGCCCGCACGCCCGGCAACCTGGCTTAGCATTTGAAATGTTCGTTCTGCTGCACGCAAATCACCACCAGCAAGCCCTAGATCAGCGTCGACAACCCCAACAAGCGTTAAATGCGGAAAATGATGGCCCTTAGCCGCCATTTGCGTGCCAATAATGATGTCAACCTCTCCCTCACTTACCGACTGAATAAAGGCCTCCGCAGCTTTTGGTGTTCCGACTGTATCGCTAGATAACACGGCAAACCGCGCATCGGGAAACCTCCATAAAACCTCTTCAGCAAGCCGTTCAACGCCGGGTCCACAAGCCTGCATTGAGTTCTTGCTGCCACAGCTACTACAATCCTTGCTTGGTCGCGATTCATGACCGCAATGATGACACCGCATTCGGCCTGCCAACCGGTGAGCCACCATCCAAGAGTCACAATTTGGACAGATTAATTTCGTTCCACACGATCCACACAACGTTAGCGGCGCAAAGCCGCGCCGGTTCAAAAAGAGCAAAGTCTGTTCTCCAACTTCAAGCCGCGTACTAATAGCCTCTACTAACGGTGGAGCAAGCCATCGCCCACGTTCTGGCCGGGTTTTACGAAGGTTAATTGCAGTTATGATAGGAAGCTGGGCATTATTAATCCGTTTTGGCAATGCAAGATAACCATAGCGCGGCGGCGCGCCTGTCTTGCCAGCATTTACCCAGCTTTCCAATGATGGGGTGGCGCTAGCCAGAATAACTGGCAGCCGATCGAGCTGCCCACGAAGTACCGCCATATCTCGTGCCTGATAAATAACCTGGTCCTCTTGCTTGTAGGCATGTTCGTGTTCTTCATCAACAATGATAAGGCCAAGTTTGGAAAATGGGAGGAATAGCGCTGAACGCGCACCAACCACAACTGACGCGCGCCCTTGCAGAACAAACCGCCATGATTTGCGCTTTTGGCCGGGCGAAATATCCGAATGCCATTCCACTGGGGCAACGCCAAAACGGGTAGTAAACCGGGTGCGCCATGCCGGCGAGAGAGCAATTTCGGGAAGTAATATCAACACCTGCTGGCCAGCTTTAATGGTAGCCTCTACCGCTTCAAAATAAACTTCGGTTTTGCCGGACCCTGTAACTCCATCAAGAAGGTTGACCCGAAACCCCTGCCCAATTGTGGCACAAAGGTTTCGCGCAGCATTCCGCTGATCATCAGTCAACGCAAGATGATTACGATCACACAATGGCTCAGATGGCAGGCGGTCAGCTGAAATAAGGTCAACCTCTAATAGACCGGCAGTCTCCATTCCGTTCAACACGGACTGACTAACCCCACACGCGGCGATAATACCAGCGGCAAAATCACCGTGATTTAGCTGGTCTGGGTTGCCAAGATAATCAAGTACAAGCTGGCGTGCTGCGGTTAACCTTATTCCGTCCTGCCACGCGGCAAGCCGATAAAACTTTTGCTGCGGAGGGCGGCCAAGTGCAGCTGGCTGGCTTAAAACCATTTTCACCACAGCGCCCAACGGAGCCATTGTCCAGGCGGAAACACGTTCGATAAACTGCACCATGGCGTCGGACAGCGGCGGTAATTTTATCGCCAGTAATACCTCTCGCAATTTGACTGGAGGTAAATGACCTTTCGCTGGCCCCATGACAATTCCAGGCAATTGCCGCCCACCGAATGGAACTATTACAAGACTGCCCCGAACAGCGCCCATAGCTGGGCCTGCTAGGTAGTCATATGGCCCGCCAACCGGTGCGGCTACTGCTATGCTCATCATAGGCTGACTTGATATGGCAGATGTAGCCTGCTGCATTCTTAAGCCCACATTATTAAGTTTCTGGATTTGCGCTATCTCTTCAAGTAAACTTGAGAGGTACAGCATAAAATCGCAAGGGCCAATCCGTTCAAAACAGGATCAATAGTATGAAAATTTTTCTCGACAGCGCCGATATCGGAGAGATCACCGACTTTCTTGATACGGGCTTTATTGATGGAGTAACAACAAATCCATCGCTAATTGCCAAGTCCGGGCGAAATATTTTGGACACGATTGCACAGATTTGTAACCTTGTTGACGGGCCGGTAAGTGCCGAAGTAACAGCCACCGATTTCAACACGATGCTAACAGAGGGCCGTAAACTAGCCGCCATTGCACCTAATGTAGCAGTAAAAGTGCCATTGACCCGTGATGGGCTAATGACATGCCGAGCACTAAGCGATGCCGGTACCAACGTGAATGTTACCTTGTGCTTTACCGCCGGACAGGCCCTTCTTGCTGCTAAGGCGGGTGCCAAATTTATTTCGCCTTTTGTTGGTAGGCTCGATGATATTGGCCAGGACGGCATGGGTCTAATCGAAGAAATTTGCAGCATTTATGCAAACTATGATTTCGATACAAACGTGTTGGTGGCATCGGTCCGCAGCACATCCCACGTTGTTGATGCAGCGTTAATGGGAGCCGATGTGGTAACCTTACCACCAAAAATTCTGACAGCGCTTTACGAACACCCCCTAACCAATAGCGGATTGGATGCTTTTTTAAAAGATTGGCAGGCGACCGGCCAGTCAATTCTATAATTCCAGCTTCAAAACGCCGTTGCGTGGGAGGACGGGACCAAACAGTCGGCTGCCATCAAAATATTATAAACCGGCAAAGGCAGCGATATGGCAGATAATAATCCAATAAAAAACATTACTGCCAAAGATATTACCGCCTTTTTGACCAATAATACGGACTCTATCACCGATATGCTATCAGGCCATCCAAAACTCTCGGCGCTTTGTATAGCGGTAGCAAGCGATCATGCCCGAGACAATAAACAGGTAGATTCAAAAGTTGTTGATTTGAGTCCAGCGTTTGCTTTCAAGGCCCGCCAGGATGCCCGCAAGATCAAAGAGAATCACGAGTCGCTGCTAGGAGTTGCTGCCGAAAGCATGCTGAGCTGGAAGAGAGTGCATCAAGCCACATTGGGGCTTCTTGCCAGCTCTGATTTGCCCGTCATGTGTCAGGTAATTGCCAATGAGTTTCCGTTGATTTTTGGCCTTAACCAGTGGCAGCTCATTATCGAGGAAGAAGTGGTCATGCAAAATATAACCGATACTGGCCTTAGCCTTTATCCAGCCACCCAAATTGACGCTGCAATTTACAGCCGCAGCCTATACCTTGGCATGCCGAATCATGCTGCCCAAAAGTTGCTGTTGACGCCTGCCGAAAGCCTCGCAATTATCCGGCTACCATACCGGTTTCCTAATCCAGATTCGCATGCTTTGCTGCTACTTGGCGGAAAAACCGCGAATAGCTTTCAGCCCGATCTTGGCAGTGAGTTGCTGGTGCTGCTGGCTGAAATGGTCTGGGTGACACTTGCTGCCCGGCTGGAACTACAGGACCCAGCGCGATGATTACTACCTCACATCAGACTGCATGGCTACGCTGGCTGGCCAGTGAAAAACGATATGGGCAAAATACACTTGATGCTTATAAACGCGATCTTGATGATTTTTCCAGCTATGTAAACAGCAGAAGCATTGCCCGTGATATGCCTTTATCGCGGCAGCTTTTTCGCGGTTGGCTGGCCCACATGGCAGCACGGCAACTAGCCCGCACCACGATTGCCCGACGTGTTTCATCACTGCGCAGCTTTTACCGGTTTTGTGGCCAAAACCAGCTTCTTGAAGTGCCCGATCTTGCTTGGCTTCACGCCCCACGGCCACCACGTGCAGTGCCAAAATCATTATCAACTGATGATGCGCAGGCACTTTTGCAGGCAATCTTTAACCGACGTGGGGCTGATTGGACCAAAAAACGCGATTTTGCCGTTTTGATGCTATTATATGGTGCTGGCTTGCGCATTTCCGAGGCATTAGGCCTGTTTCGCAAAGATGCCCCGCTTGGCGAATGGCTTAGCATCACTGGAAAGGGCGGGAAAATGCGCGATGTGCCAGTGTTGAGAGCCGCTAGTGAAGCGGTTGATGATTATATGGGGGAATGCCCTTTTGATGATGGGCCTGACGCGGCGTTGTTTCTCAGTAGCCGCGGCAAGCCGCTAGGGGCGCGGGCCGTTCAACGATTGCTGGAGGGACTGCGTTTCGAGCTTGATTTACCAGCCCATGTAACACCGCACAGCCTGCGCCACGCCTTTGCTACCCATCTTCTTAGCAATGGTGGGGATCTTCGTGCGATTCAAGAATTACTTGGCCATGCTAGTCTTTCAACAACTCAACGTTACACGCATGTTGATGAAAGCCATCTGATCCAGATCCATCGTGATACCCACCCACGTGCCCGCCGCTAAAATTAGGCTGGGCAGCGTGAGTAGCAATCAACATAGATTTGACTACCTCAAATAGCGCCAATTTACACATGAATCGCGCGGCCATCGACCGCTAGAGCCGCCTCTTTTACAGCCTCATTTAAGGTTGGGTGGCCATGGCATGTTCTAGCAATATCTTCAGATGAGGCGCCAAAGGCCATCGCTGTTACGCATTCGTGAATCACCGTTCCTGCTTCATGACCAATGATATGCACTCCCAAAACCTTGTCCGTTTTTGAACAAGCCAAAATCTTTACAAATCCATCAGGATGACCCTGCGCCCGCGCGCGGCTATTGGCTGAAAATGGAAATACACCCTTGGCATAGTCAATACCAGCATCCTTCAACTCGTCCTCAGATTTTCCAAGCGTGGCAATTTCTGGAGCAGTATATACAATGCCTGGCACCTGATCATAATCAACATGCCCAGCCCTGCCCACCATCATTTCAACGGCGGCTACCGCATCTTCTTCGGCTTTATGCGCCAGCATTGGCCCGTCAACCACATCACCAATGGCATAAATGTCTTCGATGCTAGTCTCAAATCTTCCATCAACCGCAATACGGCCACGCGGCGTCATGGTTACGCCAAGCTTGTCAAGTCCTAGCCCATCAGTGGCCGGATGGCGCCCAACCGAAACCAACGCAATATCAGCTCTAACTGTTTCTTCTGCACCGCCATCGGCAGGAGTGACCGTAAGTGTAACACCATTCTTTTCCGGCATGGCTGATTTAACCGCAGTACTAAGGCGAAATTTCAATCCCTGCTTTTTCGCGATGGCCATAAATTTCTTGGCAACTTCGCTATCCATGCCGGGAAGAATACGTGGCAAATATTCGATCACTTCAACCTCAGCACCCAAACGCGCCCACACCGTGCCGAGTTCTAGGCCTATATAGCCAGCTCCAATTACCAACAATTTTTTTGGCAGAGTTTCAAAGCTAAGCGCACCAGTTGAGCTAACAATGCGGCTTTCATCAATTGTAATCCCCGGCAAGCTTGATGGATGGCTGCCGGTGGCAATCAAAATTTTTTCAGCTTGATAGTCACCCTTATCCTTGCCAGTTGCAATTTTGATTTTGCCGGGAGCGATGATGCTTGCCGTACCTTCAAAACGGGTTATTTTGTTTTTCTTAAAAAGAAAATCAATGCCACCAGTGAGCGTGCCCACAATATCACTTTTTGATTGCATCATCTGGTCAAGGTCAAGCCTGACCTTACCAACTGAGACCCCCATATTGCCAAGCGATCCGGATGCCGCATTGGCAAAATGTTCTGATGCGTTCAACAAAGCCTTAGAAGGAATACAACCGACATTCAAACAGGTGCCACCAAGCGTTTCGCGTCTATCAATACACGCGACATTCATACCAAGCTGAGCCGCCCGAATGGCCCCAACATACCCGCCTGGGCCGGCACCAATGACAATTAGATCAAAGCTGGTATTCTGCATTTCATTTCCCTTCTAATCACGGGACGTTTTGGTAGGCCGTTTCAGACACCTAAACGCCCAAAAATAACCGGCGCGGATCTTCAACCATTTCCTTCACCCGCGCGAGGAATGATACCGCCTCACGGCCGTCAATGATACGATGATCATATGACAATGCCAGATACATCATTGGCCTGACCAAAATCTGGTCATCAATCACCACCGCCCGCTTTTGAATCTTGTGCATACCCAAAATACCACTTTGCGGCGGATTCAAAATCGGTGTCGACATCATTGATCCATAGACTCCACCATTAGAAATAGTAAATGTGCCACCAGCCATCTCATCCGGAGTAATTTTGCCATCGCGTGCACGGAGGCCAAAGTCTGAGATAACCCGTTCGATATCAGCCAAACTCATCTCTCCAGCATCTTTAATAACCGGCACCACAAGCCCTTGTGGTGTCCCAACAGCAACACCGATGTTATAATAATTTTTATAAATTATATCGGTGCCATCAATTTCGGCATTTACCGCCGGAAATTCGCGAAGCGCCAAAATTGCGGCCTGAACAAAAACACCCATAAATCCAAGGCGAACTTCATGTGTTGTCGCAAACTCATCTTTGTAGTCAGCGCGCAACTTTATAACTGCCGACATGTCCACCTCATTAAAAGTGGTCAGCATGGCGGCGTTATTTTGTGCTGCTTTCAACCTGCTCGCAATGACTTGCCGCAATTTTGACATCCGCACCCGTTCTTCGCGCGCAGCATCCACATCACGGGGTGTTGATCGCGGCATGTTTGCGGCCCCGGGTCCACTACCAGCCCTATTTTCAGGGAACGCTGGTTGCGTTGTTTTGATTGCCGCTAGAACATCGGCCTTCGTCAGACGTCCACCGACACCACTCGGGGAAATTGTTGTTGGGTTTAGGTTATGTTCTTCAACCAAACGGCGAACCGCAGGCGAAAGGCTCGATACATCAAATGTTGTTGCTGGAGCTACTATTGCCGCAGGCGCTGTTGGCGCTGGCGCAACTGAAGTCGCAGGTTCCGCAGCTTTTGCTGTTGGCTGTTTGTCAGCTTTACCGGCAGCACCACCAGTGACCCGCGCTAAAAGTGCGCCAACTTCAACCGTGTCACCCTCAGCACCAATGATTTCTTCAAGTATGCCGGCGACAGGTGCTGGAACTTCAAGCGTTACCTTATCGGTTTCAAGTTCAACAACCGGCTCATCCACGGCGACTGTTTCGCCTGCCTTTTTAATCCAGCGTGCAATCGTGGCATCACTGACCGACTCACCTAGTGTTGGAACATGAATATCAATTGCCATAGCGAGCACCCTCCTACAGTACCTTGTCTTATTTCTTACCCTACCAGGGTGGCAGTCTCGTTTTACTTACTTACTTGCTTACTTCTTTTTGGCGCCAGTTTCTTTTTTTGCTGTGGCAAATGGGCCAAGCGCTTCAATAACAAGAGCATTTTGTTCACGACTATGTCTCATCAATGAGCCAGCGGCAGGTGATGCGGCAGCGGCGCGGCCAGCATAATTGAGGCGCTGCTGGCGCGTTCCAATCTCTTGCATAACCTCTTCAATAAAATCACGAATGAATGTCCAGCTTCCCATATTCTTTGGTTCCTCTTGACACCATACAAGCTCAGCATCTGGCGTTTTCTGAAGTCGCCGCAACAAAGATTTGTGTGGGAATGGATAAAGCTGCTCAAGGCGCAGAATTTCAATATCCCATGCCTTTGCCTCATCGCGTTCGGCAGCCAGATCATAATAGACTTTACCTGAACACATGACGATTCGCTTGGCTTTGCCGTGCTTAACCTCGGTGTCCTTTTCATCCAGAACCCGGTGGAAACTCGTGCCAAGCCCCATATCAGCAAGGTCTGAGACCACCGCTTTATGCCGCAACAGTGATTTGGGAGTCATGACGATGAGCGGCTTACGGAAATCGCGGCGCACTTGACGGCGCAGAACATGGAAATAATTGGCTGGCGTGGTACAATTTACCACTTGCATGTTGTCCTCTGCGCACAATTGTAAATAACGCTCAAGACGCGCTGATGAATGTTCTGGACCTTGTCCCTCGTATCCGTGAGGAAGCAAAAGAACAAGGCCACTCATACGCAGCCATTTGGATTCGCCAGACGATATAAACTGATCAACTACCACCTGTGCACCGTTTGCAAAATCACCAAACTGGGCCTCCCACATAACCAAGGCATTGGGCTCAACTTGCGAAAATCCATACTCAAACCCCATCACTGAAGCCTCAGATAATGGAGAGTCAATGACCTCGAACATAGCCTGATTTGAGGAAAGGTTAGAAAGAGGCGTGTAACGCTCTTCAGTCTCCTGATCAACAAACACCGAATGCCGCTGACTGAAAGTCCCACGGCCAGAATCTTGCCCAGACAAGCGGACAGGATTGCCCTCCAATAAAAGCGATCCAAACGCCAAATGTTCTGCAGTGGCCCAATCAATGCCCATGCCAGATATAATCGCAGAAGCACGCGCCTTAAGAATACGATTCAGTTTTGAGTTTAAGTTCAAATGTTCTGGCGGGTTTGTCATCACCGCACCAATTTTCTGTAACTCTTCTAAATTCACAGCAGTATCGCCCCGACGATCATCACCGTGTGCTGCCGCCATACCCGACCATTTGCCCTCCAGCCAATCAGCCTTATTTGGCAGATAATTTGTCCCTGCTTCAAACTCAGCGTCGAGATAAGCTATCCGGTCATCAATCACCTTTTGTGCGCCATCTGCATCATAAACCCCCTCTTGAATTAAGCGCTGACCATAGATTTCTCGAACTGACTTATGCCGCTCAATTTCTTTATACATTAGCGGCTGTGTGAACATTGGCTCGTCACCTTCATTATGCCCAAATTTACGATAACAGAACATATCAATGACAACATCAGAGCTAAATGTTTGACGAAATTCCGTTGCTATTCGTGCCACATGGATTACAGCCTCTGGGTCGTCTCCGTTCACATGAAAGATTGGTGTCATTACCATTTTTGCCACATCCGTTGGATATGGTGATGACCGCGAATATTGAGGACTCGTTGTAAAACCAATCTGATTGTTAATAATGATATGAATCGTGCCACCAGTTCGATAACCACGTAAAGCTGAAAAAGCGAAGGTCTCACCAACCACGCCTTGTCCTGCAAAGGCAGCATCCCCATGCAACAAAATTCCCAAAACCTTGGTTCGGTTGGAGTCACCTAATTGCTGCTGTTTGGCACGAACACGTCCGACAATCACAGGGTCAACAATTTCAAGATGCGATGGGTTAGGCGCCAATGACAGGTGCACATTCATATCATCAAAAACGCGATCAGACGAAGCACCCATGTGATATTTAACATCTCCAGAGACACCAACATCCTCAGGGGTTGCCGATCTCCCATGAAACTCAGAAATAATTGCACGAAAGGGCTTCTGCAGCACATTATGCAGAATGTTCAACCGTCCCCGATGCGCCATTCCAACAACGACTTCACTCAGCCCCAATTGGCTGCCTCGCTTTAATATTTGTTCTAAAGCGGGAATGACGGCCTCACTGCCATCTAAACCAAATCTTTTTGTGCCGGGAAATTTTTTATGGAGGTATTTACCAAACTCATCCGCATCAACAAGTCGCTCATAAATTGCTGACTTACCCCTCAGCGTAAAGTCAGTTTGATTGTTAATGGACTCAATCCGTTCTTGTATCCAAGCTTTCTGTTTTGGATCCTGAACATGCATAAACTCAACGCCTATTGTTCCACAATAAGTTTGACGAAGCCGTTCAATGATTTCGGTCAATGTGGCAGTTTCAAGCCCTAACACATTATCAATGAATATTGGCCGCTCCCAATCACCGTTACCAAAACCATAATTACTTGGGTCAAGCTCAGGATGGAGATCTGGTTCTTCAAGAGCTAATGGGTCAAGTTTTGCCAAAAGGTGTCCATTACTTCGATATGCTCGAATCAACATCACAGCTCGCAATGAGTCCAGCGTTGCAGCTCGCATATCACCCGCATTGATTCGTCTTCCAGATCCGTGTGCTTGCGCAACTGCCTTTATTGATGCCTCGGGATCCACAGCCCCAACAACACGGCTTTGTGTACGTCCCCAGCTGGGACCAGCTTCGACGTCCGCCCCAGAATCAGCCGTTCTACCAAGTTGCTCAAAATAAGTTGCCCAATGGGGGTCAACTGATGAAGGGTTTTCTCGCCATGCCTTGTTCATTTCGGCGATAAAGGTAGCATTTGCACCCGAAAGAAGGCTGAAATCAATCGATGCAAAATTCTCAGCATCACCCAAATTTGAAACGGAATCATCCATGAAAAAAGATACAACCCCCTAGCGTATAAGGACCTAATTACAACATTTATTCTCTTGTTCAATTTATAGTGTATTCGTTAATTTTGGTATTTCAAGTCGTATAGAATTTTCCCGGTTTAAACTCGTGAACATGGCTATAAAGAAGGCCGGTAATTACCGGCCAAATGATTCTGGTTTCTGTCGTCGTTTGCTGTAACATCCAAGCAATGCTAGAGATTGGCAACAACTTCGTTCAACGCCTTTACAGCTGCAACCGATTTATCAAACATTGCTTGCTCATCCTCATCAAGCGCAATTTCAACGATCCGTTCAACACCATTGGCTCCCATAACAACAGGCACACCGACATAAAGCCCATCAAGGCCATAGGCGCCATCGACATAAGCAGCACATGGTAAAAGTCGTTTTTTATCTTTGAGATATGCATCAGCCATCTCGATCGCTGATGACGCTGGTGCATAAAAGGCTGAACCTGTTTTCAGTAATCCAACAATTTCTGCCCCACCATCCCGGGTTCGCTGAACAATCTCAGCAATTTTGGCTCCGCTGGACCAACCCATTTTGATCAAGTCAGGAACCGGAATGCCAGCCACTGCGGAATAACGAGTCAGTGGAACCATTGTATCACCATGCCCCCCAAGAACAAAGGCCGTAACATCTTCAACCGAAACGTCAAACTCTTCAGCAAGGAATAGGCGAAAACGGGCGGAATCGAGGACGCCAGCCATGCCAACCACCATATTGGTCGGCAAGCCTGATGCTTTTTGCAAGACACCAACCATAACATCCAGCGGGTTGGTTATACAAATCACAAACGCATTTGGGCAATGATCCTTGATGCCAGCACCTACTTGATTCATCACACTTGTGTTGATACCAATCAAATCATCGCGGCTCATGCCCGGCTTACGAGCAACTCCAGCAGTTACAATCACCACATCGCTACCAGCAAGTGCAGCATAATCATTTGAACCGGAAACCGCGGCGTTGAACCCCTCAATGGGGCTTGCCTGAGCAATATCAAGCGCCTTACCTTGTGGAACACCCTCGGCAATATCAAACAGCAATACGTCACCGAGCTCTTTCAAGCCTGCTAGAAGTGCTAATGTACCACCAATATTACCAGCGCCAATAAGTGAGACTTTGTTACGTGCCATGTTACTGCGTTCCATTAATTACATAGGTGAGACGTGCCACGCCACGATCTAAACAAAGTTGATACGCGCGGCTCGTGATTTGGTGTACATAACTATCAAACGACATTCAAGACCAAACCTAAAAATTGGCAGCAATCAAAAGTTAACCTACAGCTTTCCGCGCTGTGTCATTTCACCAAGTCGTGATTCCGTTCTTTTAAACTCAAACTGCCATTGGTAACCCTGATAAAGGTCAGCAATATTGGCATCTGCTGACGCTATAAGAAATCTTCCACGATCATATAGCGCATCAATCAACCACATAAATCGGCGCGCCACATGGTCATTGTCATCGGTAAAATTTGGCACACCGCTTAACACGAGGCCGGCAAACCGTCCAGCAATAGCAAGATAATCACGCGCGCCAAGCGGTACATCACAAAGACTGGCAAAACTGGCAAAACCTATGTCACCGGCAACTCTCTCGATAATGATCTCACGGCCCGCCACACGAATAGTTTCATCAGTAACGACAACTCCTTCAGCAAGCTTTTCGAATGCTGCATTAAGCTGGTCACAATTTGCGTGTGACGGTGTATACCATGCAGGCATGCTAGCAAGTTCAACGCTACGCCAGTCGGTGCCATCATTTAGCTGGCACACCTCACAACGTTCCTTTAAAAGCGCTATGAATGAAAGAAACCTATCACGATGAAGACCATTCTTATATAAATCATCAGCATGACGGTTCGATGTTGCCACCACAACCACACCGCGATCAAGCATACCCGAAAACAGTCGTGCAAGTATCATCGCATCCGCGATGTCACGCACTTCCATTTCATCAAAACAAACCACCATTCCGCACGCTGCCAATTCAGCCGCCGCACTTTCAATCGGATCATCAGCACCGTTTTGCCGCGCCGCATGAATGAAATCTTGGGCCAGAACCATGAAATCATGAAAATGCAATCGCCAAACTGTAGGCACCCCATCCCTCTCCAGTGGTAATGTCTTTGCCGATTCATGGAACATATCCATCAACATGGTTTTACCGCGGCCAACGCCACCGTAAATATAGAGGCCTTTTACATTATCCCTTTGAAAAAACCCCATCCAGCGCAATGCTGAGTTGACTGCGTCTGCTACAAATCCACGCGGCAACGTAGCAGCCATCAACCGGTCGAGCAAATGATCAAGCTTGAGGGCGACCCCTGTCTGTGCCGCGTCAGGGTTTAAGGTATGATTAGCTATCCTCCCAGCCAATTGTTGGCTCGGATAATTACAATGGTTTCGCCGGCCATTGGTCATCGAAATTTACCACCTTGCGAATGCGATCAAGCAGATAAGGCTAACGTTGTCCCATTTCACTTTTTATGCCTGCAATTGCCTTTCCGGGGTTTAAACCTTTCGGACAAGTCTTGGCGCAATTCATAATCGTATGACAACGGTATAATGAAAAACTATCATCTAGCGCATCTAACCGTTCGCGTTTTCGGTCATCGCGGCTATCAGAAATCCAGCGATAGGCCTGCAAAAGAACTGCCGGGCCAAGATAATCATCACTATTCCACCAATAACTTGGACAGGCAGTGGAACAGCTAAAGCACAAAACACATTCCCACAACCCATCCAGCTTTTCACGCTCGTCAGGTGACTGGCGGCGTTCTTCCCCCTCAGGTGCCGAGTTGTCTGCTTTTAACCATGGCTCAATTGAGGTCAATTGCCGGTAAGCATTGCTGAGATCTGGCACCAGATCCTTCACAACAGGCATATGCGGCAACGGATATATGTTAACATCGCCCTTAACGTCTTTAATACTTTTTAGACATGCAAGAGTGTTTGTGCCGTCAATATTCATTGAACACGATCCACAGATTCCCTCACGGCAAGACCGACGAAAAGTCAGACTACTGTCCGTCTCATTTTTAATTTTAATTAGCGCATCCAAAACCATTGGCCCGCAATCATCGAGATCGATGTCAAAAGCATCAATGCGCGGTTGGGCGTCATCATCGGGTGACCAACGATATATTTTGAAGGTTTTAACATTTTTTGACCCGACAGGGGCCTTATGAACCATGCCATCAGTCATGCGTGAATTTTTGGGCAGTCTGAACTCGGCCATTTCTAATTTTCCGTCCTTACCTAGTAAACTCTCGGTGCTGGCGGAATTGGGGCAATATCGTTGCTCAACGTCGTCATCCCAACCCTCCGGTAATCCAGTTTTGACTTATTTTGTTCATCAAGCCACATAACCGTATGTTTCATCCAATTTTCATCGTCACGCTCAGGCCAATCTTCATGTGCATGCGCGCCACGTGACTCCTGTCTTTGGGCGGCAGATCTTATGCTAACCAACGCCTGGCCCATCAAATTTTCTAGTTCCAGTGCCTCAATTAGGTCAGTGTTCCAGATAAGTGATTTATCTGCAACGCCAATATGTCCCATCTTGCCAGCAATCTCATCCATTGTTCCGACACCACGTTCTAGTGATTCGCTAGATCGAAACACCGCAGCGTGACGCTGCATCGCATGTTGCATTTCAAGTCGAATCGATGCTGCACTTTTGCTGCCATTCGCGTTACGCATTCGATCAAAACGAGCAATCACTTTGTCTGTTGCATGAAGGGGTGCCCGCTTCGAGGTGGCATCAGGTGTAACAATTTCAGTTGCGCGGTGAGCTGCAGCCCGGCCGAAGACCACAATGTCAAGAAGCGAGTTCGTGCCGAGGCGATTCGCTCCATGGACCGAAACGCAGGCTGCCTCACCAATTGCCATAAGACCGGGCACAACTTCATTTTCATCATCCTTGGTTGGAGCCAACACTTCACCATGATAGTTTGTTGGTATGCCACCCATATTATAATGGACCGTTGGCAAGACTGGAATGGCTTCACGCGTCACATCAACACCACAGAAAATCTTTGCTGTTTCAGTAATACCCGGGAGCCGAGTATGTAATGTTGCAGAATCGATGTGTTCAAGATGCAGCATTATATGGTCCTTGTTCGGCCCGACGCCGCGTCCCTCGTTAATCTCAATCGTCATCGCCCGACTCACCACATCACGGCTTGCTAGGTCCTTAGCGGTTGGGGCAAACCGTTCCATAAAACGTTCGCCTTCAGAATTAGTCAGATAGCCACCTTCACCTCGAGCGCCTTCGGTAATCAGAACACCGGCGCCATAAACCCCGGTTGGGTGAAACTGAACAAACTCCATATCTTGAAGCGGCAATCCAGCCCGAAGTGCCATAGCATTTCCATCGCCAGTGCAGGTGTGGGCCGATGTACAGGAGAAATAAACACGGCCATAACCGCCAGTTGCTAGGACCGTTTGCTGCCCCCAGAACCGATGAAGGCTGCCATCTTCCATACATAGTGCTAGGACGCCTGCACATTCACCCTCATCGGTCATCAATAGGTCAAGGACAAAATATTCAATATGGAAATGCGCCTGATATTTTAAACATTGTTGATACAAAGTATGCAGGATAGCATGACCCGTCCGATCAGCTGCAGCACAAGCCCGCCGAGCCATTGATTTACCGTGATCCAGCGTATGGCCGCCAAATGGACGCTGATAAATCTTGCCTTCCTCAGTTCGCGAAAAAGGCACACCATAATTTTCTAACTCGGTCACCGACGGTATAGCATTTCGGCACATATATTCAATGGCGTCTTGATCGCCAAGCCAATCTGACCCCTTAACAGTATCATACATATGAAACTTCCAATTATCACCCTCGCCCATATTGTTCAATGCCGCCCCAATACCACCTTGGGCGGCAACGGTATGCGACCTTGTGGGAAAAACTTTCGTAATGCAGGCTGTTTTCAATCCACCAGCAGCCATGCCGAGGGTTGCACGCAACCCGGCACCGCCTGCACCAACAACGACAACATCATATTGATGGTCAGTAATTTCATAAGCACTCATTAACTTCAACCTTTTCTTCGCGACAGTTTCGCTGATATATCCAATACTGAACTTTACACTGCCCCCTATATCCATCCCATTATATGACCAACCGCAATAAGATTCACCAAAGAAGCAATGGCGAAAACGCCCCTCGCCATGACCACCAGCGCCAAACGGCCACTGGCAAGCGGGATATAATCCTCAATAATCATTTGCACGCCGAGCGCCGCATGGAAGAGACCCACAATCACCAACAGCCCAAGAGCAACCCCCTGGTGCGGCGTCGCAACAAAGCTAAGGGCTTCCGTATAACTAAGCGGTCCCAGCGAAGCCATAAGATAGGTAAAATAGACCATCAAGATCAGTGTTATTATCGCACTTATACGCTGCCAGCGCCAATGACCATATCCAGGTTCACGCGTATGTCGTGCAGATAGGTTTGCCATGACCAGTCCCTTTTTACACTAAAAGCCATAGCGCTGCAGTCACTGTAAAGGTAAGACCAAGCACCAGATAACCAGATAGATAGACCTGCCTAATCTCCAGGCCAATCCGCAAATCCCACGACAAATGACGAACACCGTTTAAACCATGATAAACGAGCGCTAACGAGTAGCCAAACAAAACCAACTGTCCAATTGGATGATGCAACGCAGCCGTAACGAAACCAAAAACATCGTCTCCTGCCGCAAGCGCGGTCAGCCAAACTACTAACATGAAACTGCCAGTCGCGAGTACCGCACCGCTAGCACGATGCATAATCGACATTACCGATGTTAACTGGGGCTGGTAAACCTGAAGATGCGGTGATAATGGACGAGGCTTTGCCATTTGGGCCCTCAAAATAGAGTTCAGGCGAAAAAATAGAGTATCTAGATTCTAGCCTATTATTGTTGTTATATGAGATACCAGTCTCAAATAGTCAATGCGTAAGGAAAAAATCTGTCTCCAAAATTACTCCCTAACAACAACCCAACCGAACGTCCGCATCATTGTAAAATTTTTTCCAAATTTATCTGATTTAATTGCATTTGCCTTTTTGCCAAAAGCGCGGCACAACAAATCTTAATGGAACAGATCTTATCAATTCAGTCCACCGTCACAGTTGGGTTCGTTGGCAATAATGTTGCTGGGCCGGTGATTATCCATCTTGGGCACCAGCCTTTACTGGTGAATACAGTTGCTCTTGCGGCTCATCCAGGCTACGGTTTGTTCGCTGGAGGACCAATGCCGGATGCCACTTTTGATGCAATTCTTGGCGCTTTACCGACTCTGGGGAGATTAAAAACTATCGGAACTGTTATCACCGGTTATCTGGGCGCCCTCACACAGGTCAATGCCATCTTTCAGTTGATTAACACCTGGCAACTAGAGCAAAAAGAGGGATCTTATATTCTTGATCCAGTGCTTGGCGATAATGGTCGTATCTATGTTGACAACAAACTAGTTAAAGTAATGCGTGATAATTTGTTACCGCTAGCTAACTTTGTCACGCCCAATCAGTTTGAACTTGAACTCCTATCTGGCCAGACGGTAGAAGATGTGCCGAGCGCTGATAAAGCGGCTCGGCATCTCCTAGAACAATACCCTCATCTCAACGGTGTTTTAGTTACTGGCATTAACCATACCGATAACAGCATTCATGATCGTTTGATTAGTCAAACTGACCTTGTTGATATGTCCTTCCAAAAACGAACTAGCGGAATAGCTGGAGGTGGTGATTTACTAACAACAATATTTGCAAGCTGGCTTGCGTCTGGCCATTCTGTCAACAACAGCTTTAAAGCTGCCAGCGCACAGGCGCATGCCATAATTGACCGTAGCAACAATCACTTAGAAATCAAATTATTGGAAAACATCGATCTGTTAAAACCGATACCAAAATTGTGAAATTACCCAAGTGCCAATTGAACAATAGCTAGCGCCCACGAATATCTTGCGCAGCAATCAATTCAGCAATTTGAACAGAATTCAATGCAGCGCCTTTTCTAAGATTATCAGACACGCACCAGAACACCATGCCGTTTGGCACGGTAGGATCTTGGCGAATACGGCTAATATAAACAGCATCTTCACCCGCAGCTTCATGCGGCGTTACGTAACCCTCATTCGCCCGATGATCAACCACAATAACACCGGGCGCTTCGTTCAGAAGATTTCGTACAGCTTTTTCAGTCATAGGCCTTTCCGTCTCAATAAAGACCGCCTCGCTATGACCAACAAAAACTGGAATTCGCACACAATGCGCAACAAGCTCAATGGTCGGGTCCAAGATTTTCTTGGTCTCGGCAGTCATTTTCCATTCTTCCCTGGTAAAGCCGTCATCAAGGAAAACATCAATATGAGGGATCGCGTTAAAAGCAATCTGCTTGGTAAAAATTTCCGGTTGCACCGTATCATTCACATAGATGCCCTTTGTCTGATTAAATAATTCATCCATAGCTGGCCGGCCTGCTCCCGATACCGCCTGATAAGTTGAAACAACAACCCGTTTGACCATAAACGCATCATGAAGCGGTTTGAGGGCTACCACCAGCTGGGCTGTCGAGCAATTTGGATTAGCAATGATATTACGCCCACCGTTCTCCGTCAGGCAGGACGCAACACTGCCCGGATTTACCTCCGGTACCATCAATGGCACATCAACATCCATACGAAACGCAGATGAATTATCAATAACAAGACAGCCAGCCTGACCTGCGATCGGTGCGTAGGTTTTGGCCGTATCACCTCCAGCTGAAAACAGTGCAATTTCAGCTTTAGCAAAGTCAAACTTATCAAGCGCTTCAACAGTCAAGACTTTATCATCCCCGTATGATACTTCTTGACCAGTAGACTTTGACGATGCCAGTGCATAAACTTTATCCGCCGGAAAATTCCGCTCAGCCAAAGTTTGCAACATTTCACGGCCAACCGCACCTGTCGCGCCTACAACAGCAACTTTATACCCCATGGTGGTATCCTCATATCGATGCCCAAAATCCATACTTTGAAGTAGAACGAAGTTGAGCGCGCCATCAAAAAAATGGAGATGTTATTTAACGACCCAAACGATCCATTGCGTCAAGTACAGCTTTGGTCATACCTTCGGTTCCCGTCTGCTCGCAACCCGGTGCCATAATGTCGCCCGTCCGTTTGTTTTCAAGAGCCATATTAACAGCCTGCTCTACCAAATCAGCTTCATCTCCTTGATCAAAGCTATAGCGCATCATCATGGCAAAACTAAGGAACTGTGCCAAAGGGTTGGCGAGGTCTTTTCCAGCAATATCTGGTGCTGATCCATGAACTGGTTCATACATTGCCTTGGGCAGGCCAGTTGCAGGATCTGGCTGGCCAAGCGATGCAGATGGCAGCATGCCAAGCGATCCCGTGAGCATGGCGGCACAATCCGATAAAAGGTCACCAAACAGGTTATCAGTTACAATTACGTCGAACTGCTTTGGATTACGGACTAACTGCATGGCGCAATTATCAGCATACATGTGGCTAAGCTTCACGCCGTCACCTTCAGCCTTATGAAGTGCTGTCATAACCTGCCGCCACAAAACACCCGAGTGCATAACATTAGCCTTTTCAACTGATGTCAAACGACCATCACGTTTGCGTGCAAGCTCCATCCCAACACGTCCAATTCGCTCAATTTCAGGGGTTGTATAAGCGTTTGTATCATAACCTTTTTTTACGCCACTACCCATATCATCAATACCACGCGGTTCGGCAAAGTAAGACCCACCGCATAATTCACGGAGAATCATAATATCTAGCCCTGATACCACATCGGGCTTTAACGTTGACGCATTAACCAATGTTGGGAACACCATGGCAGGGCGTAAATTGGCAAAAAGGTCTAATTCCTTCCGCAACCGAAGCAAACCTGCCTCGGGGCGAACCTCAAATGGAACATCATCATATTCTGGCGCCCCGACAGCACCAAAAAGAACCGCGTCACTGGCCATTGCCTCGGCAAGGGTTTCATCGGTCAATGGGGTGCCGTGCACATCATAGGCAGCCCCACCAACGAGCCCTTCGGATATATCAAAACCTATACTGCGATGTTTTGACAGCCAGTCAATGAGTTTCATATTGGCTTGCATTACCTCATTGCCAATTCCATCGCCGGGCAATACCATTATTTTACGGTTAGACGCCATCTTCTTTTCCTTAAACCTGCGGTTTTATAAAAGACGGTCTATTTACAACCACGGCTGATTTTGATCGCGTCTCGCCTCGAATTGGTCAATGTCACCTGCTTTTTCAAGGGTCAGGCCAATATCATCAAGACCTTCCAGAAGGCATTGCTTGCGGAAAGGATCAATATCAAATGACACGGTTGGGCCGTTTGGTCGCTGGATCGTCTGATTGGACAAATCGACCGTTAGTTCCGGATTCTCTCTATCTGTGGCATCGGCCATCAAAGCGTTGCGTTCATCAGCGCTGACGACGATGGGTAGAATACCGTTCTTAAAACAATTATTATAAAATATGTCTGCGAAACTTGTTGAAATCACACAACGAACGCCGAAATCAAGCAGAGCCCATGGTGCATGCTCGCGACTCGACCCGCAACCAAAATTATCGCCAGCAACCAGAATTTCTGCATTCCGATACGGCGCCTGATTTAACACAAAATCACCAATCTCGCTTCCATCCAAATTAAAACGCATTTCGTCAAACAAGTTTTTACCCAGGCCAGATCTTTTTATAGTTTTCAAAAACTGCTTTGGAATGATCATATCTGTATCAATATTCAAAATATCCAACGGCGCAGCAACGCCAGTCAATTTTTCAAATTTTTGCATAAGATTGCTCCTTTTCCGCTCAAATTTTTCGGGCATCGGTAAGATGCCCAGACAATGCGGCAGCAACAGCCATTTGGGGACTGACAAGGTGGGTGCGGCCACCACGGCCCTGACGGCCTTCAAAATTCCGATTTGAAGTCGATGCGCAGCGCTCGCCATCGGTCAGTTTATCAGCATTCATGGCAAGGCACATTGAACAGCCCGGCTCACGCCACTCAAAACCAGCAGCGACAAAAACCTTATCCAGCCCTTCGGCTTCAGCCTGTTCTTTGACAAGCCCTGATCCTGGAACCACAAGTGCACGCATCCCGTCTGCAACCTTGCGACCTTGGGCTAGTGCCGCAGCGGCACGAAGATCTTCAATACGACTGTTTGTGCACGAGCCGATAAAAACTGTATCAACTTTAATATCAGTCAACCTTTGGCCCGGTGTCAGGCCCATGTAGGCAATCGCCCTTTCCATCTTTGAACGTTTGCTGACGTCTTTCTCACATTCCGGGTTTGGAACACTCTCAGTGATTGCCAGAGCGTCTTCAGGGCTTGTTCCCCAGGTAACAGTTGGAGCAATATCTTCGGCTGGGAGAATGATCTCAGTATTATAGCTAGCATCGATATCGGATGGCAAAGTTTGCCAATAGGCGACAGCGTTATCCCAGTTTTGACCCTTTGGGGTCATTGGGCGATCGGCTAAATAATCATATGTTACTTCGTCTGGTGCAATCATTCCAGCACGCGCGCCAGCTTCAATGGCCATATTACAAACTGTCATGCGGCCTTCCATCGACAGACCGCGAATAACCGATCCAGCAAATTCCATCACATGGCCCGTACCGCCGGCTGTTCCGATTTTACTTATAATAGCCAGGATCACATCCTTAGCAGTTACACCATCGGCAAGTTCACCATCAACTCTGATACGCATATTCTTGGCTGGCTTTTGGATCAATGTCTGTGTGGCCAGAACGTGCTCAACTTCAGATGTGCCAATGCCAAAAGCGAGAGCGCCAAACGCCCCATGCGTTGCGGTGTGCGAGTCCCCGCAAACAATGGTCATCCCAGGAAGAGTAAAACCCTGCTCTGGACCAATAACATGAACAATGCCCTGACGGATATCATCCATTGCAAAATAAGGAACACCAAAGTCAGCCGCATTTTTTTCTAGGGCTTCAACCTGAATTCGGCTTTCTTCGTCTTCAATACCAACGGAACGGTCCGTTGTTGGGATATTGTGGTCAGCAACGGCAAGTGTACGATTCGGTGCACGCACCACCCTGTGATTGTTTCGAAGACCCTCGAAGGCCTGCGGACTTGTCACTTCATGAACAAGATGCCGATCAATGTAAATCAGGCATGTACCATCATCTTGCTGATGCACGACATGCGCATCCCAGATCTTATCAAATAAAGTTTTTGGAGCCGACATAGCATTCTCCTGTTTGCTACCGGCGAGGAGGTCATCTCACAAGGCCAGTCGGACGATTTAAGAAGATGACGCCTCGCGATAGGTTGTTTTTTCAGCGATACGCGCTGCCTTACCAGTCCGGCCACGCAAATAATATAGCTTGGCACGACGAACCCGTCCACGCCGCATAACAGTCACACCGGCAACTTGCGGAGCATGGGTTGGAAACACACGCTCAACACCTTCACCGTAGGAAATTTTCCGAACGGTGAATGATGAATTTACGCCTTTGCTTTTTCGCGCAATGCAGACCCCTTCGAAGGCCTGGATACGCTCGCGCGTGCCTTCGATCACTTTGACATCAACACGTAACGTGTCACCAGGTGCAAATTCTGGCAACTTCCGTTGGCCAAGCACATTTTCGATCTGTTTATTGCCTATGCGGTCAATGATGTTCAACGCCCGATTCCCTTCATCCGTTCCGTGTTACCCCGACCGAATGCTGGATCCGATCTGTAGCCCCTTGATGGCAGGTAACTCACTTTTTACTCTTTTGCAGTGCCAACTGGTTCAGATAGTGCTGCCACAAATCCGGCCGGCGACGCTGCGTCTCTTTTTCTGCCTCCGCCTGTCGCCATTCAGCGATTTTGCGGTGGTGGCCTGAAGCCAGAATTTCTGGCGCTTCAATTCCATTCCAAACACGGGGCTGGGTGAAGTGCGAATGCTCCAGCAGCCCGGTCTCAAAACTTTCTTCGCGGTGGCTCAATTCCTTGCCCATCACACCCGGCAGCAGGCGGACCACCGCATCCATCAATGTCAGCGCAGCTATTTCACCACCCGACAAAATAAAATCGCCGACACTGACTTCCATCATATCGGCCGATTCGATCACCCGTTGATCGACTCCTTCGTAGCGTCCACACAAAAGTACCACACCTTTTGCGGCAACCAGATCATGAACCAACGCCTGATCCAGTACACTGCCACGTGGTGAAAGGTAAATCCTTGGACCCGGACAGTCTTTTACAGCATCAAGCGCAGCTGCCACGACATCTGGTTTTAACACCATACCGGCGCCTCCGCCAAGGGGAGCATCGTCTACGGTTCGATGCTTATCGCGCGCAAACTCGCGAATGTCCAGTTTTTTCAGCGACCAAATGCCCTCATTTAACGATTTTCCTGACAATGAATGTGCCAATGGTCCGGGAAACATTTCTGGGAAAAGCGTTAAAACCGTTGCTTGCCAAAAGGGCAAAGCGGTATGACCGTCGGTTTCCTGGTTCAACTCGGGCGACATTTTCGCCATCGCACCCATCCTTTCCCAGTTTGTCCATCCTTACTAAGTGCAGGCATTCCAACTCAGCCTCATTTCTTTGGCCTCGTCAGCTAATTTTATCCCCACTAGTTTCATCACCTACAGTGGTTTCATCAAGCAAACCCTCGGGCAATGAAAGGCAAAGTTCTTTTGCCACCATGTCAACAGCGATTAGCCGATCACCGCCAAAAGGAACCATTATCGTTGGACCTTTACGAGGTGCTAACTCGGCAACTTCCCCAGCACCAAAATCATGAATCGCTAACAAACTACCGAGCGGGGCACCATCTTGCGTTTTCACTTCCATCCCCAGCAAATCTGCATGATAGAACTCGCCATCACTGGGCTCTGGCAGGCTTTCCCGAGCGACATACAAAGTCACACCGCGCAAGGACTCGACCGCGTCTCGTGTATCAACTCCGTTAGCACGAGCAATTGCAAGCCCTTTTGAATTAATCGACAAGATTTGCAACATCAGTTGCTGGCCATTATCGGTTGTAACAGGACCGTATACCGATAGCGATTTGGGGGCCTCGGTGAATGGCTTTACCTTGAAATGTCCCCCGATTCCCTGCGGACCGACAATCATACCGATTGGCAGCTTGCCAAATGACACTAGCTGTCTGCCTTTCCGTCGGTTTCCTCTTTGGCGGACGCGCCCTCTTCAATAGGTGTTTCAGCCGCAGCTTCTTCAGCGGGTGCGCCCTCTTCAGTAGGTGTTTCGGCCGCAGCTTCTTCAGCAGGTGCGCCCTCTTCAGTAGGTGTTTCAGCCGCAGCCTCGGCGGCTTCGGCTTCACGTTCTGCTCGCTTTTTGCCGGGCGCTGATTTCTTCGGCTGGTCGCGAATGACCAAAGGTTCAACAAGTCCAGCCACAGCAAGCATCTTGTGAACGCGCTCAGTTGGTTTGGCACCTTTGCCAAGCCAGAATTTAATCCGCTCGCTATTCAACGTCATACGCTGTTCATGCTCTTTTGGAACCATTGGGTTATAGGTGCCAACACGTTCCACGTAGCGTCCATCACGTGGCGATGATGCTTCGGCAATAACAATCCGATAAAATGGGCGTTTTTTTGCACCGCCGCGTGCCAGTCTGATTTTTAAAGCCATGAATTTATCCCTTTCATTGGCGTTAGTCGTCTATAGACCCTATTTCTTCTTGCCGGCGGGTTTGCCACCCAAACCGGGTAATCCGTTGGCTAGACCACTTCCCAGTCCCTGTGCGACACCGCCGCCCAATCCTTTTCCAAGGCCGCGTGATAAAACACTAAGATCTGGAACGCCACTGGCATTGCCCATTCCAACAGCGCCAATCCCAGCACCACCAAGCATCGCCTTCATCGCTGCGGCGCCCGTTTTGCCACCAAGCTTTTTCATCATCCGAGCCATATCCTGATATTGTTTCACCAGCTTATTCACCTCTTGAACCGAAGTTCCCGAGCCGGCCGCAATACGCTTGCGCCGTGATGAATTCAGCAACCCTACAGAAATGCGTTCCTTTTTCGTCATCGACAGAATGATGGCTTCTTGCCTTTTTATCATTCTGTCATCAATGCCCGCAGCCGCAATTTGCTTTTGCATCTTACCAATGCCGGGCAACATACCCATTAAGCCTCCGAACCCACCCATCTTTTGAAGCTGGCGAATTTGGGTGAGAAAATCATTCATGTCGAACTGGCCCTTAGCCATGCGTTTGGCCAGTCTCTCAGCTTCTTCAACTTCGATGGCCTCAGCTGCCTTCTCAACCAGCGCGACAACATCGCCCATATCCAGAATGCGGCCAGCAAGGCGCGCCGGATCAAAATCTTCAAGCGCATCCTGTTTTTCGCCAATACCTGCCAGCTTGATTGGGCATCCAGTGACATGGCGCATTGAGAGAGCCGCACCACCTCGCGCATCACCATCAAGACGTGTCAGCGCAATACCCGTTAAACCAACCGCCTTATGAAAGGCCTCGGCCGTGTTCACGGCATCCTGACCAGTCATCGAGTCAGCGACTAAAAGGATTTCATGAGGCTTGGTCAGTTTTTTGATGTCGCGAAGTTCGGCCATCAAGACTTCATTGATGCTCAGGCGGCCAGCCGTATCAAGAATTAAAACGTCATAGGCTTGCAATTTTGCCGCTTGCAAAGCACGTTTGGCAATCTGCGCCGGGCTTTCGCCATCTACCTCATTCAGCACACCAACCCCGGCCTGACCACCAAGCATCCGCAATTGTTCCCGCGCCGCCGGGCGGGTTATATCAAGCGAGGCTAGCATCACTTTTTTGCGATCACGTGTCCGAAGGCGCAAGGCCAGTTTGCCTGCCGTCGTTGTTTTACCAGAACCTTGTAAGCCGGCCAGAAGAATAACCGAAGGTGGGTTCGTTGAGATATTCAATGATTCAGCGTCTCCACCAAGCATCTCAATCAACGCATCATGAACAATCTTGATCACCTGCTGATCAGGCCGGACCGCCCGCATGCTAGCAACACCAACCGCCTGTTCACGCACTTTTTCTGTAAAGGCTTTTACCGCGGGCAACGCAACATCAGCATCAAGCAAAGCAAGCCGAACTTCACGAAGCGCGGCACCAACATCAGACTCGCTAAGCGCTCCTCGACGAGCAAGCCCGTCAAAAACTTCAGCTAATTTACTTTTCAACGTATCAAACATGGTTTTGAACCCGGTTGCCTCATTATTATTTCAATCGTTCAACCTGAACCAACGATCATCCGAATTGCAAACGTTCAACTGGCGCCCGTGCTCGAAAACTTCAAGGACGTGCGTAACCCGCTAAGGTCATGACATTCAAAGATGACATGGTTGCTTAATTTTATTGCGCTTCTTGCCAGCAATTGTCAAGAATAGACGATGTTTTTTATTTTGTCTAAGACACTTGGCCTTTTACTCGAGCCACTTGTTATTCCCTATCTGTTTCTCGCCATCGGTGTCATTGCCCGTTGGCGACGATGGCAGTGGATCATGCGCTTTTCATTTACAACCGCGATAGTTCTGCCTCTTTCTTTTGGCATTTTGCCACTTTCTAGCCTTCCAATACAATTTCTTGAGAACCGCATTCCCCGCGGTGAAATTGGCGCAAAACGCATTGACGGAATCATCGTTCTTGGAGGCTTTACAGGCAACGGCGTAGTTGCCGAGAGCCATAATCAATATGGGCTGAACGGTAGCGCAGAAAGATTTACTGCCGCCATGGTGTTGGCCCGCCAGTTACCGAAAACACCAATTTTATTCAGTGGATTTTCTGGTGATTTGATCCAACGCGGATGGCGCGAAAGCGATAATATTCGTGACCTGATTCACGAGCTTGGTGGTTTGAATACAACTGTTCTCTATGAAGAAAACAGCCGAAACACATATGAAAATGCAGTTAATAGCCGGCGAGTTTTCGTCGTTGAGCCAGGCACTAATTGGATACTTATCACATCTGCAAATCACATGCCAAGGGCTGTTGGCAGTTTTGCTGCAGCGGGATGGACGGGAATTATTCCCTATCCTGTTGATTACCAGACGCCAAAAACCGGACACACAAGTTCATGGAGCATGGTAGGGGGCATTTCACTTCTACGTCAAAGCCTGCATGAATATGCCGGCTTGTTGGTCTATTACCTAACAGGTCGCAGCACAAACCTTTTACCCAATTAACCCCAGGTCAGGCCATATATTCCAAAAAAAGAACGCCTAATCGACCCCAACCCCGGCAAGCGCCTTGGCAAATTCATCAGCGGCAAAGGGCTGCAAATCATCAGCCTCTTCGCCAACACCAACAGCATGGACGGGTAGGCCAAACTCTTCTGCAAGGGCCACGACAACACCGCCTTTTGCAGATCCGTCAAGTTTGGTAACGATCAGGCCAGATACATCAGCTACGGCTGAAAAAGCCTTGACTTGGGATAGTGCATTTTGGCCAACGGTCCCATCCAAAACAATAACCGAATCATGTGGGGCGCTTTTATCCAGTTTGCGGATTACGCGGATAATCTTTGCCAACTCATCCATCAATTCACTTCGGTTTTGTAGACGTCCTGCCGTATCAATGATCAGCACATCTGCATTTTCTTCGATAGCCTGTGCCAATGCACGGTAAGCTAATGCTGCAGCATCCCCCCCATTGGTATCAGCAATCACAGATGTGCCAGTTCGCTTGCCCCAGATTTGTAACTGTTCAACTGCCGCCGCCCGAAATGTATCACCAGCTGCTAGCAAAACTTTTTTACCCTGTGCATGCCAGTTTTGTGCAAGCTTTCCCGCCGTCGTAGTCTTGCCAGATCCGTTCACTCCAACGAGAAGAACTACGTGCGGCCGGTTTTCAGCTTTTATTTTCAATGGCTTGGCTACCGGTTCCAGTATCGTCTCCAACCCTTCTGCGAGGGCGAGTGCAATCGATTTTGTGTCAACTGGTCCAGTAAATTTATGAGCCTTTAGCGCAGCAGCAAGGCGTATCGATGAGGCGGTGCCAAGATCGGCAGCAATCAGCGCATCTTCAACTTCTTCAAGCGATGTCGCGTCTAGTTTTGACTTGCCGATGAGCGCCGATAGGGACGGCAGGTTAGCCAACGATTCAGAGACCTTTTTAGTGGATTTGCTAAGCCCGTCTTTTAGTTTCTTAAACCAATTCATACGCCTTGCTCTCCCCTAGTATGTGCCCGTCCAACAAGGCTATCACCATCACGCCCCACAATATTAACATCAACCAAAGACCCCGATGGGTAGCATGAGCCATCTAGCCGAATTTTAGCAAAATTGCGCCCATGGCCACGATTGCCCATCTCGACTAAAAGCTGATCCGTGCTGCCAACCCTACAGTCTAAAAATTCTTCCAGCCGTTGTAAGCCAAACTGACGTAAAGCACGTGCTCGGGCCTTGATGATTTCTGGCGAAAGCTGGGGCATCGCAGCAGCCGGAGTTCCCGAGCGCGGTGAATATGGAAAGACGTGAAGATGAGTAATACCAGCTGCTTCAATCATATCAAAGCTTGCCTGATGTGCCTGATCACTCTCCGTTGGAAAACCTGCAATCACATCCGCACCGAATACGACATCTGGGCGGCGGCGGCGCGCCTCATCACAAAACCGCAAAATATCTCGTGCAAGATGGCGCCTTTTCATCCGCTTCAATATAACGTCATCACCATGCTGTGCCGATAGGTGCAAATGCGGCAACAGACGCGGATCATCAGCCAAAACAGCCATCAAATCTGCGTCTGGTTCAGCAGGGTCAATTGACGATAGCCGTAATCTTGGCAGGTCTCTAACTTTGCTCAAAAGTTGACGCACTAAATTTCCAAGTCGCGGCCGCCCGGGTAAATCACTGCCCCATGAGGTGATGTCAACGCCTGTCAAAACCAGCTCTTTGCAGCCGTTATCAACAAGATTTTTGGCGGCATCAATTAACCCACTTGCAGGTACCGATCGGTTATTTCCTCGGCCAAAAGGAATGATGCAAAAAGTGCAGCGATGATCACAGCCCTGCTGAATTTGGAGAAACGCCCGCGTATGTTCGTGAAAACTGTCCAACAGATGTGATGCAGTTTCACGCACTTCCATAATATCACTAACAAGGAGCGATGGCGCATTGCTTGCCACCAGCTTCTTCCAACTTTCGGGTTTTAGCTTGTCATGATTGCCAAGCACTTGTGTAACCTCGGGCATATCAGCCCATTTTTCAGGAGCAATCTGTGCGGCACAACCAGTGACAATAATTTTGGCACCCGGATTATCACGTTGGGCTTTCCGAATGGCTTGACGGGCTTGTTTTTCTGCCTCGACAGTCACCGCACACGTATTGAAAATAATAGCGTCCGATAGGCCAGCAGCAGCAGCCTGTTCGCGTAAGACTTCTGATTCCCAAATATTTAGCCGACATCCAAATGTTCGCACTTGGGGCGTATTTCGCCTGGTCATTTGCCAGCCCTCAACAAACCATTAAGGTTCGCGGAAAGGATGCCATCAAAAACATAGGCAACTGGTCCACGCATAATCACTCGCCCTCCAGCGGTTCCATCATCTTGCCAGTCAATGAAAATCGACCCGCCATCCATAATAATTTCGGTTTTTCGCGATCCTCGTCTAGACCGGTGAACCGCAACCCCAACTGCGCAAGCCCCACTGCCACAGGCAAAGGTAATGCCGACGCCACGTTCCCACACCCGCATCCGAAACTTGTCAGGTCCAATTTGATGTGCAAAAGAAATATTTGCCCGTTCCGGGAATAGCGGGTGATGCTCGAGCGTTGGGCCAACATTTTCAAGATCTATCGCTTCAGAATCATCAACAAACAGCACTGCATGCGGATTTCCTAACGAATGACAAACCGCTGGCACTGGTGCAAGCGGTCCAAGATCCACTGATAATGTATTTGCCTCGTTGGCCAATGGCACGGCCGCCCAGTCAAGGCAGGCCGCCCCCATATCAACAGAAATCTGATTAGGATATTCAACTGACCGCCAGCTTTGCAGAATGCCAGCGTCAGTCTCAATAGCAAGTCGGTCCCGTTCAAACTCTTGCATAATATGGTCGGCAACGCATCTTGTGCCATTGCCACATGCCATAGCCGCACTGCCATCACTGTTGAGAATCTGCAGGAAAATGTCAGCCTCCTTCGAGGGCCGGATCACAAGAATCTGATCACAACCAATGCCAAAATGACGGTCAGCGAGCGCGGTTGCTGCGGTCTTGCTGATCACATCAGGGATGCCCTTGGCAGGCTCGCGCGCATCAAGAACAATGAAATCATTGCCAAGGCCATGCATTTTAAAAAACGCTGTCATAACAATGCATATAACCGGTTTTTCTATAAGACAAAAGGGAAAGAGGCAAAAGGAAGAGTAGGTCGATACTAACTTATCACAGTGTCAGACTAATTGGCACATGATCAGACGGCTTGTCCGCACCGCGCAGACCGCGGTGAATTTCTGCCATTACAATCCTATCAGCGAGGTCAAGGCTAACCCATATATGATCCAGTCGACGCCCACGATCGCTTCCTGCCCAATCACGCGCACGATAAGACCACCAAGAATATAGTTTCTGTTCATCACCGAAATAGGCACGCACCGCATCATGCCAACCTCCATCAGCGACTAGTCGTTTTAACCCGTCTGTTTCAACAGGTGTATGGCTGACAATCTTTAGCAGCTGTTTACTTGACCACACATCGCTTGCCAAAGGCGCAATATTCAAATCACCAACCAAAACTTCCGTTTGAGGTTTATTGATCCCAAAATGAGTGGTCATTTCCGCAATAAATTGTAACTTATGCGCAAATTTTGCATTTTCGTCGATAGCAGGAATATCACCGCCCGCTGGTACATAGAAATTATGAACCCCAATCCCGTCTTGGGTCCTTGCCCAAATGTGTCGGCAATCAGTCTTGCCGGCCCAGTTAATGTAGTTTGTTTCGACAAGTGGCTGACGCGAAATTATAGCCACACCATTATAGCTTTTTTCACCTCGAATCACTTGATACGGCCACCCAGCAGCGGTAAAGGCTTCACCTGGAAAGTGCATATCCTGTGTTTTAGTTTCCTGCAGGCATAAAACATCAATATCAGCTTGCTGCAAAAATCCGAGCACGAGATCAAGGCGCAAACGTATACTATTAATATTCCAAGTTGCGATTTTCATTCGGTCCTCTTTGATGGAGGTGTGTTAATTTATATTTGTCGAAGGATCAGGAAATTAAACACGATTTTAATAATCAATTTAGGGTAAACGAGAATAAAAGGTGATGGGATTCCATCGCTACAGCAACCGAACAATGTTGCGTTATCATCATATTGATCTGGTAAACTCACTTTTGGATCGTGATAATATTTCTGCTTTAAAATAGTCTTGTGTCAAGATATCTCTAGCATTGGCAATGGGGTTTGCGCATATCACAATCCATTGTCTGCTGGATAGGAGGGGAGCTTGAACGCCACATTAGGAATGGGTGTGTCAAACGCAAGATTATATAAAGTTACGCTGGTTTGTATGCCCGCTGCATCAACAACAATCCATCGCCTGAACTGAAAAGGTTTTTCCGAAAATTCAAGGGTGAGACGGCCTGCGCCCTCGCCCTCCTCCTTGGCAACCAGAATCTGCACAACACCAGCAGATGAAGATTTGATCCGCGTCTCATATCCATTTGGCCGCAGTGAAACCTTTGGCGCCAAAATTAATGATAATGGCGTTTCCAATAAAGGGTAACTGGTCAGTAGCTTTTCATCTGGCCGGTCAACATGGAGCCAAATTTTGCTAGTAATTAGTTGTAAACCTTTTCCACCATTCTCATTTAGATAGGTGATTTTCATCTGCGATGGGCGTCGGAATAATAACTTGCCTTTAGCAGATGTCCCGTCTGAGGCAACCTGAACAAAATCTGCTTTAATGGATTTGATTTTATTGAACCACTCCTCAGCGCGCGTGACTTCATCTGCAGCAGCGGCAGACCCAACAAAAATTACAACCACACAAATTACGCATGCACGTGTAACACAAACAAAACCACAGCTCAAAGCCAACGTGTAGCGACCTGCTATTGTTGATAGCTTCCCAATAACATAGCCATGTTTTGCGGTTGCATGAGCCATTACGAGACCCCATTTCCATCATCTGTAACCAAAACATCACGTTTTCCAACATGATTAGCTGCCGAAATAATGCCACTACTCTCCATTTCCTCTATAATCGTCGCAGCACGGTTGTAGCCGATTTTCAAATGTCTTTGAACAAAACTTGTTGACGCTTTTTGTTCACGCACAACCAAAGCGACAGCTTGCTCATAAAGACTACCGCCATTAGCAGTTCCCTGAACAGTATCTGTCAAGTCTACGCTAGCTTCCACCTCTTCGACAACGCGATCATCATATTCAGGTTCACCCTGTTGGCGTAAGAAATTGGCAACCGACTCAACCTCGCCATCATCGACGAACGGGCCATGCACCCTTACAACTCTGCCACCACCTTCCATAAACAGCATATCACCGCGCCCAAGGAGCTGTTCGGCGCCCTGTTCACCAAGAATAGTGCGACTGTCAATGCGCGATGTTACCTGAAAGCTGATGCGAGTTGGGAAGTTTGCCTTGATTGTTCCAGTAATCACATCCACCGATGGCCGCTGAGTTGCCATAATAACATGAATGCCCGCTGCGCGCGCCATTTGTGCCAAACGCTGAACCGCGCTTTCGATTTCTTTTCCGGCAACAAGCATGAGATCCGCCACTTCATCAATCACCACAACAATAAAGGGCAATGGGACAAGATCCAGAATTTCCTCCTCATAAATCGGCTTGCCAGTTTCAGAGTCAAACCCGGTTTGAACGCGCCTTGTCAAGGTGTCACCTTTTGCCCTTGCTTGAGCAAGTCGTTCATTATAGCCGCCTATGTTTCGGACCCCCATTTTAGCCATGTTTCGATAGCGATTTTCCATTTCACGAACCGCCCATTTCAGAGCCGTTACAGCTTTTGTCGGGTCGGTTACCACCGGACTAAGCAAATGCGGTATGCCGTCATAAACCGACAACTCCAGCATTTTTGGATCGATCATAATCATACGACAGGTTTCAGGTGTATGTTTGTAGAGCAAAGACAATATCATCGAGTTGATACCAACCGATTTTCCCGAACCGGTGGTGCCCGCCACAAGAAGATGCGGGAATTTTGCCAGATCAACAACTACGGGTGCACCCGCAATATCCTTTCCAAGCGCCATCGGCAAATTTGACTGGTCTTTGCCCCAGGCATCATGATCCAAAATATCACGAAGCAGGACAACCTGCCGGTCCAAATTTGGCAACTCAATTCCAATCACATTTTGACCTGGTACAACGGCAACGCGAACAGAAATAGCACTCATTGACCGGGCTATATCATCAGCAAGCGAAATCACACGTTGCGATTTTGTTCCTGGAGCAGGATTTAAATCATATCGCGTTACCACTGGTCCAAACCGCACGTCAGCAATTGTGCCGTTCACACTGAAATCAGATAACACCTTTTCAAGTTGGCTCGCATGATCCTCGAGGGCCGATTTAGATGGTCCAAACTGGGCCTTGACAGGTGGATTCAGGAGACGGACAGGTGGTATATGAAAACCTGATCCACTGCCAAAATCCAGTGTTTCCTGTTTTGCATTTCTTCTGTTTCTTCGTTGCGGGCTCGACGACAATGAGTAACTAACAACTTGGCTGGCAATTTGATCACCCGTTTCGGCAACGAGCACAGGTTCTTGCCGCTGTTTTAATGTTTTGGATTTTTGTGGTGGCGCTGGGGTAACATATTTCTGGACACGAGCAAAAATACCAGCAACCTTTTGGCCCATCCCAAAAAGCCCTTGAAAAATGCGGCCAAACTTGGTGGTTTGATCACTTACATGCAGCCATTGTTGGCGTGAAATAGCAGCAACCCAGAGCCAGCCCACAAAACCCAGAAACAAAACGGCAATGCCAACATAATCAATTGTTTGTAGACCAAGAAATGATGGAATACTCTGCATAAATTTCATGATAAAAACAATTATAACTTTAGCAGCACCGCCACCAATATCACTAATACCAGCCCCATCAAGGGCAAACAGACCGCCCGCTAAAAATACCAGGCTAATAGGCAAAAATAGTAACCGCAACCCCAGCAATGGTACCGGTTGCTTTCGAAAATAAGACACACCCCAGAACAAAGGCACAAGGGCCAGAAAAAACGCCGCAAGCCCAATCCAGTTAATTAATACCGCCGAAATATTAGCGCCAATTGGGCCTAGCCAATTGTTCACATTGGCACTAGAAATATTGGTGAAGGACGGATCATTCTTGTCGGCCGTCATCAATGCAATCATCAGCAAACCGCTAAGCAAGAACAGGGCCAGACCAAAAATTTCCATAAGTCGGTGTCGCAAAAAATGCATCATCGAGGTTGAAAAAATAGGCTTTTTGTTGTCACGATTGGCCATTGCCATCCTTTATAAAATAAAATGGTGCAGCAATCTAGCTATAGAGCTTGCTGTAGCCATTACTGTGGGCAACTGTTATGCCTGGCTTTTGTAAATTTTTGCTATACGCCCAAGGGCTTCATCAGTGATTTTCGCGTCATGGACAAGCGCCAACCTGACATATCCAGCCCCCGGATTACCATTGGCGGTTTCCTCTCCCATGAATGACCCAGGCAACGCCCGTACCGCCTGATCGGCCATCAACCGTTTTACAAACTCCACATCATCATCAACTTTTAACCATAGGAAAAAGCCACCTTGTGGCGGGCTGATGCCAAGGTGCCGTTTAACAAGTTCAAAATTCGCATCATAATATGCACGAATATCGACAACATGCGCCTCATCCTCATAAAGGTCAGCTGCCACGGACAACAGAGGTGTTGGCACCAATGAGCCGCCATTGGCAACAAGTTTGAGATACTGGGTAATCACCTGCTTATCACCCACCATAAACCCGGCCCGCAGCCCAGCAGCCCCCGATCGTTTTGATAAAGAGTTCAGCACCACCAAATTCGCAAGCGGATCATGACTGCTTTTAGCCCCATCTTTCGTGGCCAAAAAAGCCGCTGCCTGCATCATGCCAGCGGGTGGGCAACCCCGCCAGATATCGGCATAGCATTCATCCATTACCAATAAAAAATCATGTGCGCGGGCAAGCTGAAGTGCCGCCACAAGATAATCAAGGTCCATCACGCAGCCTTGCGGATTGGTTGGGCTGCATAGAAACAAAATGCATGTCCGGTCCAACGTTGCGGGGTCAAGTGCATGAAGGTCAGGCAAAAAATTATGGTTCGCCCCACTATTCAAATAAATGATTTCACCACCACTGGCCAAAGCACCGGCCCGCCACGCATGATAAAATGGGTTGGTAACAAGGGCAGCTGCATTTGCCTTGCTACCACTAACAAGATGCCCCAGTAGATGAAGAGGTTCACGCGTTCCGGGAACTGGGATAATTTGACTTTGATGGGCAAGGCCGGCAGCGTCTGGCCAGCGCCGCGCCATGTAGGTTTCTACCGCCCCGGTAAAATGTGGACTTCCCGTTGCCTTGGGATAGAATTGCCATTTATCATTATAGCGCAATACGCTGTCGGTTAATAGTTTCGCAGGTGGCTGTTGCGGTTCACCAATCGACATATCAAGAATTGGCAAGTCAGCAGGGGGGGTTATAGGGTCAAGCAGGGCCCTAAGCTGGACAAACATATTTCCATCGAAAATTGCGTGTGCGGGGTTTAGCTTCATGAATTTTCACCGGCATTAGAAAAAAGAGGAAATTAGAACTCTATTGGTAGCGTATGCGCGGCTGTGGGGCAATGGCTGCAGTGGCGTTACTTACTAGCAAAATGCCCTGATTTCAGTAAACTGGGAAACCACTAATAAATTTATAAGATGGCTTGGCTGTACCGTATACGCCGCACCTTAAACGCCCCATCAAAGAGGATCCTACCTCAATGTCGCAAAAACCTGCCATATTTCTTGATCGTGATAACACCTTAATTCACGATGACGGCCATATTTACGAAATCGAAAAATTTGCTTGGATCAATGGGGCTGCTGCCGCGTTAAAGCGGTTTCACGAGGCCAATATTCCCGTTTTCATAGTTACAAATCAGGGCGGTATTGGGCGCGGCATATTCAGCGAAGATCAGATGCATCAATTCAATAACCATATCATTGCCGCTGCCAACAAGGCTGGCGGCTTGATTACCGATATCGCTTTTTGCCCTCATCATCCCCTATCGCCAGATCCGGCAATGGCAATAGCTTGTGGTTGTCGTAAACCAGAGCCGGGCTTGTTATTTAAACTCGCCCAAAAATGGGAAATTGACCTCAGCGCGTCGGTTATGATTGGTGACCGTGATAGCGATGTGGAAGCCGGACGCAGAGCTGGCGCAAAAAGCTATCTCTTCATCCAAAATAATCTTGATGACCTTGCCAAGCAAGTTATGTCTACCCATTTCCCCATAAAAATAGGAAAGACACATGCTTGATCACCAAATTCATCAAATCGTCGTGGTTGGGGCAGGTCTCACGGGCGTGATGACCGCGCTTGCGTTGTCCCACTGTGGTTATGGATCGCTATCAGCACCGGCGGTCACCCTAATAGACCGGGCCAATCAAACAGATGCGAAAGCCCAAAACGCAACACGTGACCACCGCACAACAACAGTTCATGCAGCAGGTATGGCAATGCTCAATGCGCTGGATGTGTGGCCTTTGGTTGCCAAAAACGCAACACCAATTTCCCGTATCAAAGTTGCACATGGCCAACCAGATCGTGGAAGGCTCAACCTGCGTCAACGATCTGAATTCTTGTTGGAATGGCAGAGTGATGAAACACCTTTGGCCTATGTCGTTAGCAATCAAGACCTCATTGACGCACTTTATAACAGACTGGCAGCACGACCCATTATTCAGATTACCGGGCATGAGGTTACCGGGTTTGATTCGGGAAATGATTTTGCTCGCCTGCAGTTTGAAAGTCGTCCAGATTTGCGCTGCCAACTGGTTGTTGCATGTGATGGCGCAAACAGTAAGCTCCGCAATTATGCGTCTATTCGAACCTTTAGAGAGCCGCATCGACAAACTGCCATTATCGCAAATCTAATAAGTGAACGAGCTCATGAGAATACAGCATTTCAGCGGTTTCTGCCGGGTGGGCCTATTGCGCTTATGCCCCACGGCGAACGCCGCCTATCACTTGTCTGGAGCCTGCCAAAAGATGAGGCATCAACAATCTTAACCCTTAATGAAGATGAATTTGCAAACCTGGTTCTGACGGCATTTGGCGAGACACTTGGTGGGTTGCGGCTTGATGGTCCGCGCCTGAGCTGGCCACTACAACCAACTATCACCCGTAAAATGACAAGTCATAATCTGGTTCTTGCCGGCGATGCTAGCCATGCAATTCACCCTCTTGCCGGACAAGGTTATAATCTGGCCCTCGGGGATGCGGCCGCCCTTGCTGATTGTCTGGCACATGCTAATCAGCGCGGGCTGAATGCTGGTCATCAATCTATTTGCAGTGACTACAGTGACAGACGACAGCTAGAAGTCGTCGCCATGACCGCCATGACAAGTGCGCTGAACCAACTTATGTCATTTCAGCCAAAGATGGCCAAAATCGTAGGGGCAGGCATGGGTTTAGTGAATCGCAGCCCGCTAAAAACAGTGTTTCAGAAAAGTGCGATGGGCGGCCAATTAATGCGGGCAAATTTATTAGAGGGGCGTTTGCCAGAATAGTACCGGCTAAAATGTCGAGCATAGCTTTCTAGCTGCGGGTAGTTCCGTCATTTTTGAGGCGTGAAAGATAATCCGTCATTAATTCATCTTGCCGAAGACCGTAATCATATAGCGTGTTCCAGCTGAAAATACCGGTATCATGGCCATCACTGAAACCAATACGGATGGCATAATTACCAACCGGTTCTATGCTACTGATCAAAATATCCCGTTTACCAATAGGCGTGGTTTTCTGGCCAGGACCATGTCCTTGCACTTCGGCCGAGGGGGACTCCACCCGTAATAATTCGGCCGAAAGAGAGAAGCTTTTGCCATTGTCAAACCTCACGTCTAACAGGCTCTTCGTTTTTGCAAGACGAATTTCTTCCGGCCAAACATCTGTTCCTGATGCTGGTCGCTTTTTGGTTGGCTCTTTCATCGAAACGCTATCCTTTTACAACCTGCTGGCCAAATTTTAGCAGCCTATTCGTCCCTACCCAAATCGCGTGCTTCATCAACAAGCATGATTGGCACACCAGAGCGCACCGGGTACGCTTTGCGAGCCTGATGACTAATCAATTCATTATTGACACGATCATAAACCAACGGTCCTCTTGTCAACGGACAAACCAAGACTTCAAGAAGGCGACGATCAATTTCATGACCAACTCTGGGGTCAGTGTCGGGCATCGTTGCCTCCGGATTCATTGTGCAGCGCCATTTCCATCATTGCAATAAGGAGCTCGGCACGCTTAACTATCGTGTCAGCCTCTAAAAGAGCCTGTTTTTCAGCTATCTCAAACGGGCAAACCATCGATAACGTTGCCAATAACTGATGGTTATCCGAATTTTCTATCTGCGTCCAGTCTGTCTCAAAGCCTTTCAGGGCGAAATAACGTCTCATCACCTTCATCAATGGACCGCGGTCAAATGCACTTCCATCAATCCGCAAATCATGGGCAAAAGGATGCCAATCAACATCTGCAACCAAAAACCCGTTCGGGTCTAACTGCTGATCACGACGGTTAAATCTGCATAGGCCAGTGAGGGCTATTACAAACCGTCCGTTGTCACTTTCCTGAAAAAATGATAACCGCCCCGCGCACCCGGTTTCGAACAATAGTGGGTTACCAGCAGCGTCAGTTTGAGTGTTTTCACCAAGTGGTTGGACCATTCCAATCAGTCGTGAAGGCGTTGACAAGGCATGCGTGACCATAGCCAAATATCGAGGTTCAAAAATATTTAACGGCAATTGCCCACCGGGAAGCAACAGCGCGCTTGGTAATGGGAAAATGGGAATGCGTGCCGGAAGCTGGTCAAATTCTGGGTCAAATTTTCTGCCTACCATAATCACTCCCTATCTTTTTCAATAACATATTATGGCTGTAGTTATAAAGTCACTTAGAAGTGTGACCATCGTATTAACACACTGCTTACATACACGACTGTTCACCAACCTTTTTTATGCAAACAGCAATGTGGATAATTTACGGCGTGCGGCCATAACATTGGGATTGGTTGGGCCTAGTGTTTTAAAAAATTCGAGCAACTGGGTGCGGGCCGCCCCATCATTCCAGTCACGATCAATGCGAATTGATTCGAGTAAGTGGTTCATCGAACTTTCTTGTTGACCAATTGCAAAAAGCGCCATTGCCAAGTCCTGACGCGCCGTTAAATTACCTGGGTCAGCATCAACGGCAGCTTGGGCGACATCTATACCGCCAGCAGATTTTAACGCTTTTTCAGATAGCAGCAGCACATCAATTGCTGCCGCCACCGAGAGGTTTTTCCGAAATTCCTCATCAAGCTGATCAACAATTTCACGAGCCCCATCAAAGTCATTCATACCCACCAAACAGCGGACCATACCAGCAAGACCGTCAGCCGATTCGGGATCAGCTGCCATTATTTCATGAAATTGTAACAACGCCCCTTCATAATCCTGCAGGTCAAGCAAGCGATTTGCCTCCTCAACGATCGCCACAATATCGGGACCATCGTTAGCCATTGCTGCCAACTTTTCAATAAATTTTATCACTGCAGACTCAGGTTGTGCGCCAGCAAACGCATCAACTGGTTGGCCATTATAAAAGCCATAGACCGTAGGCACTGACTGAACCCTCAGCTGCTGAGCAATTTGTTGATTATTATCAATATTTACCCGGACCATCCGCACTTTGCCCTTCGCAGCAAAAACAGTTTTTTCCAACACTGGGCCAAGCTGTTTGCAGGGTCCGCACCATGGTGCCCAAAATTGAACCACAACTGGAGTGGTTGATGAACTTTCAACCACTTCGGTCATGAAATTATTCACATCAACATCGATAGGGTCGTTGGATACCCCTGCAGAAATTAGCTGTTCCATTCTTGTCGTCAACCTTCTTTGATGCCGAATATCCGGCGATAATGTACCAGCCAGACAATGTTCAAAAGCAAACTCTTTTGTCTCTAATCGTTATGTGGGCATTCACCTTCTTGAAACAAGAGCTATCAGAAATAGTTTACGCCTCAGCGAGCACTGCGACGCCATTGATTAAAAATCGAGCCATTGGACCTTATGGCCCGTGTAAGCAAAAAATTGTTGTAAATGTGATCCCTCGATGCCAAGCGTCATATCATTGACAAGGGGGTGCGCATAAATCGTCTCATTGGTCTGAAGGGCGATGTCTAACGCCAAATGAACCTTTTGATCAGGATCATTAATTAAGGTTAATGGGCTGACCGCACCAGGCCGCACTCCCAACATTTCAAACAGTCGTTCTGCACTGCCAAAAGACAGACGTTCGCAACCAATTTTTTTATTGAGGCTTTTCATGTCAATCTGCCGGTCTTCTTCAAGCACAAGAAGAAAATTCCGTTTTTTCCGATCGCGAAGATAAAGGTTCTTTGTGTGTAACCCTGACATGTTGTCACGATGCGCCTTTGAATCTTCAACGGTACGCAATGGTGGGTGCCGGTGCATCTCATAGGCAATCTGCAACCTGTCCAAAAGCATTAGCAATGTTTCCGGCGTGGTTGGCAATGTATTTTTGAATTTTGATGTTGCATCCATTTTAAGATCCTTGAAGTAATGCGGTTATCACGAAGCAAATCAGTGAAAATTGTGTAGATATTCATGTTTCCTTTAAAGAGAAGATAAATGCCTTACTATATTACCAGCAAAGCTTAAGATAATGCTTAAAGCAACATGTGAAACAAGGCTGGCAGCAGAATGAGCTCCCCTTCATACCAGTTTTCGCGTTACCCCATACTTCCTCATACTCCCCCCGAAAATGTAACAAAATGCAACAATTGACGCGTATATCGCGTCGTATTAAGACACAATGAAAGTACGCTCAATAGTCCTGCAGTATTAGTGTGTGAAAGTTATGTAATGGCAAAGATTGGTTTGATTGGGTGTGGAATGTGGGGGGACAATTTGGCCCGCAATCTTGTCCATCTTGACGCTTTGGTTGCTGTTGCAGATCGAAATGCCAAAGCCGCCGATGCGTTTGCGTCAGCCTTCAATGTCACGGCAATGTCAGTAGATAAATTGATTGAACACAAAAATATTGATGGTATTGTCATCGCCACTGGAGCCGACAGTCATGATGAGCTTGCCCTTGCGGGACTTACGGCTACCAAACATATCTACATTGAAAAACCCCTGTCGTTGTCACTTGTCGGTGCGCTGGCAATCCGTGATGCAGCAAAATCCGCACAAAGACAGGTTATGGTTGGGCATTTAATCCGCTATCATGCAGCTTTTATCGAATTACAAAAACAGCTTGCCGAAGGTACGATTGGTAGCCTGTGCCATGTGCAAGCAAACCGCCTGGCAATGGGGCGCATTCGGACAACTGAGTCTGTACTATTTGATTTATGCCCTCATGATTTATCGCTCATTCTCGCGCTCGTTGGTGATCTACCAGCCAAAATCCATTGTGTTGGCGCAAGTCATATGACACCCGGCATAGTGGATTTTTTGACGAGCTTTCTTGGTTTCAATGGCGGTGTTTCAGCTGGTATGCAGACTAGCTGGTTGAGCCCTTTCAAAGAACACCGATTGACTGTCACCGGGAGCGCTGGAGCAATGGTGTTCGATGACACCAAATCTTGGCCTGAAAAGTTGACATTGTTCCAAGACCAGATGAAATTGAATGGCGATCATTTTCTTATTGACCGAGCAAGCCCAATCACTCTGCCACTTACCCAAGCTGAACCATTACAGGCTGAAATGCGGGCGTTTATTCAGAGCTGTGATAATGACAGCCCAACTCCAACAGACATCAACGAAGCTGTTGCCGTCCAGCAGGTGCTTGAAATGCTGCAGGATAATCTAATCGACACATCATTCAGATATACAACCCGATAGCGAGCAAAAACATACCATGAGCATTGCCTTTATTGACTTAAAAGCCCAACAAGCGCGAATTCGTGACAAAATTGAAACTGGCTTGAGTGCAGTCCTTGATCATGGGGCCTATATTATGGGACCAGAAATTACCTCCTTAGAAGCTCGCCTTGGTGACTGGACAGGTGCCACGCACAACATAACCTGTTCATCAGGAACCGACGCCCTCCTCCTGACACTAATGGGGCTCGAATTAAAAGCGGGACAGGGCGTAATAGTGCCATCCTTCACCTTTGCCGCTAGCGCAGAGGTAATGCCTTGTATGGGTGCAATTCCAGTTTTTGCCGAAATTGAAGACGATAGTTTCAACTTGAACCCGGAGAAATTGTCTGCTGCGCTTGCCGCTGGAAAGAAATCCGGCATTGATGTTGTCGGGATCATTGGTGTTGGCCTTTTTGGCCAGCCTGCCAACTATGCAGACATAAAAACTTTTGCTAATGATCATGGACTTTGGCTTGTTGATGATGCCGCACAAAGCTTTGGGGCAACACTAAATGGCCATCCTGTTGGCCAGCTTGCTGATGTAACTTGCACCAGCTTTTTTCCTGCAAAGCCTCTTGGAGCGTACGGTGATGGCGGGGCAGTTTTTACTGACGATGCCAAAATCGCCGAAATTATCCGGTCCTGCCGGGTTCATGGGATGGGACATAACAAATATGAAAACGTCCGCATTGGGATGACTGGTCGGCTGGATAGCATGCAAGCAGTTGTTCTAGACGCCAAACTAGATATTTTTGTCGATGAACTTGCCCTCCGCCAACAGGCGGCTGATCGTTATGCTGCGCTGCTAGAGCACTTGGTGGGTGTGCCTGTCCTTTACCGAGGTGCCACCTCTAGCTGGGCGCAATATGTCATTAAATTACCACGAGGAATAGACAGGGCGGCCCTCATTCAGAAACTGAAAACAGCAGGGGTACCAACTGCAATCTATTACCCAATTCCAATGCATCAACAGTCACCCTACACGCAATACCCGGTAAGCGGGTGCAATTTGCCTGTAACGATGGACCTTTGCGACCGGGTCCTTGCACTGCCGATGCATCCCTATCTTGAGGCCGCACAGCAAGAACATATTGCCGCAAGCCTCAAGCAAGCATTAGCCTAGATAACATTGGTAAGAATCTTTGACGAGTTTGTCGAAGGTTCAGCCTATGACCCTGCAAAAACCAAAAATCATGAATAATTAATTACGTAATTTGTCTCTTGCACGCGAATGTAGCTTCGATTATACACACTCGAAGCGGAACGCGTTTTGTGTATTTGAACGAAACCCTTCGACGTTTCAACGTGTTGAAACTTCGTTTCAAACATCAAGAGGTAGCGCGGGTGTAGCTCAGTGGTAGAGCACAACCTTGCCAAGGTTGGGGTCGAGGGTTCGAATCCCTTCACCCGCTCCAATTATCCTTTATGCGGAAA
>QBYK01000003.1 GCA_003282865.1 SAR116 cluster bacterium AG-325-I21 | reverse complement strand
AGGAATTTCACCACGCCTATCCCTCGCGATGGGTTCGAAAAGTGCGTTTGCTAAGCGGGGACTTCGTTTGCTCATTTCATTATAAATTGTCACGCTGGACGCAAGCATCGATTTTCCACCTTCTTTTGCCTCTTTGAGGCATAGAAGCCCTACCACATCACAACTGTCTGTATGAAAATGCTGACGGGCAGTTGTTTGGTAAACTCTAGTAGATGGATCCGCTACGTCTAGCCCAATATCTTTGACATGTCCTAACAAGTGGCCAGCAGCATTTTGAGATCTTGCGAGCCCAAGGTGAGATCCAATTCCACAAAATATTGTTGAAAAAGTTGCAGCATCATAGCGTTCAACCGGCAAGCCCCGAAGGAGTTTGAACCCAAGTCCCTCTCTGAGTTCATTCTTCAACTCTTCTAAAAATGAACCAAACCTAGGTAAGAAAAAGCTTTTCTTTGTTATGGTTCCAATTTGTTCGCCAGACTTATTGAAATCTAGTGCGGCATTTTCCAATTCATCAATTTCTTCGGAGCTCAGTCGATACGACCACAACTCAGGGTTGTTCTGCAATTCATCACCGTACCAAGCCGCTGGAATATCTATATGTTTTGGTATTTTCATTGCACCACAGTCCATTAAATGAACATTACGATGTCACATTACACCTAATTGAGGCAACCCACTAAAGTGGATATTGTACGTCAAAATGATGGCCGCGATTATGTCCCAAATATCAGAAACGCCGATACCAAAGCGATGAACCGTTTAACCATTGCCGCCCCCGCTGAAGCCAAAAAAGTTAGACCATTAAAATGCATGCTTTTAGAAATTTGTCTTAATATGAGCGGGGTAGGTTAAGTACATGTTCAGCGATATAACTTAAGATTAGATTAGTTGATATTGGAGCAACTTGATATAGTCGCGCCTCACGAAATTTGCGTTCAACATCGTATTCCTCTGCAAAGCCAAAACCGCCATGAGTTTGGACACACATTTCTGCAGCAGCCCATGACGCATCAGCGCAAAGTAGTTTAGCAAGATTTGCCTCTTCCCCAGGATTTTCGCCAGCCTCATATAACCGGACTGATTCCTGCAGCATCAATTCAGCCGCCCGCATCTGACTATAGGCACGGGCAATTGGGAATTGTATTCCTTGGTTCTGGCCAATGGGCCGACCAAAAACACTACGTTCGGTTGAATAGCTAGAAGCCCGTTCAATGAACCATTTCGCGTCTCCTATACATTCCGCAGCAATCAAAATCCGTTCAGCATTCATACCTGACAAAATATAACGAAAACCCTTTCCTTCCTCGCCAATAAGGCTACTGGCCGGAATGCGCATATCGTCGAAAAACAGCTGGGTTGATGAATGATTCATCATCGTGCGAATGGGGGTAATGGTTAGTGATTTACCACGTACCTCGCGCATATCGACCAGAAACACCGAAAGTCCATCGGTTTTCTTTGCGCATTGGTCAAGCGGTGTTGTCCGAGCCAACAGCAGCATCAAATCCGAGTATTCTGCGCGCGACGTCCACACTTTTTGACCATTCACTATGTATTCATCACCATCGCGCTGCGCGGTGGTACGAAGCGCAGTTGTATCTGTGCCGCTCGTTGGTTCTGTCACGCCAAAGGCTTGCAATCTTAGACTGCCATCAGCAATCGCCGGCAGATACAAATGTTTTTGTGCGTCTGATCCATGCCGCAGAACGGTTCCCATCGTATACATCTGAGCATGGCAGGCTGCCGCGTTACCACCAGACCGATGAATTTCTTCCAAAATTGCTGATCCAGCCGATATTGGCAGGCTTAACCCGCCATACTCCTCCGGGATGAGGGCAGACAGATAACCAGCATCAGTAAGGGCTTGTACGAAATCAGTTGGGTAGGCGCGGTCTGCATCACATGCCTGCCAGTACTTATTATCAAAGTCACCGCATAATTTTATGACAGCAACGCGAATTTCTTCATGATCGTGGGGGTAGTTGAACATTAAAACAGCTTTCTTTAATGATTTGATCCTGCAATGGGCAAAACTTTTACAAGTGGTTATTTTTGCGAAACGGGTTCTGTGGTGATAATGTGTCTACATAATACCAACCCTTGTTGGATATTGGAAATAAAACAAGGTGTTTCAAGCAGGCAGCATTTTGTTAACGGTAGCGAGTTAAGCCGAACAAAACGTTTTCTAAAGCTGACGCACGGTATTTGACACTTGCAGATCTAGGCCAACTTAGCGACTGTTTTATTGTTGCCGGTTTAATCATAAGCTCAGGTTGGCTCAATACAAAAACACACTGATTTAGGATCTTCTAAAACGTATGGAACTTATAGAAACAGATGTTCTAATTGTCGGCGCTGGTGCTGCTGGGATGTACGCCAGCGTATCGGCTGCCAAATTAAATGCGCAGGTCGTACTCTGTGACAAGAGCCTAATTAGTAGAGGGGGTGCGACAGTCATGGCGCAGATGACTGTCGCTGCAGCAATTGGTCATCAAGAAGCCGATCATTGGACACATCATCTCCAAGACACAATTAAATCTGGCCAGGAACTCTGCAATGAAAATCTGAGTTACCTTCTTTGCAAAAATGCCCCAGAAAAAATACTACAAATGCGTGATTGGAAAACTGATTGGGCTAATGTCAACGCACGAATACGACAGGTGCTTGCCCCCGGTCATGGAATAAAACGTTGTTGTTATGTCGATTTTCTTAACACTGGCACAGCTGTTGCCCGAACTCTTCGGGGGCAAGTAGCAAAACTAAAAAACATAAACCGTGTTAGTGGGCTAACAATTATTGATCTTGTAATTGAGAAAAACCAAGTTATCGGTGCGATTGGGCTAAATACTGAAACTGGCGAATATGTATCCATCGGCGCCAAAGCCATTGTTCTAGCTGCCGGTGGTCTAACGCAACTATTTGCACGTAACTCGGCATCAAAAAACATGGGGGGGGACTCTCACGCACTTGCATTAAGAGCTGGTGCTAATTTGATGGACATGGAGTTTGTACAATTTTTTCCCATTGGCCATCTTGCGCCTCGCCTTGTAGGAATGGACCCCATAATGTGGGATCCATTCCGGTATAAGTTAGGCGGCCGCCTCCTCAACAATTACGGAGAGCAGTTCATTGAACATTATGGTGGCGAAGATGGAGATGCTTACACCGTGGGCCGTGACCTTGCGGCTTACGCCATATTGAAAGAATGCGAGGCAGGTAGAGGCTCCCCCAATGGAGGGGCTTGGTTAAGTTTTCAGCATTTAAGTAAAGTGGAGCTTGATGAAGCCTTTGGACCTATCATCGAGAAACTTTTAGCAAACAAAATAGATCTGACAAAGCAAGCGATTGAGGTAGCGCCAATTGCCCATTATCATATGGGGGGAATTGAAGTTAACGAGTCAATGGAAACATGTGTTAAAGGACTTTTTGCGGCTGGTGAATGTGTGGGCGGCGCCAATGGTGCAAACCGTCTGTCCGGTAATGCAATCCCAGAAGCATTTGTCTTTGGGGAAATTGCTGGAGCTAGTGCAGCAAACAGCACTGGTGAAACGCCCCAACTCTCACTTCAAATCGGTCAAAATGCGCTTTCGAATTCACTAGTTGAATTATCGTGCCACGCGAAACAAAAGTCACAATTTCAGACAGTGACGTCACGAAAGTTACTTTTTGAGTTGCAAAAACTAATGTGGAAAAATGTTGGAGTGCTTAGGAACAAACAGGGACTGCAAATGGCCATTGATGAAATAAGGAGAATGAAGAACGATATTTTTCCAAACTTAAAGCCAGCCTCTGGAACCGTTTTCAACACTAGCTTGATGGATTGGCTTGATCTAAGGAATAGTCTTTTATGCGCTGAGGCAATCTGCCTTGCAGCCAACGAGCGCAGAGAAAGTAGAGGCGCACATCAGATGGAGGACATACCTTTTAAATCTGATAAATTTACCAAGAATCAAATTATATCAATGGTTGATGGAGACCTTGTATCGCGTTGGCAGGATGTACAAAAATTGGAATTCGACCTAGAAAAGCAACGTTAGGCAAATGTATGAAAAACAACAATCAACAAAATGTTTTTACGAAACTCAATATCTTTAGGGGCACTGATAGCATCAAACCTAGGTTTGAAACATTTAAAGTTCCCTTTCAACAAGGTGCCTCAATCCTTGATGCATTGATTTGGATAAATGACAACGTCGATGAGAGTTTGTCATTCAGATATTCCTGCATCAATGCCAATGCCTGTAAAGAATGTATGATGATTATTGACGGGCAAGTAGAATATGCCTGTTTGAAGAAACTCCAAAAATCTGGATCTAAACTTGAGCCCTTACCAAACAAAACGCTCATTAAAGATTTAGTCACAGATATTGTTCCGCCCAAGGAAAAATTACTCAGTTAATCAGTTAGAATCTTTTTTGGAATTTAACCCCTAGGAACATATAGGTATTTGCTTTGGCGAGATAAATTTTTGAACGATCTATTATAGAGGATTGCTTTTTTGCCAAGGTGGGATGAACATCTTTTTTTAACTATGGTTTCTCTGACGGGCTTTCTTTGAATGAACAATTCAACAAAAACATCAAATTGGAAATACAGCAATTTCAAAACAAAAAATGTGGGGCCATTGAAGGGCCTCAAGGTTGTAGATTTATCGCGTGTTGTTGCAGGAAACATGACATCGCTGCAACTCGCTGATTTTGGTGCAGAAGTAATCAAAGTGGAGCCGCTTCCTGACGGCGACCCACTGCGAACCTGGAAACAGGGCGGGGAGTCCACCTTCTGGAAGGTATACTCGCGAAACAAAAAAAGTATTGGATTGGACTTCAGGTCGCCAGATTTTACGGAAATCATCGGCCGTCTTATTGAGAACTCAGATGTAATGATCGAAAACTTTCGGCCGGGAACACTCGAAAAAATGGGATTTGACTTTAATAGAATAAAACAAATTAATCCAAAACTCATTCTTCTCAGAATTTCTGGCTTTGGCCAAACAGGAACATATACATCAAGACCAGGTTTTGGCACTCTTGTGGAGTCTATGTCCGGATTCGCTCATAAGAACGGTGAATTAGATGGAGGTCCCCTGCTTCCGCCGCTTGCGCTTGCAGATATGATATCTGGCCTTTACGGATCAAACGCGATTTTAATGGCTTTAAGAGCACTAGACACGACTGGAGAAGGACAAATCATTGACCTTGCTCTTCTTGACGCAATGGTTTCTGTTCTTGGCCCAGAAGCCCTAGATTACAAACTTGTTGGTGAGCCAAAGAAACGAATTGGCAATCAGTCGAGCACGTCAGCACCGCGCAATGTTTATGAAACAAAAGATGGTCACTTTTTGTCAATCTCAGCATCAACTCCCAAGATGGCTGCCCGACTTTTTGAGTCTATTGGCCATGGTGAGATGAATGAAGACCCACGCTTTAGCACCAATGAGGGACGACTAAAGCATCGAGATATTGTGGATCAGACCGTGGCCGACTGGATTGCAGCACGTAACAAAAATGAGGTTTTAAAAACATTGGTAGAGGCAGATGTAACGATAGCACCGCTATATTCGATAGCGGACATTATAGCAGATCCGCACTTTGTTGAACGCGAAGTTTATTCTGAGATCCCCGATGATGATCTTGGCACAATACCAGTCCACAAGCCCGTCCCTGACCTTTCGAACACTCCAGCAACTTTTCGCAACGCTGCCCCAGAAATTGGACAAGACACAACCGAGATCCTTTTGGCAGCAGGATTCAAAGAAGAACAAATACATCAGTTCGCTAAAAGAAAAAGTATCAAATGAAAAACCAGAAGTCTGAGATTAATAGAAACCGGCTAATTAGCAAAGCACCACTGTGGCGTTCTCTTCTCTACATGCCTGCAAACAATGAAAAATTTCTCGCAAAAGCACAAAGCCGCGGTGCTGATGCAATAATACTAGATCTAGAGGACAGCGTTGCGCCTAATGACAAATTAACGGCCCGAGAGATTTGTGAAAACGCAATCCCGGAGTTGGTAAACGGACCCTCAGACATTCTCGTTAGAATCAATGCACCGTTGAGGCTCGCAGTCAGAGATATCGAAGCTGTTACGCAACAAGGGTTGAAAGGGTTGCTCTTACCCAAAGTTGAAAGCGCCGGTATCTTAATAGCAATGGATGAATTACTAACCTCTCTTGAGGAAGAACGCGGAATGAACATTGGACAAATCAGGACAATACCGATGTTGGAAACGCCAAATGCACTGCTCTCCGCAAAAAAAATAGCATGCTCAATAAATCGCAATATTGGCCTTATCTTGGGTGGGGAGGATTTTGCAACATCAGCTGGACTTTACCCAAGTGCGGATACTTTATCCTATCCTAAAATTCAGATGGCACTTGCTGCGAAAGCAGCAGGGTTAATGGCCCTTGGTATTTTAGATACGGTTTCCAACTTTTCTGACGCAGATTATATGTTTGAAATAGCAAAAAAGTCAGCCAATTTTGGTTTTGAGGGAGCCACATGCATTCACCCAACAATGGTTGACGCTTTGAACCGCGGCTTTAGTCCCACGCGAAAGGAAGTTCGTGAAGCGTTACAAATAATAGAGGTTATGGAAAATGCTTGGCAAAACAATCATGGCGCGGCACAAATAAACGGAAACATGATTGATATACCCGTTTATAAGCGCGCCAAAGCTGTTGTGCATCGAGCAGAACTGATAAAGGAGAAACAAAATCCGTAGTCTATTTATGTAAATCAGTGACTATTTGCAAAGGTGGGTATCGCACCGTTGATTATGTACACGGGACACCAACCAATTTTTCGTCCGAGCGATAAAGAAGCACTTACTCCAAAGGAAAATTTTATGGCAGAGGCAGGAGCAAAAAAGACAATAACAAATTCACCAGCTAAAAAAGGCTTCTATATTGTCATACCCGAGCGCAAAGGAGCCGGGCCGCCCAAAGAAGGTAAACATACAGAAGGCCTAAGGAGTTACCACGCCCGTAAGTACATGAAAACCCATTCTGCCTGGTCTGATTCGAAAAAGGGTGTTTGAGTCTTAACTATGAGATGATTGAGAAATTATTTTACATTGGCTGGAGGTTTTTCCTTTGGCCTTCTTTAGTCTGATCATTTTTGAGTTTGTCATTTCTTGTAATGAAGATTGCTATATCAATGGCCTTCTTAAAGAAGGTCGTGTCCAAAATTTGGACGCAAGGTCAAAAAGTCAGGAACTTGGCCGTCTGAGAGTACCCTTCTACGCGTCTGTTTTCGTTGCAAAGGTCAATTGGTGGGAGTGACAGGGATTGAATCAGTATCCCCTTCCTAATAACCCCCATAGACATTTTTAGAGCCTTTCGTTTTTAACGAAGTGCTCTTAGCCACATAATATTGCTACACCCAGTCATTTTGCTATAGTTGCTTGGTTAACAAGCCAGAGGAGCAGTTGTAAAATATGGAAATATTTTGGGGAGTTGTTGGCGTTATCGCATGGGTTGGTTGGTCCTTCACCCGTGACAGGAAATGGCAAAAGCCAATACTCTACTGGTTTGTTCTAGTACAAATATGCCTCGTAACGGCCATTCTTATGGTGAAAAGTTCACAGGCAAGTGAGCAGCAAAGTACATTTGTTAATAGTATGGTGAACAAAACAAAAGACATCTTTCCAACGATGCCAGACTGCGTATTGCCAAGTTTAAAATTACAGGCGCAAATTACCGAGCGTGACTATAAGAGGCTAGCTGAAGCCGTAAACGAAAGTCTGACAGTCATCGCTGATTTGTAGTTAAGTCTGGACAGAACTAATTCACCATCAAATCCACATTCTATAAATATGAAAGAGTTAACACGACAAAGCTCAAAGCTTATAGATTGGAAAAGAAAAACTGATGACAGACTAACCAGAAGAAATATTAATACAAATTTCTTACGCTTTATCGGTTGCCCTTTAGTAAAAATACCTTGTGACAAAGTTCGTCACCAGACTCCCAAAACACAAAAACCTAGACCACCTTGTGTCGCATGTTAAGCGGTCGATAACGCGAACTTCGTAAATGGTGGGATTGACAAGATTGAACCTGTGACCCCTTCGATGTCAACGCTTCAGATTATTGCTTTTTTAAAGCTGCTATTAGATTCGATACTACCGTTTCATCCCCCCCCGCAATCACTTAGTGTCATCGCATTGTCCCTACTTTGTGACTCCTTCGTACTACCCCTCAGTGGTCATTTTGTAGAACTTTTTGTTTTTTACGAAGTGCAAGTATGTGCATTATTTTTTAAAGAATCAAAGCAGACGTCGTTACGAATAATAACAAATTTTCAAAATCTTCCTTTAAACACTCTAGATGAGCGATGCGTTGGGTCATCTTCGGGTGGCCCTTTTTTTGGTATCTTGAAACTCCGATTTAAAATCCGCTCGGTATAGCTAGCGTCAACTGCAAGTGTTGTAGAGCCTTGAGAGTTTTTTCAACAAAACATTTGGATCCAGGCTGCGCTTCCAAAGAAAAGCCAATCGAACTTACCGTCAGTAAAACGGCTGCTGAGACAAAACATAAGATTAAGTTTACAGACAGTATCTGGAACGCGGAGGGTCTTGAGCAGGATACCGTGTTTTTACTTAAGTTTCGATAAGTGGTAGCCGGACCAGGCTGATTGTGTTGAAAAGGTAGATGTTTACGTTAGTCAAGCTTCATTTTCTTACAACATGCATAGTGCAAATTTTGCAGCGCCACCAAAAGTTTATAACACTATGATTCAAAATCCTCAAAGGGCATCACATCGATTTTTGATAAAGTTCTTTCAGTTTTTATCTTACCTTGAATAAAACCTCTTTTAACACTTGGGCCAGTCTCTTCTCAGACTGGTCCTTTTTTTGATTGACGACGTTCTGCTTTTGCTTGGCTCGTACATTATCCTCAAATTGAGTGGCAAACGTAGCTGACTTATGCGCCCCGTTCTTGCGTATTTTTACTCGAATTTTGCCGTTTCTCGATACAAACGCCATCATATTGGTTCTCCTTTTTGAAAATCTCTGGGGACAGAAATTGTCCCCAAAGCTCAAAAACATAAGAACCCCAACTACCTAGTGTAGCCTTCCAAGTATTTGTTTGAGTTTGATCCTTAAATGGTGGGAGTGACAGGGATTGAACCTGTGACCCCTTCGATGTCAACGAAGTGCTCTCCCGCTGAGCTACACCCCCATACCATTTCAATGCCTGCCAGCAGAGACATCGCCGTCGACTATTTTTCCGCAGGCTGTTGCCTTTATTGGAACTTTCAGGCTATAAGTGCACCAATACGTTCGTCATATCAAGCCTTTTTTCAACCAATTACTTAGATTATTTAAAAACAAAAAATTGTTTACATCTCTTCAATCAATGTCAGAGCGAACTTCCTTATTGTCCTGACCACCATGACAAGTTAGAGTTGCGGCATGAGTACTTTTGAAGCCACAGACCCTCATTCAGGACGCCCGGCAAAACCCGCGCCACAATTGACAGATAGCCTATCTGAGACGACGCCTGCGGAATTTTTACCAAAGTCTGCTGGTATGCATTCTGGTGAACTTACGAGCCTATTGAAATCTGCTGATACAATTACCAATTCTGCGAGTCTCGGGCCGATTATTCTGCCGCTGATTTCACTTCAGCCAGGCACCTTCAACGCCGTTGAGACGCTACACCCACAAGACCACACAGGAACAAGTTCAGTGGTACTCTCTTGCCCTCATGCCGGGCGTATATATCCCGCCGAATTCATCGCTGCTAGTATTGCCGATATAACAGATCTCCGTGGGTTAGAAGACTTTAGTGTTGATCAACTTATCACCGGTGCCTTGAACTATGGTATTCCATGCGTGACGAACAAAGTCGCCAGAGCATATATTGACGTAAATCGGCCTGTTGATGCACTTGACCATCTCATGCTGAGCAGCCCACCTGCTAGCAATCATGTTAAACCTTCACGCCATGTGCGTGCCGGTTATGGTTTGTTGCCGCGTTTGACCGCTGCGAGAGAGGTTATTCACAGGCAACTGTTGCCCCATGACGAGGTTGAAAGCAGAATTGCATTGGTTCATCAACCCTATCATTCCGCTGTTCAAGCTGCCCTGACTTATGCTCGTAGTAAATTTGGTCGTACAATTCTGATTGATTGCCATTCTATGCCGTCACATGACCAACAAAACCGTCCTCTTGCAGATATCATTCTTGGCGATCTGCATCACACTACTTTTGATCAGAAAATTGGCAAAATGTTGACCTCTCTTATCGAAGATACAGGATTCAGCGTTGCCTGGAACAGCCCCTATGCTGGAGGCTACATAACAAAAAATTATGGTCGCGCTAACAGCAATCAGCAATCAATCCAAATAGAGATTAACAGACGCCTTTATATGAGCGGCAAATATGAACTGAATGACAAGGGAGTTAAGCGTGTCTCAAGCTTAATTACAAAACTTTGTGTCGCTCTTTCTGATATGCCTGCCACAATCTAGCTGGGAGCAAATGGGTTTTCACGCTTGCGCATAACCATGCGGATTGGCACACCGCGCAATCCAAAGTCGACGCGCAAACCGCCGGTTAGATAGCGCAAATAACTCTCCGGTAAATCAGTAGGGCGGCTAACAAACAAAGCAAATGTTGGCGGGCGGCTTTTAATCTGTGTCATATATCGAATACGCAGTCGCCGGCCCTCTATCAATGGTGGTGGATGAGCCTCCAACATGGATTCAAGCCAACGATTTAAACGGCTAGTTGAGATACGCCTGTTCCAGACTCGATACATTTGATCAGCCGCACCTAGCAGTTCACTTAGACCTTTCTTATGCAGTCCTGACATTTGCACCACCGGCACACCGCGTAATTGTGCAAGTGAAGTCTGCAGACGGTCGGAAATCTGGCCACTCGCAGCTTCTTTATCACGCACCACATCCCATTTATTTGCACCAATAACAATGGCTCGACCCTCATCTGCAATCAGGCGAGCAATTGACAAGTCCTGTTTATGTATTTCTTCTGCGGCATCAATCAGAAGAACACAAACATGCGCATACTGAATAGCCCGCAGCGCATCATCAACCATCAGCTTCTCAATCTTATCTGAGATCCGGGCGCGTCGACGCATACCAGCTGTGTCAACAAGTTTATAAGACTTGCCATTCCATTCAAACGGCACCTCAATAGCGTCTCGGGTAATACCAGATTCAGGGCCAGTCAAAAGCCGTTCTTCATCAATTAAGCTATTTATCAAAGTTGATTTTCCCATATTAGGGCGACCAACAATAGCAATCCGCATTGGTTGAACAACCTTTTCATCTTGCCACATGTCAATGGGCTGACCTTCAGAGTCGAGTTTGTTTTCAATGTGATTACTATCAGTAAAGACATCACCATCATCATTAGAACTTGCCTCGCCGGTTAGGGCACCATCAAGCCCAATGGCCGCGGCAGCAGCGATCATCGCATCATGCAAATCCACTAGACCCTCACCATGCGAAGCTGAAATAGGAACAGGTTCACCAAGCCCTAATGACCATGCCTCGGCCAAACCATTAGCTCCAGCCTTGCCCTCACATTTATTGGCCAATAAAATTACACTTGCTCCAGCTTTTCTGATTTCGTTGGCAAAAAAACTGTCAACCGGTGTAACACCTGTCTTAGCATCAACAACCATCAAAGTAACATCGGCATTGATAATCGCCATTTCTGTTTGGCGTCGCATTCGTTCTTCCAGCGAACCATCATTAACGTCGTCCAAACCTGCGGTGTCGATTACCGTGAAGGATAGCGACGCCAAATGCCCCTCTCCTTCACGGCGATCACGTGTTACCCCCGGCCGATCATCAACAATCGCATGCTGTCGACCAATTAACCGGTTAAACAGTGTTGATTTTCCAACATTTGGGCGGCCAACAATAGCAAAGCTAACAGACATAAATATATCACAATCTTACCGAAATGCCGCAAGGCTGCCATTGTTACTCAAAACAAACATCATTCCCGCCCCAAGCTGTGGCGGAGTTACCACATCAGATCCTACTCGCAGGGTTTCCTTGCCATCACCTGCATCGGCGTTAAAGCTAAAAAGTATACCTGATTTAGAAATCACCATTACCTTTCCCTCAACGACAACCGGCCCAACATATCGAGGGATATCTTCCGAGGCCACAGTCCCTTTTGGAAGAGCGCCTGGCAAATCAACAACCCAGCGCACCACACCATCATTGCGCCGCAATGCATAAAGCCGGCCATCAATCGTCATTAAAAATAGAGACTTACCTGCGAGCCATGGCATCTCGATGCCACCAACCGGTTGATCCCACAACAACAAACCAGATCGTGCATTGAAAGCTGCAGTTTGTCCGGCCTGACTAATTGCGAAAACCACACCACCATCATGCACTGGGTGAGCGCGAATATCCCCAAGGCCCTGTAACGGTGTCCTGGGGCTAAAAGCCGCAAGGGAGTCTGACCAGGCAACTTTACCTGAGCTCGCCTCTATGAGGCTTATATCACCTCCGTAACCAGCAATCGCTAACTGATTGCCAGAAAATGCGGGCGATGGCGCACCATAAACAACAGTGTTCACAGGAAGACCAGCACGCTGCCAAATAAGAGCGCCATCACCCGTTCCATAGGTCAAAACATTACCATCAAGATTGGTAATAACAACTGCATCTTTGCCAATAATTGTCGGTCCTCCCCGTACCGGAAGCGGCGAAGTCACCGACCAGAGAGACGAACCGTCATTTACTGCTAAAGCTGCAAAATTTTGACCCCCAGCATGAACAAAAAGCTTATCACTGCTAACTGCCAGCCCGCCAGCAATGCCCGGCAAAGGATCATCAGAAAAGCTCTCTATTGTAACCTGCCAATTGACTTTGCCATTCTCTATATCAAATGCTGTTACGAGTCCATTTGGAGCAACTGTAAATACCTGGCCGTTAGCAATAACCGGCTGTGCAAGCTCCGTTAGTTCATTGCCCGCACCACCAATAGAAGTGCGCCACACTTTTTTAAATGGAAGATCAGCCCTCACATTTCCGCCAGTGTGACCGGGTGTTAAACCTGGATGTCCTGCATTAAGATTTGCGATTACATCCGGCAAACCTGCTCCCTCAATAAGAGCTGAAGGATCGGGAGAAACAATGTCATTGGTCGTAATAATTGCAATGCGATCGCCGTCAAGGACAAGTTCAGATTCTGAACAACTAGCAGACCCAAAAACAAACAAAACAAGACCTAATGAAAGCAGTTTGGATACTAATGAGGACACCACACTCAACACATTGCGCAGTCTCAAGTTTTGCACAGCAAAACCGACATCTCCATTTTTTACCAATAATTTACGAAATTTCATAATGAGTGCGTAACCACCTTTTTTCTTCATCTAAGCCTTTTCCCTATATCAATGAATAACCAGGCATGGGCTTTCTCTTGTTCAAATCTATCCGTCGAGGATCTTAAGCATTTGGCTGGCACGTTGACGCACACCAGTTGGAATATCAGACAAGCCAGCCAATGCTGTATATTTGGCAACAGCAGTTTTGCGATCACCCGCACGCAAGGCTAGGCCAGCCGCTTGTTCCAGTGCCATAGCCTGCCAAGGGCCTGCCTGGCTTTCCAGCACAGCCAATCTTGTTGCTAAATCATCTGTACTGCGGTTCACCGGTGCATTCATAACCGACAACAAAAGAGCGGCTTGCTGGTAGAGTTGTCTCACTGCAGGGTCAGCGGAAAGAGCCAGATAGCTCTCTTCAGCTGCAGCAAAATCTTTAGCTAAAGCCTGCGCTGCAGCAATCTGAAATTTTGCTAGCATTGCGTAGCCCGGGCTTAATTGATCAAGCTCAGCCGTTAATGCTGTTTTCAAATCACTCGCCCCCAATGCATTATGATATGCAGTGGCTGCAGTAGCGGCCTGATGGTCCTGCCAAGTTGTGTAGCCTTGTCGTCCACCAACACCAAGCACCACAATCGAGACCGCTAAAATCACATATTTACCAAAGCGGGACCACAATCGCTGCATTTGATCGCGTTTTAAATCTTCGTTAACTTCATCGAAAATATCAGCCATTTATCTAACAATCATTATTAGTGTGATAATCATACTAATACCCAGAACTAAAAGTTTACAAATAGGTTTAGCAAGCTCCGTCGCCCGGCATCGTAATAGCAATTCTTTTCATCAAAATGCCAGTGCTTTATTGACCTTACCGCAAAGCTGTCTCAACATAACTTGGAATAATAAAAACAGCCACCAATAAAAATGAGTTAACGGAAAACCACATGCAACGGATATCAAGACCCAAAAGTCTTCGTAAACCTTTATTCTTTAATCGCACAGAACTTGGGCAGATCCTTGCAACGTATAGCACTCGTGTTGCCAGCGGGGAATGGCGTGATTATGCAATTGATCATTTTCCCGGCAGTGCCCTCTTTTCAATTTTTCGGCGCACCCATGAAACACCACTTTATATTGTTGAAAAACTGCAGCGTTATCCAACCGAGTCGCCAAAGTTTACCTTGCGCGACCGTAGCAAGATTCTTTGTAAAGGTAATTCAATGCAAGAAATTACTCGGTATTTCGATCGTTTGCCAAGATTAATCACAGGCTAACTAGAAACCAAAGCCTTACTCTAACAAAAAAATTTTCAGCTATTGATTATAGCTAATTTGTTAGATAACTATAAATAAGAACAAAAGATGAACAAATTAATTTTGAACCACTATAAACACAACCAAGTTCTTGGCTGTGACCTGATTGTGAAAGGTTGCCAAAAATGGGGTGGCACAAGCGGCAACAAATAAAATCAAATGACCCAGAGAATCCGGCAACTCTCGCCGATATGATTCATGAAGGGCTGTCAATTTTCTGTTGGTGCAATCGTTGCGGTCATAATAGCACGGTTGACCCGGTGCCATTAACAAATGTACTAGGCTCTTTTTTTCCAGTTCCTGAGCTCGGTGGGCGGATGCGTTGTAGCTTATGCCAGACCCGTGATATTACCACCCGACCAGCTTGGCCCAATCATGGCGGCGGTCAAATTGCGCGACATAGTTAATGTAGCTAATACCCTAAGCAATTAATAAAGCATTTAAATTGCTCAAAAATTATCCCATCAATTATGAAAATGCTTCATAGGCTTGCCTGCAGACGTATGATCAGGTAGTGGTTAGCGATACGGTCTTGCTCACTCAAGTTATATTGTCGGCAAGATTAACCAAAAACGAGGCTTAACCATGAATGCTAGTGATACCGCAAAAGTACAACGCTTTTTACGTCAGCGCTTCGGCAATCACAAATTGACCCTTGCACGTCGCGAAAATAAGGACGATTCTGCCGAGTTGATGTTAGAAGACGAATTTATTGGTGTGGTTTTCCAGGATAATGAAGATGGCGAAACCTGCTATCACGTGCAAATTTCAATTCTGGAAGAAGATCTGGAAGATTAATAAAAGGATAATGTTAGCCAAGTAACGATATCACTTGGCCATGGGATTATCTGTTTAAAACCAGTCGCCTGCCCGCAACATAGAAGCAGCCGGTATGAACATTATAACCGCAATACCACCATTTATATCGGCCATGCACGCGGCTTGCAAATCATGCCTGACAGTAAGTAACCGCTAAAACCAAGCGCTGCAAAAAATACCAGACTGGTAGTTGTTGCTCCTGCTGCGAACGCTAGTTTATCCAAACTACTAAATTGTAAAAAAATAATGCCGATAAGCACTACTGTATCGAGATAGACATGAGGGTTTCTAAATGTCAGTGCCGCCGCTGCCGCAAGGCTCGCAGCAAGTCCAGTTGAGGATTTATCATCAATGGAACAGCAAGACCACAAACCGTAGAAAAAGAGGTTAATAACCTTTATTGGTTTTTACTTGATGAATTTGAGAAACTTACAGGGCACCCAATAATCGTAAATACTTCATTTAATATTCAAGGTGAACCAATTGTTATGAGCCCGAAAGAAACTATTCGATGCTTTCATGGGTCGGGAATAGATATTCTCGCGATAGGTTCGTTTATAATAGAAAAGTAGGACGTAAAATGGAACCATGTGAAAAATTAAAATTCAAATCATTGTTAAAACGCGGCTATTTTAATAAAACAATTGTGTATAAAAAAAGAGCTATTTTTATCAATGACTTAACTTGTCATTATTTTATCACTATGAATTTTCTACAGCATATTTTCAATGACTTAAGTTAAGTCTATCATTCCTACTCAATAAATCTAAACTTTTAAACCATTGTTAATAATGCCTTTTTAAAAAGTTTTAAACTACTTTTAAACTTATTAAGGAAATCGTATCTTCCCATTTTTATCTACCTCACAAGAGGTGATTTCATCCGTAACTCTAAGGTCGTTTCTCATTCTTTTTAAATGAGAAAAAACACAATGATTACCAGTCCATTTATTGTAAATAATTGCAGACCTATCGTTTAATTTTATTATCTCTATTCTGTTCATCCAAATATAGTGAAAATAAATTAATAAAGAACCTTAAATAATACTAAAAGATAATAATTTCATAATACATTTGACTTATTGTTTTTATTGATTTTTTAATCACTCCCACTCAATCGTACCCGGAGGTTTTGATGTCACGTCATAGACAACGCGATTCACGCCATGCACTTCATTAACAATTCGTGTTGCAGTCCGGCTTAGAAATTCATGGCTAAACGCAAAGCTATCAGCTGTCATCCCATCACTAGAGGTCACTGCACGCAGAGCGCAAACATATTCATACGACCTTGCATCGCCCATAACCCCAACGGTTTTGACAGGCAGTAAAACGGCAAATGCCTGCCAGATTTCATCATAAAGACCGGCCTTTCTAATTTCATCTAGATATACCGCATCTGCGGCTCGCAAAATACCCAACTTTTCTACCGTGATATCGCCGGGAATGCGAATAGCAAGGCCCGGACCTGGAAACGGATGCCGTCCAACAAGGCTTTCGGGCAGGCCAAGCTCACGGCCTAAAGCACGTACCTCATCCTTGAATAACTCTCGAAGTGGCTCAACAAGTTTAAGTGCCATACCATCAGGCAAGCCACCGACATTATGGTGCGATTTGATAGTCACTGCGCTGCCACCAGCAGCTGAAACACTTTCTATCACATCTGGGTAAAGCGTGCCTTGGGCTAAAAAGCGGGCGCCATCAATTTTAGCAGCTTCCTCGTCAAACACTTTGATAAAGCTTGCTCCGATGATCTTCCGCTTTTCCTCTGGATCACTAATCCCAGAAAGCTTCTCTAGAAACAAATTCGACGCATCTTTGTGAATTAATGGAATGTTATAATGGCTGCCAAACAGCGAAACTACGTCTTGAGCCTCGCCTTTGCGTAAGAGCCCGTGGTCAACAAATACACAAGTCAATTGATCGCCAATCGCTTGATGTATCAATACCGCGGCCACTGATGAGTCAACACCACCCGAGAGGCCGCAAATCACCCGAGCATCTTTAACCTGTGCTCGGATTACCTCAATGGCCCGGCTACGATAAGCTGCCATTGACCAAGTACCGGCACAGCCACAAATGCCTAGGGCAAAGCGCGCCAGGAGGTCTGCGCCATTCTGCGTGTGCACAACCTCAGGATGAAACTGTACGCCATAGTAACGACGGCTTTCATGGGCAACCGCAGCAAAAGGCGCTCCAGATGAAGTTGCTACAACCGAAAATCCATCGGGCATCTTGGCAACATGGTCCCCATGGCTCATCCAGACGGCATACTGTTCCCCAACCCGCCAAAACCCATCGAACAACGAAGAATTTGCAGTAATATTAAGTGAAGCCCGGCCAAATTCGCGACTGGCACCCGGTTCAACCCGCCCACCGAGTTGGGCACACATTGTTTGCTGCCCATAACAAATGCCAAGAACTGGCACCTCCAATTCGAATACAATCTGCGGCGCACGCGGAGTATTTGCAACCGCCACAGAATCTGGCCCACCGGACAGGATAATACCATTTGGGCTGGCACTTTTTATTTTTTCTGGATCAGTTGTGCAGGGCAAAATTTCGGTGAAGACCCCCGCCTCACGCAGTCTGCGAGCAATAAGTTGCGTGACCTGCGACCCAAAGTCAATAATCAAAATAGAATCGGACATCGCTTTCATTCCTCAAATATTAGTCAGAGAATTTAACAAACACACACTGTTTTTAGCGCAATCTCGCTTGCATAATAGCAACGAAGAAACCATCAGTACCATCGCGCCCTGGCAAAAGCTGCAACATTCCGTCTTCAATTGGAGGACAAACGCCACCACCAGCCTTACCAATTGCACCAGCCCAAATATCAGCAATGTTGGCAAGTTCTATCTCAGGCGTATTTGCCAAAAAATTTTTGATCAATTGTGGCCCTTCACTTGCGAGAACCGAACAGGTGATGTAAATAATACGTCCCCCTGGAACGACCATCGCCCGCGCCTTTTCGAGCAAAATAGACTGCGTCTTTTTGATCTGGTCCAGCCTTTCGGCTGTAAGCTGCCACTTAGCATCAACCTGCCGTCGCCAAGTGCCTGATCCTGAACAGGGCGCGTCAACAACTACACGATCAAATTTACCGCGCCAAGACCGATTTGACCATTTTTCTTCCACCACCTTGCGTTCAACATTATGAATGCCGGCCCGGCGTAATCGCTCTCCGCATCGTTCAAGCCGTTTAACATTTGAATCTAGGGCCAATATGCGGCCTTTATTCTCCATGTTTGCCGCCATCATTAATGATTTGCCACCAGCTCCTGCACAAATGTCGGCAATTTGCATGCCGGGCCGAGCATCACACAGCATCGCGGCAAGTTGCGACCCTTCATCTTGAACTTCGAATAACCCGGCCTTCCATTCTGGCAAGTTTTCAAAGCGATAGCGTTTATCGAGCCTGACGCCAATCGGCGAAAGCCGGGTTGGATGACCCTTGATACTGCGGCCCGCTAACTTATTAAGAAGTGTACGACGGTCTGACAATTTTAGCAGATTGACCCGCACATCAGTGGGAGCTTCAAGTAGCAATATGGCAAGTTCACGCTCTACCGCGTCACCAAGTCCAGCTTTGGCATCATCCATCAGCCACTCAGGCCATTCAAGGGTAATATAATCCGCCATCGCAGGGTGGTTCAAACTGCGGTCCGCAAGCTCGGAAACAAGTCTTTTTTCAGTTAGGTCTAAAGAGGCTGGCGCATGCGCAATATTCGCTAAAAACAATTCCGGTAGTTCGGCAGTCTTCCTTTCTATTAACGCCAATGCAGCTAGCACCATATTGCGCGGACTGGTTTGAGCGTCTAGACTGGCGAGATGCCAGCCAATACGGGCAGTTGCGCGCTGAATATTCCAGAAAAGACTACCGATAGCCGCCCTGTCGCCCGACCCGGCAAAGCGCCGACGCTGAAACGCCGCACTCAGCCACCGTGCCGCTCGCCTACCACGGAGAGCTCCCGCATCGCTTGCGGTTTGCATTTCGGTAAGAATTTCGATCACAGCAGCGATTCTAGCAGCTGGCGTCATGGCCTGTTTTTCCACATCTGGCTAATTACGGACCGTAAAATATAAAATCAAGCAACTGGCCACCAAAGATGGAAAATGGCGCACCCTTTTGTCTCTTAAAATCCACGAGATACCATAGGCTTACATCCCTGGACGATAGTTTGGCGACTCACGCGTAATGGTAACATCATGCACATGCGACTCTGCCAACCCCGCACCGGTTATCCTAAGAAATCTTGCATTCTTTTGTAACTTGGCAATTGACGCATTGCCCGTATATCCCATCGCAGCGCGTAATCCACCAAGCAGTTGATGGAGAACATTTTCAACCGCTCCTTTATAAGGAACTTGACCTTCAATGCCCTCAGGCACAAGCTTTAATGGTTGAGATATTTCTGCTTGAAAATATCGATCAGCCGATCCACGAGCCATTGCTCCTGTTGATCCCATGCCGCGATAGGATTTATATGATCGGCCCTGATATAAATAAACTTCACCCGGCGTCTCATCAGTGCCGGCCAACAGTGAGCCGATCATGGCCACATCACCACCAGCAGCAATAGCTTTAGCAAGGTCACCGGAATATTTGATCCCACCATCGGCAATAACCGGAATGTTTTGTTCATGACATGCTTCGGCAGCATCCATTATGGCGGTCAGTTGAGGCACACCAACACCAGCAACCATTCGTGTGGTACAAATTGACCCCGGGCCAATTCCCACCTTAACCGCATCTGCACCTGCATCAATTAAGGCCTTCGCACCTTCGGATGTAGCTACATTTCCACCAATAATCTGTATATGATTCGCTAGCTTACGCACCGCAGCCACTGACTCCAAAACCCCTTCAGAATGCCCATGCGCCGTATCAACAACAATCACATCTGCGCCGGCATTGATAAGCTCTTCAGCTCGGCAAACCCCATCTGACCCAGCTCCTGTCGCGGCGGCAACTAGCAACCGACCTAATTCATCCTTTGATGCAAGCGGGTGATTTTGTGCTTTCTCCATATCCTTTACTGTAATCAGGCCGATACAGGCACCCGCATCATCGACAACAACTAACTTTTCAATGCGGTGTTCATGCAGCAAGCGCCGCGCTTCATTAGGCGCGGTGCCATCGCGAACCGTTACAACATCGCGTGTCATCAAACCAGCAACGCTTTGGTTGAGATCAGTAGCAAACCGAACGTCACGGTTAGTCAATATTCCAACAAGGCGTTGGTTATTTTCAACCACCGGAATACCGCTGATCTGGTTCTGTTCCATCATGTCAAGTGCATCACGAAGCGGCTCGTCAGGGGCAATAGTCAGAGGATTGACCACCATGCCCGCCTCAAACTTCTTTACCATTGCAATTTGCATTGCCTGCTCCTCTATGGTGAAGTTTTTGTGCACTACCCCTATGCCACCCATCTGAGCCATGGCGATTGCCAGCCTATGCTCGGTAACCGTATCCATTGCAGCAGACATCAGTGGCACATTAAGGCTAATTTTTTTGGTTAATCGCGTACCAATATTGGTATTAGCTGGTAATACGGTTGAGTGCGCTGGTTCAAGCAACACGTCATCAAAAGTAAAAGCATCGCGAATTTTCATAAGTTGCCTTCCGTTTCCCGGTGGCTCCGGAATATAAGCAAAAGGGCAGCAGATTGATAGTGCAAAACTGCACCATATTAAACGATTATCATGCCATGAGCATCGCGCCTGCCAGCTTCAACTTCGGCTGCAATATCGTCAGCCCACCCCGCACCGTGAAAGCCAATTGCCAGGACGTAGCTTTCAACAGATTCTGATCGGCTGGCCGCAGGTTTGACGTGACGCACCGTTTTAAAATTGCGCTGCATCATATCCAGCAACAATTTTTCTGCACCACCGCGAAAACATTTCGCCAAAAAAAAGCCATTCTGATTTAAAACAAGCAGTGCAAAATCCAATGCTGTCTCCAACAGTGCGGTTGTGCGCAAATGATCGGTCGAACGGTGGCCTGTGGTATCTGCCGCCATGTCACTTAGTACACCATCCGCTGCCCCGCCAATGGCTGTGAGAACCTTCTCCAGCATTGCTGGATCCGTAATATCACCAGTGAAAATATCAGCCCCAACAATGCTTTCAGTTTCCAGCAAATCAATACCCACAAGCCGCGCGTTTCCCTTGCCAAGATTCGTACGGAGTGACGATACCTGCAACCATCCACCCGGCGCGCAACCAAGATCAACAATTGCCATGCCAGGCTTAAAAAACTGAAAGCGATCATCCATCTGCTCTAATTTCAGGGCCGCTCGCGACCGGAAGCCACGAGATTTAGCTTCAGCGACAAAAGGATCATTTAACTGGCGAGTTAACCAGCGCTGTGACGACACCTTGCGCCCTCGCATCTTTTTTGGCCGGCGCGTCAGCCCTGTCTTATTACGGTAGCTGCGCCCCGATGGACCTTTTTTACTCGCTTTGCTATAGCCTGATTGATCTGCCATGAATGCTTATCGCCAAACTGGTCAGCTTTTTCAACTGTCAATTCACAAACAACAGACCATAAATTTGCTTATTGCGGAACCTTGGTCCCCACTACCGCCTTTTTTTATTTACTTTTTCCAAAGTTCTTTATGCTGGTCTGCCCAGCTATTTCGGATAAGCTATATCACATGACTAGCCCTCTATATTATGACCAAATCTGCCCACACCTGCCCCTTATTGATCCGGCAAGCGAAACTATTCGGGATGAATTTGCCAAAACGCTCAAAAAAAAATGGTCCAATATCAAACCTCATGACATCGGTTACAACGCTGATGACCTAGCAGCAATGCTGGCTTTCAGTCCTTATCTTCAACGTCTCGCCCTGCGCCATCACAGTGATATTACCGGTAACCTTCAAAGCTCTAATTTTCAACAGATTGAATTGGCACGGGTAGCTTTCATCGGCGAAATGGAAAACGCCGACTGCGATGCCGCCGCAATGCGTGCTGTCCGTAAATGGCGCGAACGATCAGCACTGGCAATAGCGCTGGGCGATATTGCGGGCCTACATGACATGTCAACACAAATGCTATGGCTTAGTGATGCGGCCCAAACCGTTTTAACACATACCGTTGGGTATCTTTTCCGTTGCGCATCCAAGCAGGGCAAAATCAAGTTTTTTACCAAGGATTTTACTGGCTGCGGTTGGACTGTGCTTGCACTTGGCAAATTGGGCGCAGGTGAGCTTAATTTTTCGTCAGACGTTGATTTAATCGCGCTACATGACACGAACAACGCTCTCTTTGATAGCCATGATGCTGTTCAACCTTTTTTTGTCAAAATGACACGCGACCTTATCCGATTATTAAGCTCAACAACGCGAGACGGCATTGGCTGGCGTGTTGATTTGCGGCTTCGTCCTGATCCAGGGGCAACGGCTGTCAGCATCGATTTAAACGCGGCAATTGGTTATTATGAATCGATTGCACGCACATGGGAACGTGCCGCATTTATCCGCGCCCGCCCCATCGCAGGTGATCTCAAACTTGGAAATAACTTTTTGGACCAAATTCAGCCATTTATCTGGCGAAAAACCTTAGATTACACAGTCCTGGAAGATATGAAAACAATGCTGCGCCGGCCACCACAAACAGAAGGCTGGCTTGGCTATAATCTAAAAACTGGAAAAAACGGTATTCGCCAAATTGAGTTTTTTATTCATGTTCTTCAGCTTGTAACTGGAGGCCGGGATACCAATTTGCGAGCTAGAAATAGCTTGTTAGCTCTTAATGCGCTTGCTGAAGCAGACTGGATTACAGACGAGCAATCAGATGCGCTTGGCAAAGCTTATCACCAGTTAAGGCGCATTGAACACCGACTGCAAATGATTGGTGACAATCAAACTCACAGCCTGCCGCGCAGTATCGAAGATCTCGAAAAATTTGCTCATTTCATGGGGCATAACGGTGCCAACAGATTTTGTGTCGAAATTTCTGCCCTTTTGGATCGCGTTGGTGAGCATGCCGCACATGATCTTTTAAACCCACCGGCTCAAACTGGGGATGACAATAAGAGTATTAGGAACATTCTAATTGATGATTATGACACGCTAATTACTTGGTTAGCTGATAACGGCTTTCAACGGCCCAAAATTGTCGCTGACACGCTATCAGGCTGGATGGCTGGCCGTGTTTCCGCAACCCGCAGTGAGCGCGCAAGGGCTTTATTAAACCGACTCATGCCAGATATTTTGATATCCTTAACTGCAGCAGACGCGCCGGATGATAAATTTGCTGCACTGGCCCAATTTATTGAGGGCTTGCCCGCCAGTATACAGATCTTCTCATTGCTTGATTACAATCGGGATTTGACACGGCTGTTATGCGATATTCTTTTACTCTCTCCTCAGCTTGGCAATCACTTACGCCAACACCCAACATTATTTGACCTGTTACTCTACAAGGCATTTTTTGAACCTTTGCCAGTCACTGACATAATGGTGACTCAATTACGCGAAAGCTGCAACAAACTTCCTGTTGAAGAATCACTTGACCAGCTCAAAATAAAAGTCCGTGAACTGAAGTTTCGCGTTGAAGTACAGGCCCTGAGCCAGATAATTGATAGCAATGACCTTGCAAAGGGGCTTAGCGCTATTGCAATGGCAACCGTGGTCTTAATACTGGATTTTGCAAAGGCCGATATGGTTCGACGCCATGGTAGGATTGAAGGCAAAATTAACATTCTTGGCCTTGGCCGCCTAGGAACAAGACAAATGACGGTAAGTTCTGACCTTGATTTGTTGGTCATTTATAAAGCCTCAGAATCTGCTCTGTCGGAAAGCAAGCAGCCAATCAGTGCCCCCATTTATTTTGCTCGCCTTGCCCAGACTATGGTCAGTTGGCTCAGTACAGCAACTGCAGAAGGCATTCTTTACCCAGTTGATTTACGCCTTCGCCCGGAAGGCAAAGCCGGATCTATTGCAACCTCAATTGACCGATTTCAGACCTACTTTGCGAAAGATGCATGGATCTGGGAAAAGCTCGCTTTAACCAAGGCACGATTTATCGCCGGTGACCCCACTCTTGCAAAACAGTTAGAAGCAGCAATTCACAAAATAGTGAACAAGTCGCACGATCGAAGAGTTGTTGGCAAAGCTGTTGGCAGTATGCTCAAACGAATTCGCAAATCGCGGAATGGGAAGTCAAAATGGCATTTACGAACACGTGATGGTGGCCTTGTTCATCTTGACCTTCTGGTCCAAGCAATGCGCCTTGAGAATGGAAATCTATTTAATGATACCGGACAATCACCATCTGATATCCTGGATAGACTACTTGCGGTTAAAAAAATAAACTCCCCTGATTTTACTGAATTAAAGGCAGCAACAAACCTATTTAATGAAATATATCAATGTATACGTCTAACCTTTGGCGATGCGCGTCATGTAACAAATACCCTTCCCGTAAGGCTAAGAACATTCATGCTGACACGGATAGATCTTGCTGATGAAGACCAGTTAGTTCTTTTGCTTAATGAAACGCTGGATCAAGTGCGCAACCAATTGTCCAACTATAGTAAAATCGAGAAGGTAAAATAAGTCTAAATCAATAATAATGTTGTTAAAACGACGAGGCAGCAACGTTTTTGGAACAGACTAAAAGCTCCTGCCAGATCTAAGAAGCAAACAGAAATTGTCTGAGCTTAATAGCGTGCAACCTTGTCAATGATACCGGGGAGCGCCCCGCACACGACGACATTGTTAAATCGATATGTTCCACATTAGAGGCAGGCGTTATGCTGAGGGCTATCATATCAACCTGGACCCTTTTTTTTGGCCTATTCCTTATTAGTGCTGGTAGCGGCTTGCAAGTCGTCTTGCTAGGAACACGCGCCCCTGAGGTTGGATTCAGCAATTTTGCAACAAGTATTGTGATGTCAGGTTGGTTTGCTGGGATTTTTATCGGTTCAATAATTGTACCAAATATTTTAGCAAATGTTGGACATGTGCGTGTGTTCGGTGCGATGGCAGCAATCGCATCCGCAACAGTTCTGATACATATGGTTTTTCTGAACCCCTCTGCCTGGGCAGCCATGAGATTTGCTAGCGGCTTTAGTTTTGCAGGTATGTATATTGTTTGTGAGAGCTGGCTGAATGAAAAGGCCACCAATGAGAACCGTGGTCAACTTCTATCAATCTACACAATTACAAATATGGGAGGTATGGGGGCGGGCCAGATAATGGTTTCGTTAGGCCAGGAGGGTGGCACAGGTCTATTTCTATTGGCCTCCGTCATGATTTCAATTGCCGTTGTGCCAATCTTAATTACAGCAAGCTCCGCACCCAATTATAATGCTCCAGAGCGAATTAGTTTTCGACGATTAATTTTAGTTTCACCCCTATCGGTCCTTGGCATGACCCTCATCGGCGTAATTATTTCCATGATTTTTGGGATGGGTGCCGTTTATGGGAATTTAATCGGTCTAAACAACACTCAAATTGGTTATTTCATTACTGCAATCACACTTGGCACACTCGTATTTCAATATCCAATCGGGAGGCTCTCTGATAAATTTGATCGGCGTGCTGTTATTCTTGTTTCAGCAATTATTGCTGGTTTAACTGCCAGTATTGCAGGTCTTTTTGGTCCTGATAGCTTTTTCACATTGCTGGTCTTAATGCTAATTTTTGGTGGTTTAATCTTTTCGCTTTACTCTCTATTTATTGCGCATGCAAACGACTTCCTCACTCCAAGTCAAATGGTGGCCATGTCATCTGGTTTGCTTATGGTAAACGGCGCAGGAGCAGTGGTGGGGTCACCCTTAGGGGCATTTGTTATTGACCTCATTGATCCCAAGGCATTTATGCCAACGATAGCGTTTGTTCTCTTTACTTTATCAGGGTTCATTATTTATCGTATGAACGTCCGAAACGCCGTTCCAGCTGTGGCTCAAGGTGCATTTGTTGCGATCCCAGATACGGCAACTGGTGTTGCGGTAAATCTTAGCCCAGAGGTGGAATGGGTAATGGATCAGGACCAGGCTGCCGACGATAATGACCCATTTAAAGACAACCCCTACGTCAATTAAGTGGGTCGGTTATGAACGCTGCTTAATCGCAGCTTTTTAATACCTCTCCAGTTATCTCATTTAGTCCAATTCCCTTTTTTAATTCACATAGAAAACTTACACGAGGAAAAATTTAGCATTGATTTCAATGACAATAATAGTAACGTTTTTCTATGAAACAGTTTTTACAGCTTTTGAAATGCAAGTTCTTACTACTCAGCAAAGTTGCAACGATATTTGTAATCGGGTTGTCTACAATCTTCCATTTGGAAACGTCATCAGCTAACGATAGAAAGGCACCGTTTTCGATTTCTGGCAGTATTCAAATCACTCAAATAACCGATGGCGACTCATTACGGAGCGGTAAGCTGAAGATTCGTCTTTTTGGTGTAGATGCCCCGGAAAAAAAACAGAAATGCAACAACGTAGATGGTAGGAAATGGGATTGCGGGATCGCGGCACAGAAAGCGTTAAAAAAATTGGTCGATTCTGTACCCCAAATTAGCTGCGATCTGATGGATGTGGACCGCTATTCTCGACTTGTGATGCGCTGCTATGCCGGGGAAACAGATGTTGCAGCCGCACTTGTTAGGGAAGGGCTGGCGGTAGCCTACCGCCAATATTCCGCATTCTACAGCGAGGATGAAAACGTTGCCAAAATGAATAAAGTAGGAATATGGGGTGGATCATTTACAAAACCATGGGCATGGCGGCGTACTAAGTAGATTTCGAGACATGAGTAAAGCTGCTAATATCAGCAATCATTTTTGAACCGAGAGTATAAGTCAGAAAATTTCTAAAAAATGCCAAGCTCACGTAATTCTGCTATTAATTCGCCCGGCATACTTTCATCGCTATCTATCCCAATATCAATCGGAGCGTCCGCTACCTCGAGATAGCGCCAGCCTTGAAAAATACGCATCCGCGTTGGCGCAACGGTTACAATTTTAGGCGATAGAACAATTCCACAAGCTGGACTTCCATCTGCACGCTGGGCCTCAATAAAATCAAGGATGTCTTGGCGTGCTGTCATCACACCTTTAATGATCCAATATATAGAACCACCATCGAGCAACTCCTCAGCACGGCGGGGTCGGTTGCGCGTGATATGGACCAACCTGCCACCATTGGCAAGGCGCTGGGCCTGGAAGCCACGCAAACTGTTAATCGACGCAGAACCAACCGATAATTTTTTAAGATGAACCGTCATAAATCATCATACCTCAATAAGTTGCAGCGCATAATGCAATTGTTATTTTAACTATATCTTGATCTAGGTGTCGTTCGGCATTGTTCAAAGCAAAACTCAATTTACATCAAATACAGCGCCGCAAGACCAAGAAACACGGAGAAGCCGACAACATCAGTTATGGTCGTTACAAAGACGCTTGATGCCACCGCCGGATCAACACCGGACCGTAGTAATCCCACTGGTACCAATGTGCCACTAAGCCCCGCTATAAGTAAATTTGCAAACATGGCGACAGCCATTATTAAGGCAATTTTAGGATCGCTAAACCAAAACAAAGAAACAAGGCCAGCGAGACCTGCAAATACCAGCCCATTCAACAATGCAACCAGAAACTCACGAAAAATAAAATTGCGTGTTGAAGCTGTGTCAAGCTGACGCAAAGCTATGGCCCTTACCGCAACCGCTATAGTTTGGGTACCCGCATTCCCGCCCATAGATGCCACAATCGGCATCAGCACGGCTAGCGCGACAAGCTGCTCTATAGTGCCGTCAAACACGCCGATCACGACGGATGCCAAAATAGCTGTAACTAAATTCACCAGCAGCCATGCAGTGCGCCCCTTCATTGTTTCAGTGATGCTTGAGCGCAGGCTTGCCCCGCCAACACCGGCAAGAGCCATCAAATCTTCTTCCGCTTCCTCATCAATCACATCAATCACGTCGTCAATTTTAATCATTCCAACAAGGCGGTTACGCAAATCCACTACCCCCGCACTGACCATGCCGTAACGCCGGAATAGAACTGCCACTTCCTCTTGGTCCATATTTACGGGAATCAAACGGAAATCACTCTCCATGATTTCCGGAATACGGCAATGCCTTTGGGTACAAAGCAGTTTGCTTAGCGGCACCTCACCGAGAGGTTTTCGCGCCGGGTCAACTACAAAAATCAGGTAGAAATCTAGGGTTTTTATCTCACCACTCCGCAAAAAATCAATGGCCTGGCCAACAGTCCAGAATGATGGCACTGTGATTATTTCACGCTGCATAAGGCGGCCTGCTGAGTCTTTAGGAAAAGACAGACTTTCTTCAACAAGCACTCGTTTTTCGTTGGACAGAGCTGCGAGAACATCAGTCAGAGCATTCTTCTGCAGTTTCTCAACAATATCAATTGCATCGTCAGTGGACAATTTGTGCAAGTGACGCGCTAACGCTTTTGCTCCCAACACTTTTACAATTTGTCCACGCGTATTTCCGTTTAAGTAAGTAAGAGTTTCCGCATTGAGATGATCGTCAAGAAATCCAATTAGTGATCCCGCAATCTCAGAGGGCATCCGTTCTAGCAAATCAGCCTGATCAGCGGGATGTAGTGGTGCCATTAATGTACGCACACGCTGTACAGCGCTTTTCTGCACCGCGTCAACAATCGCCGTTTCAACTTTTGGCGTTAATCCGTAGATGGATAACCTCCCGTCATTTTTATTAAATCTACGATCAAATTGTTTGTTATTTTGCACTAGTGGCCCGTTACCACTTTTGCACATTATCGAGAGTTTGACGCTGATGACGTTAAACTAAAGATGAATTTCAACGACAGCACAAGGTAGCAGATCATAAATTCTTTTTAAACTCGCCTGGCAAAAAATCCAGTGCAAAAGGCATTGCAAATAAATATCATATGTCATTTACAAAATATGATTATCCATGATCGACAAATACAAACCCAACACTCCCCATCGTGACCTGATATACTAATCCCACAACATCACTTATTTATTGATATTTACCTTGTTTCCAAGATCGTATAACCCGATGCGGCGCGTAGGACCGTCAAAACGCAATTCATGTCCAATTGGTGGGTGCGCACGTTGCGTGCAATCCATCCGCTCACAGACCGAGCAGCCCACGCCAATTGCATCCAACCGGGCAGTTTTGGAAACGTCGATTTGATCAGCATAAATCATGTCTCGCGCATGGTGCAACTCGCAGCCGAGTGTTACTGCAAACTCAGGGGACTGCGCCAAGCTGGGTGACCACAAAGGTGGAGCAGTACGCGCCAGCATAAAATATTTTTGACCATTCGGCAGTTCTGCAGCTTGTGTAAGTATTTTTTCCGGCGTACGAAATGCCTTATGCATGGTCCATTTTGAACAGGCTCCAACATTTGTTGCGAATTGCATTCCGGCGGCAGCAAGGCGTTTGGAAATATTACCTGCATCATCAACACGAATGAAAAAAAAGGGAATGCCGCGCATATTTGGCGCATTCAATGTTGTTAAGCGATGGCACACTTGTTCAAAGCTACAGCCAAACCGGCGTCCTAATAAATCAAGATCATATTTTAGACTCTTGGCGGAATCCAAAAATGCCGAATATGGCATCATTACCGCGCCAGCAAAATAGCCGGCAAGAGTGATTTTTAACAATGATTTTGTTTGTAAATCGTGCGCTGCATAATCTTCACAAATTTTGTCCAGCGCCGTATGTTGGCTAAGCAAAGCTATTTGGATCAAAAGATGAAATTGCCTTTGCGAGCCAAGCAGCGCCTCACTGATTAATATTTCGCGACGATGCAGATCATAGCGTCGAAGCTGATTTTGCATAACCTAAACAGGCATTATACGTACTCGAAGACCGAGCGTTTCAGTTACATAAGCGGCTAAACTTATAAGCGTATTATCGCCCGTCAGGCCAAAATCGTTAACCGGTACAATTTTGGCTGCGCTGCGCAACTCATCAGCAGCATCCTCCAGAACCGCAAAATAGTTATTGGCTTTTTGCAGGGTTGTGCGAACCTTTTCAATTGGATTGCTCATCTGCATACTAACACCATCACCTGCGGTAGCTTCCAGTTCGTCCCGCACCTTGCGGTACGCTTGAAATAACGTGATGAGCCCGCGTGCCGCTCCCGGGGCGGCAGTGATCATATCTTGTATCTCGCGTCGTGGCACTTGTTCATCAGCCAACAATGGATCAGCAAAAATCTCCGACATTCCTGTTGATAGGCTTGCCGCATCATCCTCAGCAAAGTCCTTAAGATCAATGTCAAAACTATTTCCAAGGCGAAACAACAAACCGACGGTAAGCGGACGTTGATTATGTTCTAAGAGGTTTAAATACGAGGGGCTAATCTCTAGCGCATCTGCCATTGCGGTTTGTGATAACCCAATCGTCTTCCGAAACCGACGTAGTTTATGTCCAACAAGAATTTTTTCCTGCATCCTATTTTCCTATCACTGCCCTTAAAAGGTCCCGTGCTTAAATAAAAAAATCGACTCAAGTCAAATATAAGATTACTCAATTAACAAAAGTTGTAAATAATTTACAATTTTTAAATTTTTACTTTTTTCCTTTCTTTAAGAACATGCTACAGTACACACCTGCGCATATCCGTTACTATGAAAAAACAATGCTTTGAAAGAACAACGCGTTAAAAGAACAACTGATTCTAAGTCTTTACGATGTGGAGTTCTGTTGGATGAAAACGGCTTGGGAGAGTTCGTTTAATTCGCAATTCTGCATCGCAAAGCTGGGTCGGTCAGGGGTTTGATTTTACCCGGCGCCTCTTGTAATATTGTATCAAAAGTAAACCGTTTTACGTATGTTTTTTAATAATATCATATAGATTGAGCAATTACCAAAACTAGATCAGCAAGATTGGTACCGGTTGCACCAGTTGTTAGCAATTGATCATAAGTCCGAAGGTAATCATAACTGGCATGCTCTAAAAGAGCGGCGCTAGCGGCGTCCCGGTCAAAATATTGCTCTGATGTAAGAAGTCCGCCAGCAGCATCTGTCGGTCCATCACGACCATCAGTTCCTGCCGCAAGTATTACCCACCGTTGTGGAGCTCCCAAACCGGCATCCCGCATTAATAGCGCAAAAGCAAGTGCCAATTCTTGTGAGCGCCCCCCTTTGCCAGAATTAGACATTTCAAGCGTAACAGTCGTCTCGCCGCCAGTAACAAAACCAAATGGCCTAGCTGGATTTTCATTTTGATTATGCTGTTCAATTACCAGTGCTGCAAGGCGGCGGGCCATTTCTGTTGCTTCACCATCGAGTTCAGGCACATCAAGGTGCTTAAGCTCCGGCATGACGGACTTGACATAACTGGCAGCCGCCTCCCGGCATTGGGCATTACTTGCTAAAATTCGCGTTGTGACCCGATCAAGAACCGGATCACCCGGCCGCACCGGACCCGCCACATCATTAAATATAATGGACTCCAAATGTGGCATTACAAAATCCAGTCGATCAATCTTTTGGGTACGGATTAGCGCAAGCGCATCATCGAGCGGCACCGGATCAGCGACGGCGAGGCCACTCGCAATCGACTCCGGTGCATTACCCGGTACATCTGATAACAAAAATTGGGTTATGCGGGCCGGAGCCGCCAACCGAGCCAACTGTCCACCTTTTAATCTTGAAAACAGTCGCCGTACAGTATTCATCGCATGGATATCAAGTCCGCTGGCGAGCAACACGTCATTCAAGGCTATTTTTTGACTGAGGGAAATACCACTTGCTGGCGCTGGTAATAATGCTGAACCACCACCGCTGATAAGCAGCAGCAAATGATCGGTCTCACCAAGTCCAGATACAAGCGTTTCAACAGCATTAGTAGCTTCTAGCCCACGTTTATCAGGAACCGGGTGAGCACTGGCGAAACAATTGAAACCATCGATATAGCGATGGTTTTCATCAGTTGTGATGACAATCCCAGGACCATCATACCCACAATTACGCACCGCATCAGCCATTGCTCCGGCAGCTTTGCCCAGTGCGATAACATGGCTCGGCGGTTGATCAAGTTGAAGGAAAGCGTCTTTGGTAATTTGATCAGGGATCCCAGCCGCGAGTGCCGCAGAAAATCCATCAGATATTATCTTTTTAAACGGCATGCACGCCCCTTGTTCAAACAGGGTCTATCAAGCTCTTGCTCGAAAAAAAGGCTCGTGCATTTTCAACAACTTTCAATCCCATAGCAGTGCGTGTTTCAACAGTAGCCGATCCAAGATGCGGCAGTAAAACAGTGTTTGGCGCTGATAGCAGTGCGGGATCGATTAGCGGTTCACCTTGAAACACATCCAACCCTGCTCCACCAATGCGCCTCTCACAAAGGGCTTCAGCAAGCGCGGTTTCATCCACAACATCGCCTCGTGCGGTATTTATGAGGCACGCGTCCTGCTTCATAATACCAAGGCGCTCAGAATTTATAACATGATAGGTCTGCGGGCTTGCCGCGCAATGCAAAGAGACGATATCAGCAACGCGGCACACGCTATCCACGTCATCAAGCTGACTCGCAGAATAATCAAACGTATCAGTTACTTGGGAGCGGTTTTGAAAGACAATATCCATGCCAAATCCAAGCGCCGCCCGACGCGCAACAGCCTTTCCTATTCGGCCCATCCCAATAATACCAAGTGTTTTCCCTTGCAAAGCACGTCCCATCATATGAGTTGGACGCCAGCCATCCCAAGACCCAGATCGCAGCTCGCGTTCCCCTTCGCCAGCCCTACGTGTCAGCATTAAAATCAGTGTCAATGCGAGATCTGCAGTCGCATCAGTCAGCACACCGGGAGTGTTACTGACATGGATGCCAGCTGCAGCGGCGGCCTCGAGGTCAATATGGTTTACCCCAACGCCAAAATTAGCAATTAGCCGACCAGAGCCATTTGCACCCGCTAAGATAATATCGCTACCGATCTGATCAGAAACTGTTGGAGCAATTGCATCATGGCTAGCGAAACCAGTCGCCATTTCAGCCGCGGAAAGCGGCGTATCTTCCTCATTAAACGTTGGAGAAAAATGTTGGGAAAGCGCAGCTTCGGCTTCGGCCGGCCAGCGTCGGGTCACAAAAATTGTTGGTTTGTCATGTTTTGTCATTTGGGCATATTGCGCAAAAACATCTCGAAAGAACAGTTTTTTTTTAACAACACTCCGACAAACAAAAAAATTAGGTCAGAGGCCAACAACGAACAACAATTGGTGCAAACTCATTATGACAAAAAAGGCGTCGCTAATAACGACGCCCTTTTCCCATTCAGTTTCTTTTTTCAGTTTACTTTGTGATCAAGATCAACCAGGAATCTTACCCTTCACGCCTTCAACATAATAATCAAGCGTAGTGAACAACTCTCCATCATTCAGGGTTTTTCCAGCAGGGACCCGAAGTGTACCAGAATTATCCTTGATCGGGCCTGTGAAGATTTTATTTTTGCCTGACTTGATGTCAGCGGCCGCTTTTTTGGCTGCCTCGGCAACGTCAGCAGGCATGTTGTCAAATGATGTTAACACTAGATAATCATCAGCCATTCCAACCCAGTCATTGCCAGCCCAATGGTCGGGGCCATCACCAGTTGACCAAGAACCATCCAGTAGCTTTTGAATTTTATTTACATAATGTGGTCCCCAATTGTTAACCGAGCTAAACAACTGCGCCTTTGGCGCAAATGCCTTCATATCACTTGCCTGACCAAACCCATAAATGCCAGCCTTTTCGGCAGCCTGCAACATGGCTGGACTGTCTGTATGTTGGGCCAAAATGTCGGCGCCTTCGGCGATATGAACTTTTGCCGCATCAGCTTCTTTTACCGGATCATACCAAGAATTAACCCAAATGATTGATAGTTCTGCATCAGGGTTAACTGACCGCAGACCAAGACCAAAAGCGTTAATACCCTGGATCACCTCTGGGATTGGGAATGATGCCAGATAGCCAACCTTGTTACTTTTGGTCATCATACCGGCAACAATACCCTGCACATAACGGCCTTCGTAATAGCGAATATTTCCCGTTGCGACATTTTCTGCACGCTTATAACCAGAGATATGCTCAAATTTCACATCAGGAAATTCTTTAGCCACTTTTATGGTGGGATCCATATACCCAAAGGACGTTGTAAAAATAATATTATTGCCCTTTTTTGCCAATTCGCGGATGACCCTTGCAGCATCCGGACCCTCTGGCACATTTTCGACATAGCTGGTTTCAACCTTGTCACCAAAATGCTTTTCAACCTGCTGGCGTCCTAATTCATGCGCGTAGGTCCATCCGTGATCGCCTGGTGTTGTCAAATAGACGAATCCAACCTTAACTTTATCACTGGCTTTTTCTGCAACTTGGCTGCTTTTTTCACCGACAACCATCCAATATACCGCCCCTAAAACAAGGGCACCGAGTGCCGCTATCACATATTTGTTATTCATAAAAATCTCCCTTCACCAAATGTTTAATATTTTAAGTAAACCCAAATTCATAGGATGCTATTTATTTTGCATATAAATTCTGCCAAGACAGGCGGGGGAATTTATTAGTGCAAACCGCCGATTTCGTGCGATGATAACTAGCACCAAGATCGTTGCAATATAAGGCATCATAGACAGCATTTGCGATGGAATTGTCCATCCGCGTGCTTGCCCAGCCAGTTGCATGATTGTGATACCGCCAAACAACAAAGCTCCTGCTAGAATACGTGATGGAATCCAGGATGCAAAGACTACAAGTGCAAGAGCGATCCAACCGCGTCCCGCAGTCATACCTTCAGACCAATGTGGCGTTAAAACCAACGGCAAATACGCGCCTCCAAGCCCGGCCATCATACCACCAAAAGAAACAGCATAGAACCGCACAAGAAGCACTGGGTAACCAAGCGCATGCGCCGAGTCGTGGTTGTTCCCTACAGCGCGTAATACCAATCCAGCACGGGTCCGATTTAAGAACAAAGCCACAATTACAAGAAAGGCAACAGACATATAGGCCATAATATCATGTTTAAACAACAAATTACCAAGAACGGGAATATCGGCCAGAAACGGTATCGCAAACACTGGTAAGCCATCGACAGTTCTCCCAACGAATGGCGCGCCAACAAGACCAGATAAGCCTGACCCAAAAATAGTCAGAGCAAGACCCGTTGCCACCTGATTTGTTGCCAATCCCAACGCAAATAACGCAAAAACCACTGCCGTGACCGCCCCAGCAACCGCTCCAGCAAAAACACCAACATAAGGACTGCCAAGAACTGATGTAGCTGCAAAGGCCGATACCGCTCCCATCAGCATCATGCCTTCAACACCAAGATTAAGAACACCGCTGCGTTCGGCAACCAATTCGCCAGTTGCAGCAAAAATTAGCGGCACAGATGTCAAAAGAATGGTCAGAATGAGGGCTTCCATTTTATTGCTCCCTCAAAGCTGATTGCGGACCAACACGCCGCCATTCAATTTGATAGCGGTTGTACGTCTCACCAGCCAAAAGCATAAACAGCAAAATGCCCTTAAAGACGCCGGTTACAACCTTGGGCATCCCCAGTACAATTTGTGCATTGTCACCCCCTAATTCGGCCAAGGCGACGATCAATCCGGCAAAAATTACGCCTACCGGGTTCAACCTTGCCAGAAACGCCACAATAATTGCGGTAAAGCCATAACCAAAAGATACATTAGGCTGAAGTTGGCCCATGCTCGCGGATACCTCAATCATACCGGCGAGTCCGGCAGCACCGCCAGCAATGGCCATAACGCCAATGGTGATTAAATTCGGGTTGAAACCGGCAAATCGGCCCGCCCGCGGCGCATCGCCCATAACCCTGACCTTGTACCCCAAAATTGTGCGCGACAATAAAAACGCCCCAACTAATGATAACATCAATGCACCGACAACGCCCCAATGCAACTGTCCCAACATGCCTATAAAGGGCACTTCGATCCTGTGGATCAGCGCGGCATCGGTATACATTTTTGTCAAGGGAAAGCCAAAAGACATAGGGTCACGCCATGGCCCACGGACAAGCCAGTCAATGAATAACGCGGCAACATAGGTCAACATCAGTGACACCAAAATTTCATTGGTATTAAATCGAACTTTAAGTAAAGCAGGAATCATCGCCCAGCAAATACCGCCAATTACACTTGCCAATATCATTGCCGGCATAAGGGTAATGGCTGGCCAATCCGGGAAGGCCAATGCGACTCCTCCAGCAAAAATAGCACCCAACACCAACTGACCTTCAGCACCGATATTCCACACATTTGCTCGGTAGCAAAAAACCAGACCGGTGGCGGTAATGATAAGTGGGCAGGCTTTGACAAATAGATCCCCTATACCATCGTAGCGCGAGATAGGCGCCACAAAGAAATGATAGAGTGATTCCAGAGGGTTAAATCCCAAAAAATCAAAAATAGCCGCGCCGATCACGAGGGTTAACAAAATAGCAACAAGCGGTGTTAAAAAAGTACGGTATAGCGAAATATCTTTACGCGGCGTCATACTAATCATATGTTCACCCCTCCAACCGCATCGCTACCTCCCATCAAAAGGCCCACTTTTTCAGCCGTAAGAATACCCGCTGGTTTCGCATCAGACAAAATCCCGTCATGTAGCACCGCAATCCGGTGTGAAATCGCAAAAATTTCTTCTAGATCCTGCGATATCATAACCACCGCAGAACCTTTTGCCGCGAGATCTAGCATCGCTTTACGGATAAAAACTGCCGCCCCAACATCAACCCCCCATGTGGGCTGCGACACGATCAACACTTTTGGCACTTTGATAATCTCACGACCAACGACAAATTTTTGCAAATTGCCACCCGAGAGAGATGAAGCCAGCGGATTCACTACGGGCAAACGTACGTCAAAATCTTTGACTATCGCGCCCGCTTTGGCTTTCATGCTCGAAAGATCAAGAACACCTCGGCGAACCAGTTCAACAATCGAGTGACTTGTCAATAGCGCATTGTCTGCAAGGCTCATTGACGGTACCGCGGCGTGCCCGTTGCGCTCTTCTGGGATAAACCCCATGTCAGCAACACGCCGTTCAGCTGGATTTTTCTGGCTGACATCCACCCCATCAAGAAAAATAATCCCAGAGTCAGCACCCCTCCATTCACCAATTAACGCCGACATTAATTCGTCTTGACCATTGCCGGCAATACCGGCAATACCAAAAATCTCGCCTGCATTTGCAGCAATCGATATGCCACGCAAAGTCACAGAAAATGCTGAATCTTTCGGCCGGTAAAGATTTTTAACCTCAAATAGCAACTTGCTCTTAGCCGGCGCGTTCTGACGCGCGACATTCTTAACTTTATTGCCAATCATCATTTCAGCAAGCTTGCTGTTTGTTTGCCCTTTTATGGCAACCGAACCAACATTCTGCCCACGTCGCAACACCGTTGCACGGCTAGTTAGGGCACGGATTTCATCCAGCTTGTGAGAGATAAATAAAACAGCCAGCCCATTATCAGCAAAGCGTCGCAGCACCGAAAACAGCTGTTCTGTCTCTTGTGGAGTTAACACTGATGTTGGTTCATCCATAATCAGCAATTTCGGATCTTGAAGCAGACAACGAATAATTTCAACACGTTGTTGTTGGCCAACCGAAAGATTATAAATTCGAGCATTTGGATCAACACCAATACCATATTCTTTTGAAATGCTGGAAATACGTGAAGAAAGCGATGCCATTGTTTCACCCGGCGGCATTGCCAACTGGATATTTTCAGCAACAGTTAGCGCATCAAACAAGGAAAAATGTTGGAATACCATACCAATGCCAAGTTTTCGCGCCTGTTGCGGCCCGTTAATAAACACCGGCTCACCATTCCAAAACAACTGCCCGATATCTGGCCGCAACAACCCATAGGCGATTTTTACGAAGGTGGATTTGCCAGCACCATTCTCCCCCAAAAGCGCATGAATTTCACCAGCATGAATGCTGAAGGATACATCATCATTCGCAACGAAATCGCCAAAATTTTTCGAAATACCAACAGCTTCAAGAAGTGGCCGCGATTTTGAGCGGTTTCGGTTTGACGGATAAGACATTACTATTTTTACTTTCATAGGCACACAGCTCTTGGAAGAGAGCATTTCGACTATTCATGCTGACAGGATTAAAATTAAAAGCAAACACTGTAAAGTAATTAGACTTATTCATAGAGCAGATTACTTTTTGAGAGGTTTTGATCCAAAAAAGCCCCCACAAAAAATTGTGGAGGCTAAGTATTACTACATTTCGAGTTTGTTATTTGGAAAAATCGGGATATGCATCCATACCCAACTCGGACGTATCCAGCCCTGCGATTTCATCCTCTTCTGAAACTCGTATACCCAAAGTTGCCTTAATAACATACCAAACCACAGCTGATGCGACAACAGTAAACGCTCCAACAATCACTATACTTATGATCTGCGTTCCGAAGCTTGCATCCGCGTTAGTTAGGGGCACTGCTAAAGTTCCCCAAATCCCGGCGATAAGATGCACCGGGATCGCTCCGACAACATCATCAATCTTGAATTTATCCAACAACGGCACACTGAAAACAACAATCACACCGCCAACGGCACCTATTATAGTAGCAACACCCAATGTAGGAGTGAGAGGCTCGGCAGTGATGGAAACGAGCCCGGCTAAAGCACCATTCAAAACCATAGTCAAGTCCACCTTGCCGTAAACGACTTGCGTTAGTATCAAGGCCATAATCGCTCCGCCTGCTGCAGCTGCGTTTGTATTAGCAAAAATTCTTGAAACATCCGCTATGTCACCGACGGTTCCCATGGCAAGTTGAGAGCCACCATTGAACCCAAACCAGCCTAACCACAAAATGAACACACCCAGAGTAGCAATCGGGAGGTTAGCGCCCGGCATGGCCACCACTTTACCGTCCTTATATTTGCCAATCCGAGGTCCAAGTATTATCGCACCTGCCAAAGCTGCCCATCCTCCGACCGAATGCACAACAGTAGACCCAGCAAAGTCTAAAAAACCCATTTCGTCTAGAAAACCACCGCCCCATTTCCAGCTCGCCTGAAGCGGATAGATAAATGCCGTGAGAATGAGCGTGAAAAGGAGAAACGGCCAAAGTTTAATGCGCTCCGCCAACGCCCCAGACACGATTGACGCAGTAGCCGCGCAAAACATAAGCTGGAAAAAGTAATCGGAACCTGTCGTAGCATAGGAGATGTCGTCAGCCTTGTCAGCAGATATACCAACAGCTTCCATTACTGCTACGCCAATAACGCCAGAAAAAACGCCATCGACTGACCAAGTTCCAAGCGGATACATGAGATTGTAGCCCAGAATGTAATACCCAACAGCGGCTATTGAAAAGAGCGAAATGTTTTTGGTCAGTTGCATTGTCGTATTTTTTGATCTCACGAGACCTGCTTCCAACATACAAAAACCACAAGCCATAAACATTACCAAAAAACCCGCCATCAAAAACAGCAGTGAGTTTAATATAAATACGCTATGTTCTGGCGCTTCTTGCGCTAAAGCGGGGCTGGCAACAAACGTTATTAACCCAGCTACCCATCCATACTTCAAAAAATTCTTAATCATTGATGTCTCCTAATATGAGCGTTTACAGTGCGCCTTCGCCAGTTTCGCCGGTACGAATTCGTACCGCATCCTGGAGATCAAAGGTGAAAATCTTGCCATCGCCAATTTTACCAGATGCGCCGACCTCCTTAATGGCCTCCACTGCCTTACCCGCCATTTCCGCCGAAACTGCGACTTCAATTTTGACTTTTGGCAAGAAATCAACGGTATATTCAGCACCGCGGTAAATCTCACTTTTACCTTTTTGCCGACCATACCCTTGCACCTCGGTAACAGTCATGCCGGCGATGTCGATGTCCAGTAGGGCACCATGAACTGCCGTCAATTTGCCCGGTTGAATGATTGCAACAATGTATTTCATGTCTAGTCCTTCCTTGCGGTCCGGCTGATTTAATTTTTACCAACCCTAAGATTGCCCGGGGGCCGCCAAATTAAACGGTCACAAGCCACGCGGACATTAAATCGTGGCGGACTTTTAGAGGCCCAAGGCGCCGCCGATCCTTCGGTTTCGAGCCGATGGAACGTGCTAACATCTTAGTAACCAAAAAAATTCTGCTAGTTTTGCATTATTGTGATGCAATTTTTGCAGCAACCGATATGCTGTCGATCCATATAATTGATAAAATAGTATCTTCAGGAATGGTTATCATGCGCTTCATGACATCACTTCGGTTCATTGACGCGGTCGCTCGTGAAAAGTCAATCCGCAAAGCAGCAGAAAAGCTTGCTATTACATCGACCGCGCTGAACCGGCGCATTCTACAAGTTGAAGACGAAATTGGACAACCTTTATTTGAACGACTCGCATCAGGTGTGCGCTTGAACACTGCAGGTGAACTTTTCGTGCAACATATACGTTCACAGACTGCAGAACTTGCACGGGTCCAGTCGCAAATTGCCGATTTGTCAGGCATTCGTCGCGGACATGTTAGAATCGGGAGCGGGGCTGACACCATGCGGCACTTTCTTCCAAAAACCTTAGCAAGTTACCGCGATGAGCATCCTGCAGTCACATTTGATTTGCAACGTCAATCAGGCGAGGAGGCAGAGCATGCGTTACGCTCACTTGAGGTTGACCTCGCATTGATTTTTGAACCAATAAAAAGCGTGGATTTCCAAACAATGGTAACAGCCCGACAGCAGTTACATTGTATCATGGCAGCAGATCACCCATTGGCAGAAAAAGCAGCGATTCGGCTTCGCGATTGCTCAGGGCAAGCTGCAGTCCTGCCTCGCGCAGACGCGGGGGTTCGACAGCTTCTAAATGTTGGATTGATTAGTCGTAACACTGAATTAAACATAGTTGTTGAGTCAAACAATCAAGAATTCATTCACAACTACCTCACAGAAGAGCCTGTAATATCATTTCAAATCCCAATTGCACTCCCTTCACGCATGATTGAAAGTGTCGATGGTGTGAACAACGTGGTCGCTAGACCTGTTGACCTGAGCGATGTGCCTGCGGGCATATTGCATGTGGGCCAGTTGAAAGGCCGCGTCCTACCAGTTGCTGCAGCCAAATTTCTAGATACTATCATAACTGAGTTAAGCAAGCGTTACAGTGACGATTTTGACCAATAATCATACGAACTTAAGTGGCAACAATTAAAATGACAATTAATGAAGAACAACTTTTGCAAGCACGCACAGCTTGGGGTAATGGCATCATTAGAATTTCTAAGACGTATGACAAGTCAGGCATTACACAGGCAAAAGCAATTGCTAATGCCTTTTTAGATGATGTCTATGGGTTTGAACTAGGACCAGTTCTTTTTAAACCAACTCTCAGTGGCGGTACTCAGACATTTCGTCCAACTAAAGAAGGTGCGCTGTCCTATTTTGTCGGACATGACCCCACATATCCATCGGATAATGGCTTTGGGATCAAATCTTGGCTTGAGGTGAAATCAGAAACTTGCGCTGCCTTTTTGGATGAAGACGTGGCGATTTGGATGGGTTGGGTAACACTTATCGGTAAAAATGGTCAGACGATTAGAGTTGACAAAAGCTGGGGATACAAAAAATTAAAAAATGGGGCTTTAAAAATTATATTGCATCATTCCTCATTACCTTACAATTCAAGGTAGCATTCTCCGGCATGAACCCGTCTCAACAAAAATCCTCTGCTGACCTTCCTTCTGATAAATTTATACCTCCGATCACTTCAGGCTCTTTTTTAACTTAGACTCTATAACGCACAAAGCGGTTTAACCAAGATTACCTTAAGGCACATGTCAAGTGTAATGCCTAGCAACAAAACCTGATGACCAAGCCCATTGAAAATATACCTCCCAAGATGGCCAGTTATATCTACCACCTCGCCGATGAAATAAAGTCCGGGAACAGCTTTTGCCTCCATTATTTCAGATGACAATTCATTCGCATCTACTCCACCCAGCGTAACCTCGGCCGTGCGATATCCCTCGGTGCCATTGGGCGTCAATTGCAAGTCATTAACCAGTTGACCAAGCTCACGCAGGTATAAATCACTGCGATCAGCCAACCGTCCAAAAACGCCGACAAGATCGCACAATTCGGCGGCAACGCGTTTTGGCAACATATCAGCAAGGCAGGTTGAAACATTTTGCCGTGGCTGCATAGCCTTGCCACTATTAAGTGCACACTGATATCGTGACCTGGGGGTGGGGGAGGTCTACTTAAAATGGATGTGTGTCACGCCAATAAGATGAGATTTGTAGGGTTGACGGGCCGCTTAACCCGAGATGGTAAGTAACAGTCCCTCTTGAAAGGCTTTTCCGACACAAGCAACACCGGCATCAAGCGAGAGGCCCGTCAATCTCTTAAAGCGTATTAGAAGACCGTTGTCAAAAACCAGCGGCACTAGCCCGAGCCTTTGATTGAGATAATTTATTTTGAATTGCTGTACAATCTGGTAACCGAAACCAGTGGCTCCAATTTGTGAAATCGATAGGCCACCTGTTGCGATAACGAGTGAAGGAGCTTTTACGATGCCGTAATCATGCGTAACATGAAATCTACCCTCGCGCTGATTGATCACAAAATAGCTGGCTTAGTTTCTTCTCATGATAGGCAATCTTGTGCTTGCTGACCAATGAGATGAAATCATGCTGGTCATATTGACAAAGCGCGGATTTACAGAAATGCGGATTAGCCGACAAAAAGGCTTTCGGTGCGGTATAAAGATTAGTGAAGTTACCATGGCCACCGCCAGAAATCCGAATTTTTTCACCCAACTTACGTGCATGGTCCAACAGCATTACCTGACGGCCAAGCTTGCCTGCCTCGCTGGCACACATCAGCCCCGCCACCCTAGCGCCAATTACCACTGCATCAACATCAGTCATCACATATCAGCCGGACCAACGCCAATATCGCGAACCCTTCAAAGCGTGCCATCATGCCTGATGTCCAACAGCTGATAAATTACGATGGAGCAGCCATACCTAAACTACCATAGGCTGGCAATTCTTCGCTGAGGCTTTATGCTGGCTGAAAACAACGGGCAAAAAGTAGCGTCTTTCATGGGATGGCAAATCTACATCATTGAGTGCTGTGATGGTAGCCTTTACACCGGCATCACCATTGATCTTGAGAAACGGCTTGCCGCACATAATGCCGGCAAAGGGGCCAAATACACCACCTCCCGCAGGCCAGTCCAACTGGTTTACGAAGAAAATGCGGCCAGCAGGTCAGAAGCAAGCAAACGCGAGAATGCCATTAAAAAACTGAGACGGAGCGCCAAATTAGCGCTTTGCAACAAATAAAAACAACCGGAACATAGTTAGACAGCAAAGTTTTGTCAAAATGATCTTCAACTTGAAACATCATAAGGAACACCAAAAATCCATCCCTCGCGGCGTGCTATTGCCAAGCCGGCGGCTGGTAAAGCAAATCCTGAGGCAATGCTGAAATAGCGCAAGGCAGCCGCAGAAATGATCGCATCAGCCTCATCAGCGTCGTTTCCTATCGGAATAAAATCAGGTTTGACGCCCTTGCTGTCATAAGCAGCCAAGGCCCTGTTCAAAAAAGCCGGGTCAGCGGCAGCCTTTTTTGCTGGCACCATGCCAAGTCGGTGAAAATACAGACTTGGGAAAATTTCAACAAGAACCAGATCAGTTTTACCATCAACAATGTCATCAAATGGCCAAATCGATAGACGCTCCCCAAGATTCTGTTTTAATTGATGCAGCAGTCGCATCCCAGCAAGCGATCCTGTAGACACATTATCCGCCCCAACCGCCTTAAATGTTGGCGATGGGCTGCGTCCAGCCGCTTGGGAAGCAATCTCGGTAAGGCGGCGGCAGCTCTCATAGTAACGCGCTTTATAGTCCGGCGGTGCCAGATAATACTCACCCCATTTTGGGTGCCTTAACATAGCACCACCGTATAGATCGACCTGGTTATAATTTACCTTTTCAACAAGAGCCCATAATTCTGTAGCCGTTTTTGGGGAGTCCTCAGCGCCTGGAAAATAACCATTGCCACCAGCCTCTAAAGCGACATCAACACTTAAATCAGCGCTTTGTTTAATCCTAAAAGGATGTGCAAAAGCAAAATCTATTCCTGCCAAAATCGGCAACTTGCCAACCGCGGCATTGGCGTGTTCAATTAGCAACGCGAGAACTTGACAGCGTGACCAATACCGGCCTACCGGTGGGCGCATTCGTCTTGGCACCGATTTCCCTGGTTTGGCAACAGCAAGTTGCAGTCCAGCATGGTTTTTTGCATTGGCACCGGACCAATCTATACCAAGATAAGATGAAAAAATCGGGTCACTTTTCATATGGGGCCCACTCATTAAATGTGTTAGCTTCTCTATACAAACACCCACTATCAACGTTTCACTGACTTGTCCGATATGCATCATCGAGCCCGCGAGCATTAAAGATCCAGTTGATAAAGGTGCCAACGCAATCCATGTCATAGTAGCCAGTCAATGCCATTGTCACAACTGTCACCAACACAGAAAAGAAAACCTCGCCCAAAGGAGGGGAATACATATGATTTGATTATTCTGGGCAGCGGCATTGCTGGGCTCGCCGCCGCCAGACTTGCAGAAAAAGACAACAAATCAGTGTTAGTGGTTGATAAGGGACGGCGTCTTGGTGGGCGCGTTTCAACCCGCCGGAAGAATGGCTTTCTTTTCAACCATGGTGCCCAATTTGTCACAGCAAAAGGAAATGAATTTGCCGCATTACTGGCTGATGCTCGCAAGGCCGGCATCTTGAAGGACTGGCGTATTGATCCAGCAAAAACGGTTCAAATTGGCACTCAATCAATGAGTGATCTACCACAATTCATGGCACGCGGTCTCGAAATCCGCCAACAAATTGAAGTAACCCGCATTGCTCATATCGGACCAAATATAGGGTTCTTTAGTGATGCCGGCTTGATTGCCTGTGGCCGCCAAGCCATTGTTAGCGCTCCTGCACCGCAAACAGCTCATATGCTAGCAAATATTTATCCGGATCTCGCTGCAACCGCTGAACTCGCAAAATATGATCCATGTTGGACCATTATGCTTGGCCTTGAAGCTGACATCGAGCCTTTTGGCCAATCGCAAGACCAATTTTTCCCAATACGAAATGAGGCTGCTGGCATTTCCCTTGCAGTGCCAGAACCCTTGCGCTTCGTATATCAACCTGACCTAATTCCACCAACTCCTTCTGCGCTAACCATTCAGGCCAGCGGCAAGTGGAGTCAGCAATACCGCGATGAAGATCGCCAAACTGTAATTGCCCAATTATGTACCATTTGGGAAAAAATTTCTGGACAGCCACTTCCCACCATTCTTGACGCTAGCGCGCATCGCTGGCTTTATGCCAAGGTCACAGAGGTCGCCAATGAAAACACCCCACCCTATAGTGATGATAAAAAAATGGCTATTGCGGGTGACTGGCTTAGGGGACCGCGTGTCGAGCAGGCTTTTGATAGCGGCACTGCAGCCTATCGTACCCTGTGCTGATCCCCGATAGGCTGTGCGCCTGATAATTTTACTTCCTGCGGTCTCTGGCATAGCGGGCAACCTTGAAACCATGCTAGATAAACCAACCTATAAGCTAAGCGGCATTTTATTCCATGCTTGACGTCTTAAATATTTCGATCCCATTTTTTGCCCTGATCTTTCTTGGATTTGGAGCTCATGCCATAGGGTTTATTGATGTAGCTGGCGCACGTACCATGTCTAAATTCGCTTTTTACGTCACCCTGCCGCCCTTTATGTTTCTGAAGATTACAGCTAGCGATCCAGCCGCCATTTTGAATTGGGGATTTATCTGGCGGTATGAAAGTAGCACCATTATTATTTATTTGACCGCGGCATTGATTGCGCAGTTTTTGTTTCGCCTTGGACGTTTAGAAAGCGGTATTTTTGGATTGAACGTTGCATATCCAAATTACGGATATATGGGAATCCCACTTGCCATTCTGGCCTTTGGTGACGGAGCCGCGCTGCCGATGGCATTGATTCTATTTGCCGATACAATTGTACTCCTAACCCTTACCGCCTGTTTTGTGTCTGGCAATGAAGGTGGACCGATTGCCGCGATCAAACGCATTTTCCTCACCATGATTGCCAACCCGCTGGTTGTTGCGGTTCTTGCCGGCCTGCTATTTTCAGCATCGGGGTTGATTTTGCCACAAATTCCGCAACAATTCGGCACTTTACTGGCTGGAGCCGCCGCACCGGTTGCACTTTTCGCCCTTGGCGCAACCCTTTTTGGACAACCGGTTCGGGCCGCAGCGGCTGAAGTTTCGGCGATATCCTTACTAAAGCTCATTTTACATCCCCTTTTGGTAGCGCTGTTCTTTTTAGGCATACCAGGACAAGAGCCACTTTGGGTGAAGGTGGCAATCCTCTCAAGCTGTCTTCCAGTTGCTGCCAATGTGTTTATGCTGGCAAATCATTACGGTGCCTACACTGGTCGCACAGCATCAGCAATTCTTTTGAGCACAGCTATAGCCAGCGCCACTGTGCCGATAATTCTATTTTGGTTATTTTACGGTTAAAACTAAATAAAATCCTACAAATTTGACTTGTGCGACATATCGTCTTGCTCCCGCCGGCTAACTATTGCGTTTATTTTACCCCACACCATTTTGTGCTAACCTGTTTTCATATTTGGTCCTGAAAACCGCCGCTTGCATCTTTGATGAACTGTCACTGTTAGAAAGCCAACTGTGATTATGATAGCCGAATTTGGTCATTTTGCGTTGATCACCGCATTTATCCTAAGCCTTGCACAAAGCGTGGTGCCATTGTTCGGGGCTGCGCGCCGAAACATTGCAATGATGCTGGTGGCACCAGCGGCAGCGATCAGCGTTACGCTTGCCGTCATTCTCTCATTTTCTGCCCTTGTCTGGGGCTTCATTACATCGGATTTTTCGCTGGCGCTGGTAGCAAATCATTCCCATTCCACCAAGCCAATGATCTATAAAATTTCGGGCACGTGGGGCAATCATGAGGGTTCACTTCTATTGTGGATTTTAATTTTGGTCATTTATGGCGGGTTGATGGCACTTGGTGGCCGAACTATGCCAATTGCCTTAAAAGCACGTATTCTCGCTATTCAAGGCATGGTAAGTGCTAGCTTTCTGGCTTTTAGCCTGTTTACATCAAACCCTTTCCAACGACTTTCGACAATTCCACTTGATGGCAAGGGGCTTAACCCCATTTTGCAAGATCCAGGCCTCGCCATCCACCCGCCAATGCTTTATCTTGGTTATGTCGGCCTATCGATGGCCTTTGCCTTTGCGGTTGCAGCCCTAATAACCGGAGAGGTTGACAGGATGTGGGCAAAATGGATGAGGCCTTGGGTTATAGCGGCTTGGTGCGCCCTTACCTGCGGGATCGCACTTGGAAGCTGGTGGGCCTATTATGAACTTGGCTGGGGCGGCTGGTGGTTTTGGGATCCTGTAGAAAACGCATCCTTGATGCCATGGCTTGCAGCCACAGCCCTGCTACATTCGGCGATCGTCGTTGAAAAACGGGGCCAGCTCAAAAGCTGGACCGTGCTGCTTGCTATCATGGCATTTTCCTTATCGTTGGTTGGTACATTTATTGTTCGGTCGGGCTTGCTTACATCAGTTCACAGTTTTGCATCTGATCCGGCTCGAGGTGTTTTTGTTCTGATGATTTTGTTATTTGCTGTTGGTATTCCGCTAGCCCTGTATGCATGGCGTGGACCAAAGCTTTTCACCACAGCAGATTTTACTCTGACAAGCCGTGAGGGTGCCCTTATTGCAAACAATATGTTACTCATTGTTGCCACTGCCATTGTGCTGCTTGGCACCTTTTACCCTCTTGGTCTTGAATTGGTAACCGGCGCGCGCATTACGGTTGGCCCACCCTATTTTGACGCCACCTTCAATCCAGTTATGGCAATTTTAATGATGATCATGGCGATTGGACCGGTAATGGCATGGCGGCGCGGCAGAACAACGCGCTTACAACCAGTTATGATCTGCGCCTTAGCTGGAGGCGCCATAGCCTGCATTGCATTGCTGTCTTTTGAGGCGAGATTTGGCATTGGGCCCCTAGCTGCATTGGGACTTATTGGCTGGCTAAGCGCGGGTATCGGAGCTGATATTTGGCTACAGCTTAGGCCCACCAAATCGGCCAATTTCAGCGCTAGATTAAAGCGCCTTCCACGCGATGTGATCGGAATGTGGGTTGCACATTTCGGCATCGTTATTTTCATGCTTGGCGCGGTTGGTGATAGCCTTTTCAATAGCGAACAAGTGGTGCGCGCAAACCCCGGCGATGTTATTAGAATAGCCGATCGAAACATAACGTTTACCGGCATACAACAGGTTCAGGGGCCAAATTATCAGGCCGTTGCCGCGCAATTGGAATATCGCGATGAAGCTGGAAACTTATTTGCTGTTTTAAGGCCTGAAAAACGTATCTACAGTGCCGAACGGCAAACTACAACTGAAGCAGCTATCCGGCCAACCTTGCGCGGTGATGATTACGCCGTCCTCGGCGATGGCGATGCCCAAATTGGCTATACATTGCGACTTTACTACAAACCTTTGATTAGCTGGATCTGGGGAGGAGCCGCACTCATGGCAGTTGGCGGGCTTGTAGCTGTTTTTGGCCGTCAACGGACTGTCAGACGCCAAAATGCAGCTATTACAGGCGTTGCCGTATCAGACACTCATATGGCAGCACCCCCCCTTTCTAGAGGCGGCAAGGGATGAGCAAGGTTCGCCTGTCCTTTTTATTGCCCCTTTTAGCTTTTGCCGTCCTGGCACTGTTTGGGGCGATTGCGCTTTACAGCACATTATTGGGAAGCCGTGACCCCGCACAATTGCCATCGGTTCTTGTTGGTAAGCCAGCGCCACAAACAACGCTGCCACGGCTGAGGCAGCAAGACCACAACAACGAAAACAGCGTCACGCTGACCGAATTCCGCGGCCAGCCTTTGTTGGTAAATTTCTTTGCATCATGGTGTGCGCCCTGCCGTGTGGAGGCGCCAGCCCTCGAAATGATATCAAAAAATATTGCTATTTTTGGCATTGCCTATAAGGATCGCAGCGAAGATACGGCAGAATTTTTGCAGCAGTTTGGCAACCCGTTTCAGGCCATTGGCATGGATATTGATGGCCGCAACGGCATAAGGTGGGGCGTTTATGGTGTTCCTGAAACCTATTTATTGGACAGGGATGGGGTAGTTGTGCTCCGGCATGCTGGCCCAATTACGCGGGGCATCATCGATAACACGATTATGCCAGCATTGGAGGACCTCGGATCATGATATTCGTCGATTTTGGAACCATGTCCCATTTATTCCACCGCATAGTAAGATTGATAAAAGTCTATCTGCCATTTCTGCCAACAAAGCCCCTCCGGCGTGCGGCTGGTTTTAGTGTTTTTTTGGCGGTAATGATAATGACGCCATTAACCACAACGGTATTCACAGTCGGAACAACACCAGCCTTGGCAATCACGCCAGAGGAAATACTTGTCGATCCAAAACTCGAGGCGCGCGCGCGCGCTCTTTCAAAACAGCTCCGCTGTTTGGTTTGCCAGAACCAATCCATTGACGATAGTGATGCCGATCTTGCGCGTGATCTTCGGACTGAGGTGCGCCGCCAGATTTCTGCCGGACGTAGTGATGAAGTTATCATTGACCAGATTCGGCAGAAATACGGAGATTACGTGTTATTCAACCCGCCCCTTGACAGGGGTACGGCATTTTTGTGGCTTGCTCCGATTGGGTTCTTCGGACTTGGTGTGTCGATAATTGTGCTAGCCCGTCGGAGCCTTCCTATTCCCGCTTCACCTGACCTTGGGGCCTCAGACCACGCTCGTATTGAGACCATGCTGATTACCCGCAACAGTGCAAACAGCAATGAAAAGGACAGGCACAAAAAATGATTGAACAGATGCTAGAAAATCTGTCTTTTGCCAGCTTGCCAATGATCACTGGCACAATTATTTGCGGCATTGGCCTGACGGGTTTAATGCTCTGGATCATTAAGCGTGGCCGCACGCACATGCAGGGCAGCGATCAAACTATCCAACTTTACCAGCAAATTGATCTTTTACAGAATGAACGTAAGCAACGTGATAGCGAGCAGCAGAATGGAACTATCAGCGCCAAAGAACATGCCAATGCCTGCCATGAAATAGATAGACGATTGCTGGCTTTAACATTGGATATGGACCAGCAGCAACATGAAAACCAATATTTTTTTACGCCGCGCATTATTATGCTCAGCCTGCTGGTGCCCGCACTTTCTACCTCCGTTTATCTTGGCCTTGGCAGCCCGCGAAGCTCTGACCAACCAATTGCCAACCGAAGCGCCGAAATTGCCGCAGCCCAAGCTAATGCGAATAAAAGCCAGAGTGAAGCCGCCGACGCTTTTAAAAAAGCAATTAGCGCAACCAAACAATCACCGCAAAATGTCAAAGCATGGCTTTCGCTAGCACAGGCCGCCAGTGCACTTAGTGACAGTGAGACAGAAATTCGAGCCTTACGCACTGCTATTGACATTACCCAAAGCGATCCCAGCATCATGGCGATGCTTGCCGAAGCTTTTAGTCGCGCTGCCGATGGCCAAATAACCTTGCCGGCGCGTGCCCTTATCAAAACGGTTCTTGAAGCTAACCCAAGCGAGCCTCGCGCCATGTTCCTCGCAGGTCTTGCCGCATTTCAAGATGGCGACAATGCAAGTGCCATCCGGCTGTGGCAGAATCTTCTTGCCAAATCGCAACCGAACGCACCATGGATTTCGACTGTTCGCGCCAATATAAAAAGTGCTGCCGAAGCGGGAAACATACCCCTTGATCTGTCAAACACTGCCGAACTGACTGGCCCCGATGCATCAGCGTTAGCTGATGCCGCCTTAATGACAGAGGAAGAGCAGAATGAGATGATTGCCGGTATGGTTCAGCGTCTTCATGACCGGCTTGTAGAAGAACCCAATGACACTGATGGATGGATGCGCCTCGCTCGCGCCTACAATGCGCTCGGCAAAGCAGAAAATGCACTTGATGCGCTTACTAATGGCGCAAAATATACACCTGAAAATCTTGATCTCAAACTTGCCCTGCTTCAGCAAATTCTGAACATGGGAACCACAAAAGCCGAACTTGAGCGAGCAAAACTGGTTCTTACAAAGGGTGAAAGGATTGCGCCAAACAACCCACAAATTCTGTTTTTCAAAGGACATCTTGCCCAATTATCTGGTGACACTGAACAAGCACAAACAGCATGGCAAAAATTGCAGGATATTTTGAATCCAGAAAGTGAAGCCGCCAAAGCCCTTAAAGTGGAAATCGAAAAATTGCCAAAACCAAAAAATTAAAAAACAATCTTTGAACTGGCCTGAAAAAGGCTTTACCAAAAAAAATTACCGAACGCTGGATCGCCAAGCCCAAGCAACACCCTAAATATCATGGGTGTTTAAAGGGCCGATTTGAGCTTTGCCGCATCGTCCTTCACTGCATCAAATTCGGCGCGACGGTAGGCAATCTCCTCATCTGATAGCAGCGCAATATTGGAATAATCCTTTTTCCAATCTGCCGCACCAGACCATATCAGGGAAGATTGCTGTGTTGTGCGCGGCGCGGTAGCCGTAACCAGCAAATCGACTGCCATTCTAGCGGCCAAATCCTGCGATGGTTGATCATGCGGCAACCCAGCTCCATTGCCAAGCGGCAAATCATTGAACAGCAACCGAGGCGCACCAACATGTTCGATAATATCCTTGGCACATCCCATAATTACAGTTGGGATACCAGCTGCTTCCAGATGGGTAGATGCTAGTGCCATTGATTGATGACATACCGGACAATTAGGCACCATCACAACAGCGTCAACATCATCCTCCAGGCAGAGCGATAATAATAGGGGGCAGTCTGTTTGCTTGGTAACACGCTGCGACCGATTTGTTGGCAAACCGTAAAAATTCTTCGAAACTGAGCCAATATGGCCTGCATCTGCAAGGCGAAGCATCGCAGCAAGGGGAAAATAGCTCGCTGTATCACTTGCGGTAGTGTGTGCTCGGTCAATCGCTATATGCGAGACGCGCACATCAGGAAATGGGGATATTGGTTCAGCATAACTTATAAAAAACTTGGCCCTGCCATTATAGGGTGCGAGAGGCCCCTGATCACCATTTTTCGGATCAAAAAGTGACGCGGTGGTTACAATACCAATTTTGGCATCACTCAGTGGCTTTTCAAGTTGGGTAAATGGCACATCATCTTGCCGAGCCCATTGATAGGGCTTGCCATATCCAAGGCCCAGATAATAACTTTTAATGCGCGGCAAATAATCAAGTGGAGCGTTATAATCCAGACTCATATTGTGAAATCCTTGATCCGGGCTTTCAGTCTTCACCTATATTCTCTCATGCTAAGGGTGGGACCGCGCTATTAGCAAGAAAAAAGAGGACATTGCGGCCCCCAGATAACGGCGCTTCGGTAATTCGCTGCACAAAAATCAGCTAGCCAGCAAATGCAACCCATTCAAAAGATTGGGTTGGAGCAGTCCGCTTTGAAAGCTTTATTAAAAAATATAAATAAATACAATAAGTCATATCACTCACTACTATTAGTTCGAACGTTCCTTACGAAGTCCTGACAAAGGAACTTTTAGATAGATCTCACCATTCGATTCATTGGCCGGCATATGCCCTGCCCGCATATTCACCTGAATGGACGGCATAATCAGGCTTGGCATCGCGAGAGTAGCGTCACGCTTTTCCCGCATTGCAACAAATTCTGCCTCGCTAGCTCCGTTTCCGACATGGATATTCTTCAGGCGTTCCTCACCAACAGTGGTTTGCCACGCTACATCGCGGCCATTGGGACCGTAATCATGGCAAACGAAAATACGGGTTTCCTCGGGAAGTGAGAGAATTCTCTGGATGGAATGATAAAGCTGGGCAGCATCACCACCGGGAAAATCAGCTCGGGCAGTCCCGCCGTCAGGCATAAACAATGTGTCACCAACAAATGCCGCGTCACCGATAACATGCGTCATGCAGGCTGGTGTATGACCCGGAGTATGCATCACAGAAACAGACATGCCGCCAATCGTGTACTGGCTACCATCATTGAATAAAAAATCAAATTGGCTACCGTCACGTTGAAATTCAGTGCCAGCATTGAACATTTTGCCAAACACCCGCTGCACTTCAACAATCTGCTTGGCAATTCCAATTTTGCCGCCACGCTGTTGTTGAATGTACGGCGCTGCTGACAAATGATCAGCATGAACATGCGTTTCTATCAGCCATTCTAGTGATAATTGATGTGTTTCGATAAAATCAATGATCACATCTGCATGGGTGTAACCAATCGTTCCAGACGCATAGTCAAGATCAAGGACACTATCAATGACCGCACAGGCGTTACTATTTTGGTCTTGCACCACATAGCTAATCGTATTACTTGACGAGTGAAAAAAGCCTTGAACGTGGGGACTTATTAAGTCTTGGATGTTATTGTTAGACATTGGCTAAGCCCCCATTTTTCTTACAGCTATAAATCGATTTGTATAGACGGTCAGCGTTAGTCCAAATCCATTACCATTCAAATTTCTGGCGGCGTTTCTGCTAACATTTGCAAGTCCACAGAATGTGATACGTCTAATGCGCCCCTTGAGACCCTATCTTCAGAAAATACATTACCAAAACCGACCAAACACGCAAATATTTTCCAGTTGTAATTCCGCACAGTGCCTGCCAAACTTTTCTTATTGGTTAACGCGATTTCATAGCGTCGATGCCCATAATAGGCTGATATCCAGGTTTGATCCCGCAAAGCTGGATGTTTTTTTGATTTAATTCGCGGGTGAAATGGAATAAAAAAATGCCAAAAGCTTATTGGATTAGTACATATGAGAAAGTCCTTGATGACAATAAATTATCGGCCTACGCCGCCCTTGCCGGTCCCGCGCTTAGCGCCGGTGGTGGAAGGTTTCTGGCGCGGGGCATTCCGGAAAAAACCTATGAGGGAGGCTTAAGTGAGCGGACTGTGCTGATTGAATTTGACTCGCTTGACGCGGCCATCGCGGCACATGACAGCCCCGGTTACGCAGCGGCACTTGCGGCACTTGACGGGGGGGCAATCCGAGGTATTCGCATTATTGAGGCAACAGATTAACTTTAAGACCGGGCCATTTTACAGAAATATATAAAGGTGAGGACGGATCACAAAAATGGATTACCAAATAAAACCATTAACACGGGGGTTCGGCGCTGAGATTTTTGGTCTCGATCTCTCGGCAGGATTTAGTGACAATTTAGCCCAAGATCTTGTGGGTGCATGGAACGATGCTGGCGGGCTAATGGTTATCCACGAGCAGAATTTGACCAGCGAGCAGCACATTGCACTTTCACAACATTTTGGCCCACTGTTTGGCGATCCGCGTGAAACCCCACTGCAAGACACAGTGAGCCGCTATATTCACCCTGATCACCCAGAAATTTACCGCGTATCTAATCAGGTTGGTAAAGATGGAACGCCAAAAGGGCGAAAAGGGGCTGGCACTTATTGGCATTCGGATGTGTCATTTCGTAATCGTCCAGCTCAGGCATCGTTGCTCCACGCCAAAACTATTCCACCTGTGGGTGGAGACACTATTTTTGCCGATCAGGCCGCAGCTTATGACGCTTTGAGTGACGGAATGAAAGCCATTCTCGCTCCGCTTTTCGCATGGCATGATTTTGAAGTGGCGGCCCGTACACAATATGCGAAACCCGTCGTGGTTGAAGGGGATATGGATGGAGCTAATTGCGCACGGCATCCATTAGTTCGCACCAAGCCCGAAACAGGGCGCAAAAGCCTGTTTGTCAATCCGGGCTTTACGTCACACATTGATGGACTTGATGTTAACGAAAGCAAGGCCATTTTGGAGTTTTTGTATCATCATTCAACTCAACCTCAATTTTTGTATAGACATCGATGGACCGAAAAAGATTTGCTGATTTGGGATAATCGTTCGATGATGCATTTCGCGGTGATGGATTATCCTGACGATGAACCTCGGTACATGGAGCGCTGTACGGTTATTGGTGAACCGCCAGCCTGAAAGGCTTATATCGTATTTCACTTAAGATGAGAAACATCACTTGCTCAGGACTAACAGATGCTAAAAGCTTACTGGATCACCATTTATCACACCATCTCTGATACAGAAAAACTTGCGGCTTATGCCGCGCTGGCGGGACCAGCTATTCAGGCCTGTGGAGGCCAATATCTTGCCCGCGGGGTCGCAAATATAGCTTTTGAAGCTGGCGGGACAGATAGGACAGTGATTTGTGCCTTTGCGAGTATCCACGCCGCGATTAAAGCACATGATAGCCAGGGCTACAAAAAAGCATTAGACGCACTCGGTAATGCGGCTGTTCGTGATGTCCGAATTATTGAAGGCGTCGAATAGTTGAGCAAAAGCCCTGAAATCAATGCGTGTCAATTGCAGAGCCAACAACCAAATCAGCAAATTTGGCGCGGATTGAGTCATCAATGGCGCATGGTCGTTTCGTTTTAGTATCAACATTCACATGGATAAATGTGCCTGTTGCAGCGGTTCGTTCGGCGCCAGCAATAAACAACCCAAGTTGGTAGGTAACTGCACTGGAACCTAAACGACTCACCGAAAGGCCAATCTCTACCTCACTCGGGTAGGCAACCTCGTCAAAATAATTACAGCCTGATGATGCAACCAAAAAGACAGTATTGGCACCTGCCATATCGAGAATGCTAGTTTCAATGAGAAATTTATTCACGGCTGAGTCAAACAACTCATAATAAACTGCGTTGTTCATATGGCCATATTGATCATTATCACGCCAACGGGTTGCAAATGATGCAAAGCGGCGATAAGTGGCGCGGCTTTGAGGCCGAGCCCGAGCTTCTTTTTCAGCCATCAGAGAATACCTTTAATGTTTTAACAATCTTTTTGGCGGCTAGCATGCTCACCCCATCCAAAAAAAGCTCAAAATACCAAGATCAAAAATAGTTAAAACAAAAACTAATTCATGTGTTTGGCGAGAAATGTCATCGAACGACGCCACGCGGTTTGCGCAGCACTAGCGTCATATTGGCTGCGATGATCGCAGTTAAAACCGTGTCCGGCATCATAAAAATAAGTTTCAACCATTGGCTGAGCTGAGGCGAATGCGCGGGCCCCCTCTTCTGGGATTGATCCATCATGAATGCCAAAATGAGCCATGAAAGGACAGGCCGCCATCCGTGATGCAAGAGATGGAAGCTCGCCACCGTAATAACTAATTGCAGCAGCAAGGCGGCTTGTTTCATCAGTTGCCACACGCCATGCAAGTGACCCTCCCCAACAAAACCCAAGGGCGGCAACATTGCCTGCCGATCTCACATGGTCAAGTGCCGCTTTAACATCCAATTCACTGTTTGGATCTGTCTCATCTTTAAATCGCCGCCCTTTTGAAACACCTTCATCATCATACTGAAGAGTGATGTCCGGCTTAATGCGATCGAATAAAGCAGGTGCAATGGCAAGATAACCCGCAGTTGCAATTCGGTCAGTCACCTCTTTGATGTGCGAGTTGACACCAAAAATTTCTTGAATAACTACAATACCGCCTTTAGATGGTCCTTCAGGGGCACAAAGATAAGCTGAAAATTCATGTCTGTCTGATGCGGTAAGACGTATCATGGATCCCATAACAACCTCATTTCATTTGACCGTTATACGACTGAGTAAAACAATGTGTTCATAAAAGTAATCAAAACTTAAAAGAGCTATGTTTGATGATGTTGAACAAGAGAAATTTACCACACCACTGCTACATTGTCAGTAGCCACACAATCTCAATTAGTTTCATTTATCACTTGAAGAGGCGGAAAGCCCGTGAAATATTTGCTAGGCATTAATCGAAAATGCCATGTATCTTTTGGGTTAGCTTTTTTATCTACACGTTAATCACTCAAATTAAGCCGCTTACAATAAAACCTATATTCCAACGGATATGTAAGGAAGCGCGTTATGCAAAAAAGACAGATTGGTAAAACAGGACGAAAAATTTCAGCAATCGGCATTGGCGCTATGTCATTTACCAACTTTTATGGTGAGACAACCGAAAATCAGTCACATGACATACTGAGAACTGCCCTTGATTATGGAGTTAGTCACATTGATACGGCCAATGTGTATGGAAGCGGCTTAGCTGAACAAGTTATTGGAAATTTTCTGAAAAAGCAGGGCAAGCAAAAAGACAAGTTGTTCCACATCGCAACAAAGGCTGGAATTAAACGTGATAAAGATACTGGTCGACGTTACTTCGATAACAGCCCCGCCCATATTAAAGCGGAATTAGACAAATCACTGGCGCGGCTTGGTCTTGATCATATCGATTTATTCTATATACACCGCCGTGATCCCGATACTGACATCGAAGAGGTAACCGAAACGCTGGCAGCGCTCGTAAAAGCAGGAAAAATTCGGGCTTTTGGCTTTTGTGAGATATCTCCAACAACGCTGTATAAGGCTGCTGCTATTCATGAGGTAGCCGCCGTTCAATCCGAATATTCACTTTCTGTTCGTAGCCCCGAAATGGGGCTTGTGCAGGCTACTGCAGATTTAGGTGTATCCCTTGTGGCTTTTTCACCTGTTGGTCGATCGCTTCTAACTGACCGACCGCATTCGTTTGAAACGGCTCAAGCGGCCCCCTTCCTGAAGCCCAATCCACGCTTTAATGAGCCAAATTTATCAGCTAACATTGCAGCAACGGTAGGGTTTCGAGAACTAGCCAAAGAATTTGGCATGAGTGCAGCCGCACTTGCGATCTCCTGGTTGTTGCACAAAGGCCCTCATATCATCCCGATCCCAGGCACGCGGTCAGTTAACCATTTCCGCGAGAATTTAAGCGGGGCAGAAAAACCCCTTTCGGGAGAAGATATGAAACGTATTGAAACTGTGCTAAGGATCGGCTGGGCGCATGGCGATCGCTATTCCTTGGCACAATGGGACGGTGCTGAACGCTATTGCTAACCACCGAACAAAGTATCAAAATGCCAGGCCAAGTCAATTGTTTGCCCCGCAGGCAGCCTTTTGCTAGATTTATAGTCAGCATTGATTGAAAGGGGGCAGTAGCATGCCAAGTTTTGATATTGTCAGTAAAGTTGACAACACGTCGGTTGAAAATGCGCTAGCGGGAGTTACGAGGGAAATGCAGGTGCGCTATGACTTCAAAGGAAGTTCATGTGAAGTGTCGCGTACTGATGAGGCCATCCTGATCAAGGCTGATGATGAACTGAAACGGCGCCAGGTAGAGGAATTACTTGTTACCCACCTAACCCGTAAGGGTGTGGACACCAAGGCCTTGGAATTTGAAAAGCCTGAACAAGCTGGCGGTAACGCAATTCGGCAAACAGTCTTGGTACGTCAGGGCGTGCAGCGGGATATTGCACAAAAAATTGTAAAGGCGATTAAAGGTGCCAAACTGAAAACTCAAGCGTCAATTCAAGGTGATGACATACGTGTTTCAGGAAAAAAGCGAGATGATTTACAAGCCACTATGAACATGATCAAAGCCATGGATCTAAATTTGCCATTACAATATGAAAATTTTCGCGATTAAAAACAATTGTTGGTCTCTAAAGCTTTTTCCTGAGCATAGTTCATCAGCGTTAGTAAAAATAGCCAGGCCTAATTTGCCTCTGAGCTGGCCTTATCTTCGAGAAAATCCAGTGGCCCAGCCGACCCAAGACCAAGGCGCGTTGTCTCGGTTTCGATAACGACATCGGGGGTGACATTACCGAGATTTACATCTGGTCCAAATGTTTTCACTAAAAATTTTTTGCCAGAATAAATCTGCACCGTGGTGCTGCCAACGCGCGGCGTTGCTAATTCAAAAATGCAACGGCTAATATCCACCTGCGCGCGTAGTGTTTTTATCAAACGTTCGTTTGGGGTGCCACCATGCATCAGCTCAGCCGCTTCAATTAGGGCAAAATCAGCACCCATTTCCAAAACCTCGTTCACCTCATCAATAACCGCTGTAATTGATGAACTAATACGTTTGTCACCGATCTCCCCAACTGGGTACATACCATGCTGACGGATCATATCAAAAAGTTGTTTCCGCCATCCTTGGCCAAGTTGAACCATATTGTCCGAGACTTCAACAATATCAAAGCCAACTTTGCGCGCCTCAGCCAAATGCTGCGGCATTGCCTCCATCCCCATTGTATGAAGCACATACTCCTGAAACTGCCCACCTAAAAACGGACGAATATTATTCTCTCTTAACATCTTTATTTTGGCTAAAAGATGCGACTTACTAAACAGCCTTGATGTCCCGGTAGCAATCTTAAAAAAATCGATGTAATGACCAGAAACCTCGATCAGATCAGCAAGGCCAGCTAATCCCAATTGATAGTCTGACACCATTGTAATACCAGATTTCCGCGGCTTTTCATTCGAACGACGGCCATCTAAAGGTACAAAATCAAAGGCAGTTTGAAACGACATTGCTAAACACCTTTAGTTTTCATTAAAAATCAATAAGCTTTGATTACTTTATTTTAAAGGCTTTATACCTCTAACCCTTAATTCCGCCCTCATGGATAATAAAATCTGCCAGCTCTATAACACCGTCATCTTTTCGCATTGAGCCAAAAACAAAGGGCCTCCCATTACGCACGGCCGCGGTGTCTTTACGCATCAATTCAATGTCTACACCAACGTGCGGCGCCAACTCTATCTTGTTAACTAAAAGCATGTCTGATTTTGAAAGCGCCGGGCCTTTTTTGCGCGGTATATCTCCACCCATGCAAACATCAATTACATAGACTGTGAGGTCGGCTAGCTCAGGGCTGAATGTTGCTGCTAAATTATCACCGCCAGACTCAATTAGAATAACATCTAAATCTGGAAAATTAGCGCGAAGATCAGCCACCGCTGCTAAATTAACTGATGCATCTTCCCGAATTGCCGTATGCGGACATCCCCCCGTTTCAACACCGCGAATACGCTCAATGGGCAGCGCTTGAACCCTCATTAGATATTCAGCATCTTCGCGTGTATAAATGTCATTAGTAATCACCCCAATGGAAATACGCGGAGCAAGATTTCGGCATAGAGCTTCGGTCAGACTAGTTTTTCCTGCTCCAACCGGCCCACCAATACCCACTCGAAGAGGTCCGTTGCGACGCGCAGTTTTTCGTCTGAAATCACCAGATATTTGCTCTTTATTTGTTAAATTTGAAAATGTCATGTTCGATAAATCCTCGGCTCTAATGTTTCATGGAGAATAGCTGCATGATCCGCCAATAACGCGTAGCCTCCAATATCATTCAGTGGTGCCGTTGTTGCCTCTTTAGCAACAGCCGTTATAACAGGCATCAAATGAGCCAGCATAATCTGTCCATCGGACTGTCCAAGAGGTACAGTCCGCACCGCCACCGAAATCAAATTAGTTACAAAACTTTGCAAAAAAAATGTAATGCTAAGAGGTAATTCGCAACCAAGGCGTTGAGTTGCTATGCCAAGAGAAACTGGATACGCAACAGGAAGTAAGAGTTCCATATCCACATGATAAACTTCTTTGACAATACGGATAAAATTAGCACCCAATTCACGGCTTTCCAGCGCCCGTTCAGCACCTGCTGATAGTGCAAAAGCAAGATCGTTTATCTCTTTAATCTTCGTATTGGGTTCAACTTTCTCACCTTTGACATTTTTTAAATCCTTAAACACCACTTTATGGCTATTTGCCATTAGGATCGCATCGTTGCGCCCGCTGCCACCAATAAGACAAGTCTCGATCCAGTCACACGATGATCCACAATCACAAATAACGCCAGCGTTGATCGCCATCTCCATTCCATGAGAATAAGAAAACGCTCCAATAGGAAAAGACGGAGAAAACATTGCGGCCAATAACTGTATTTGATGACCAGAATTGGGACTATTGATACCTAGATTGCAAGCCATTCTGGAATTGTCAGTCAGCTTTGTCATTACGATTGTCCATCACTGACTGTATGCCCTTAAGAGTGATTGTGGTCCTGGGCATGCGTGCGGCCAATACCATAGGCGCCGCCCTCAGGATTAAAAGGGGCCATAACGTTGACCAAGTTAGCCCCAAGTCGAATTAACAAATCTTCTAATACATGGTCACAGCGAATAATTAAATGATTAGGCCTGATTTCACATGGGGTGTGCCGATTACCAATATGCCAAGCAATCTTCGCAATCGCTTCATGACGGATTTCTACAACCGCTTCACTCTTGGCTTGAATTACAATCTGGCGTCCATCCTCCAATACAAACGCGTCGCCCGCATCAAGCGAAACCGTCTCTGCAAGATCAACCATAAACCCATTTCCACAGTCTGTCATAAGCCGTTTTCGACGCAAAAACCGAGCTTCAAAATCTAACGTGACAAGCATATCACCATCGCGCCGAGTAACATCGCGGTGTATGTGAGTTGCATTTAACAACATAGTATTGCTCACCTGAACCATTCTTTGCTCCCGTTTCAAAAAAGAAAGTACCGCTGCGCCATTGGCAGTTCACTCGCTGGCTCACAAGTCAACAAGACGCCATCAGCACGCACTTCATAGGTTTCAGGATCAACATCAATGTCAGGGCAATGGCTATTATGAACCATATCAGCCTTCGAAATATCGCGTGTTTGTTTAACTGGTAATGTGGATTTAGCCAGACCCAATTGTGTTTTTATGCCTTCGGTCTGAGCTGCATCACTGACAAAAGTAACAGACGAATGTTCAATCGAACGACCAAAGCTGGCGAACATTGGACGGGTATAAACAGGTTGAGGGGTTGGAATCGAGGCATTGGGATCGCCCATCTGGGCCACTGCTATACTGCCACCAAGCAGCACCATTTCAGGCTTCACCCCAAAAAATGACGGTTTCCACAACACCAGATCAGCCCGCTTACCCACATCAATGGACCCGATATGGCTGGCGATACCATGTGCAATAGCCGGATTAATTGTATATTTCGCAATGTAGCGTTTGACGCGCTCATTGTCATTCTCACCACTTTCTTCAGGCAGCCGTCCGCGCTGGACTCTCATCTTATGTGCGGTCTGCCATGTTCGAATAATAACCTCACCAACCCGACCCATCGCTTGACTGTCGGATGCGATAATCGAAAATGCCCCCATATCGTGCAAAATATCTTCAGCCGCGATTGTTTCTCGCCGAATACGGCTTTCAGCAAAAGCAACATCCTCCGGAATTGATTTGTCGAGGTGATGGCAAACCATCAACATATCTAGATGTTCTTCCAATGTGTTGACTGTGTAGGGACGAGTTGGGTTTGTCGATGATGGTATAACAAAAGGTTCGCCGCAAATTTTAATAATGTCAGGCGCATGACCACCACCAGCTCCTTCGGTGTGAAAAGCATGGATCACACGCTGTTTCATTGCCTTTACGGTGTTTTCAACAAATCCACTTTCGTTAAGAGTATCAGTATGGATCATCACTTGCACATCCATTGCATCGGCAACAGAAAGACAAGTATCAATCGCTGCCGGTGTAGTGCCCCAATCTTCATGTAACTTTAGGGCACAAGCTCCACCGATAACTTGTTCCTCCAGTGCTTCAGGAAGTGATGCATTCCCCTTGCCCGCAAAGGCAAGGTTCATCGCAAACCCATCAGCTGCCTGCAGCATCCGGCCTATATGCCAGCTGCCCGGTGTACAAGTGGTCGCCAGGGTGCCATGCGCCGGACCAGTTCCGCCACCAAGCATCGTGGTCAGCCCAGAATTGAGAGCATCATCAATCTGTTGTGGGCAAATGAAATGTATGTGACTATCAAAACCGCCAGTGGTCAGAATATGCCCCTCAGCCGCAATTGCTTCAGTTCCCGGGCCAATGATTATATTTACTTCCGGCTGGGTATCGGGGTTACCGGCCTTGCCAATGGCACAAATTTTCCCGTCCTTTAGCCCAAGATCGGCCTTGTAGATGCCAGACACATCAACGATCAACGCGTTGGTAATAACGGTGTCAACTGCACCACCAGCTCGCGTCACTTGCGATTGACCCATACCATCACGAATAACCTTACCACCACCGAACTTCACTTCTTCACCATAATGCGTCAGGTCGCGCTCAACCTCGATGATCAAGTCAGTATCGGCGAGCCGCACTTTATCACCGGTGGTGGGTCCATACATATCAGCATAAATGCTACGCGAAATTTTTGCTGACATCTAAAGATCTCCCATAATCTGGGCATTAAAGCCAAAAACCCGTCGTCCACCCACCATTGGTATTAATTGAACATCACGCGACTGGCCCGGTTCAAATCGCACCGCTGTTCCAGCAGCAATATCCAGCCTCATTCCACGTGCACTCTTTCGATCAAAATCAAGTGCCGCGTTGGTTTCAGCAAAATGGTAATGGCTTCCAATTTGCACCGGCCGATCACCAGTATTCGCAACGCTAAGAGTAATGGATGAGCGCCCCTCATTCAGGATGACATCGCCATCCGCAACGATAATTTCTCCGGGGATCATGAGATTTCCTTTCGTCATTTTTTATCTGCAATAGGTTACGCTTTGCGGATCGGGTGATGAACAGTTACAAGTTTGGTGCCATCGGGAAACGTTGCCTCAACCTGGACATCATTAATCATTTCAGCGACACCGGGCATACAGTCACCAAGCTTAATGACGTGCGCACCTGCTTCCATCAAATCAGCGACACTGCGGCCATCACGCGCCCCCTCGACAACAAAATCTGTGATTAAGGCAATTGCTTCAGGGTAGTTCAACTTAACGCCCCGTTGCAATCGGCCTTTTGCAACCATGGCGGCTACACTGACCAGCAATTTGTCTTTCTCACGTGGGGTTAATTTCATCAGCTAACTCTCCTTGTGTTCTGACCCAATGGTTTCATGCTTCTCAAACATGGGCCTAGCAATTCCAAACACGGGGGTTCTCGATCCGACGAAGATGCAACATAAATCTTACCATCACCTTTTTGAGCCGAGCCGTATCACCGCCAACACTCCGGACTACCAATTTACCATCCCATGCCGAGATTGCCGTTTTAACATCATGATAAAATTTGAAAAATTCCCGCGCCGCATTGGCTTTTTCTTCATAGTCCCGACCGATAAATAATGTTGTTGCAAAACTGACGCAACCAGCCCCACTAGCCAAATTATCTAACTTGCCAGCAATATCTCCTTCAAGACGCAGGGCTTCAGCATGAATTAATTTGTTGCCGCGGTGGATCCTCCATTGGTCAAAGACACGCCCTTGCTTCACCGATTCGCGCATTGCCGTCCGCCCAAAAACCATCATTTCGCTCGCAAGAAAGCTAGCCTCTTCATCCATTTTAACATTCAAATGCCTCGAAAATCCAGCGCCATCAAACATAATTGTTTCTTGCGGAAGCCAATGCAGGCTGGCTGATCCGGTAAGTGTAATTTCAATCCGCATTTTCGCATTATCAGGGCCTAATGCCTTATACACACGTTCAGCTGTTTGAGTAGAAACAGTCAAATGCGTGTCACCGTCAGCTGTCAGTTTGACATCAAATTCATCACCTCCGGCAAGACCACCTGCGGTATTAACTAACACCGCCTCGAGAGTCGTTGCATAGGTTTTTGGCATAAATATCTTTGATGAACCCGATTGATAGAACCGATCAAGCCTGCCTGCTACCACCGCAAGATCAATTTCACCCCGCGCTCGTTGTAAAGCTGGCATGTCAATTTTAGCTGTTGATTGTACCATTACATGCCCCCTAAGTCTCTGAATTTTGAATTATCCAACTTATATTTCTAATTAGTATAAACAACCATAGACTGATTCAGTAAATCCTAATATCTATATGTCAACGCGGCAATAATAGCGGTTTCTTTTGCCAATACTGAACTGTTAGGATCACGATGAAAGCGTGATGGAAGACGCAAACTGGTTTGAAAGGTAACACGGTCATTAATCCGTCTATCTATACTAATAGTTAAGAGTTGCGCTTTGTTATCCAGATCTTGGCTGAGGAGCGCCAACGCCTCTGTATCATCAATATCGTTCTTCAGCCAGCGCGCACCTATGGTCAAATCATTCTGAAAGCCCGTATGCGATAAGCTATTTCGACTGTCAAAGGCATATTCTGTGAGGAGAACGAGATCACTACCACTGTTCGCAATATCGTAAAAACTATGTTCCAGCCCCAAAACCCCTGCACGGTATTTTTTAAAGGTACCAATCCTGTCATATTGGCCTTTGCGGTGAATAAGCTCCCCCTTAAAAGCAGTGTCGCCCCACAGATATTGGATATCCAGCGCCATTTGATTGATCCGGCTATAATCGGGCCGTAAAGTGCCATTGGATTGTGCCGTTAGACGGGGTGCATTGCCAATGCCACGGAACCAACTTAAACCAAGGTCTACATCGCCGTAGTAAGCCGACCATCGCGCCGCCTGTCCAATGTCATTTTTTGAGGCTCCCCCAGAAAAGATTATCTGTTTCCCAAACCTTGTCCCAACACGTTCGCGAAGCGCTTGGCCCGGGTATATGTTTTTAACAAAATCGATGGCAAGCAAGTCCAACTGCCCTGAGCCTATCGGCAAAGAGACTTGAGCCATTGGCGCACCAAGTTTTTCACTTCGCATTAAGCCACGACCATAATCGAGGCTATTGACGACATCCACTGGGTTGTAGCTCTCAACCTTACCCCAAAAGAGAATCGTATTTCCAACCAATACATCCATCTCTCCAATACGGCTAGTGACATGCGCCTCACGAAAATCAACTACACCAACTCCCGCTGTGCCACCGCTGATCCGAGGCTTTAAGACCCATTCAGTGGTATCGTCAAAAACTGATAATTCAGGTTGTACCTCGACATGAAAAAAGCTGTTTTTCTGGCCACCAAAAGCGGCTGATCGTGGATACCAGCTTGCTTCAAAGGTCGCTTCGCCCCGTTGCTTTACAGCACTTTCAGCTGCAACAGGCGCTTTTAAAGCGACGAGGCAAACAAAAGCCGCCGGCATCAGAGCTGCGGCACGGCAAATAATCGTTCTCAGAGTCATCGGCTGGCTTTGGGAAGCCCCTGAGGAGTAAAGTCACGCGGGGTTAGGCCGCTGTTAAACCTGTACTCATCCCAGGAAAGACGTGTTGATTTGCCTGTCTGTAGGTTGACCATAATCATCACATGAGCACGCCAAAAACGACTCTCATACCGACGAAACTCACGAAATTTCAATGTTTTTTCTAGATCACCACGTCGATTATAAAAATCGATCTGGTGTACTCGGTATTCATCAAGATCAATGAACGAAATCCGCTTTGAATAGCCTGATTTTTTGTTTTTTGGACGGCTCTCCACAACCGTGCAAATTGTCTTCGCATCATGCAGGCATGCCCTATCTTCAATCCAGGTGTGGTCATTGTCGGCTACTTCTTCAGATCCCAGATCCTCATAGGAAAATTCTGAGGAAACAAATTTGCCTGTGCGGTTTGACGAGGAAATTCTCTTTACTCTCTTCACAGCTGGCAAAAAAATCCATTGAAGGTCATCATCGGGTTCAATCTTGGAATGCGTCAGCAAAGCTGTACCCCTGACATCGCGTGGTTTTGAAAACGTAATGATTGACTTGTCCCCTTCGCCAGCGCTACTTGCTTCCAAAATGGTTGAACGGAACTGACGAATTGACTCCTTACCTGCCTTGTTCTTAAGGGTCATTTTCCCCTCGACAGTGACGTCACGCCAACCCTTGTCGCGGTTGTCAACCTCGGTAGCGATTGCAATGCCCTTTTCGTTTGAAGCGTTGGCTGATTTAGGAGATTGCATAACCAAAAGCATAGCAGCAAAACAAAATAGGAGCGTCAGTGAGGCGGATGTAGTGGCATTGCTCTTCATGGTTTTTACCCTGTCTAAGAAAATCAGAAGTGGCGGAAGGAAGAAAAAATCAACTAAGATAGCAAAGGCAAGTGTAATCGCCGTCAGTCGCGCCATATCCCTATTTACTGCAAAACCGGACTGCCCAAGAACGATAAAGCCAACAACAAGACCGAGCGAGGTAACGGTTAAAGCCATGCCGACCGACCGAAAGGCATGGCGCACGCTGTCCTCTGCACTTTCTCCTCGTTTGCGCGCGTTAGCGTATTTTAGCATAAAATGCACTGTGTCATCGACAACAATTCCAAGGGTCATTGCCACAACGATTGATACTGCTAGCGTTACGCTACCAACCGAATAACCCCACAATCCAAAGCCCATTATTGCTGGCAACAGGTTTGGCACCAGCGATATCAGTCCTAACTTTAAGTTACGAAGCACAAGGAAGATGACGAAGGAGATAAATATTAGCGCTAAAGTAGTACCCTTCAACATTGAGGGAACGTCACGTGCTGAAATCATAGTATAGACATGCGTTTGGCCTGTAACCGGGCTTTTCAACTCCGGTGCGTTCTCATCAAACCAATGTTGAATTTTATCATCCAATGCCAACAACTGGCGCGTAGTAGCGTAGCCAACAAAAGCTGACACCCGGGTTGATGACCGATCAACATTGATCTGGTCGGTAAGGTCCATTCCATATCCAAGCGACAATTCATAAAGGAATAAAAACTGCGATGCCTCTTCATCAGTGTCTGGAATGCGGTAGAATGCCGGATCATCGGCATTCATGTTCATGTTTAATCGCTTGATCGTGTCACTAAGCGAGCGTATGTGACTAACTTCAGGCTGCGCGCGGAGGAAATCCGACAGATCTTCGAGTTTTTTTAGATACGCTACTGAGTTGATACCACTCTCAATGCCTGTATCAACGGAGTATTCCAAAACATTCAACCCGCCAAGTTCAGTTTCGTATAGATCGGTTGCCTGCCGCGTCTCAAAACTCTCATCAAAATAGCGTAAAAAATCGTCTTCGAGCTTGATATGTGAGATGCCGGCAGCAAAACCAATGATGATCACCGGAACACCCAGAAGAAGCCGCTTTTGATTTCGGATTACGAATTCACCAATCGCAACCATAAATCCGTCAACTGACGCCGGCTTTCGATTCTGTTTTATTGGTAGCCAGCAAATCAATCCAGGGAGAAGAAAAATTGTAAACACCCATACGCCAATCATGCCAACGGCAACCATATTACCAAGTTGGCGAAATGGAGGTGAGATTGAGAAGTTTAAGGACAGGAAACCGATTGCGGTAGTAAACACCGCCACAGTGATGCCGAGCCCATGATCAGTGATTGCGTGTCGTGCCCAGATCGTGCGGTCAGCCGTTTTCTGCATGGTCTGTCTGATCGAGGACAACACATGCACACTGCTGGCAACCGCAAGAGTAACAACCATTAGTGGAGCCACTGCAGTGGCAGAATTAATTGGAATACCTGTCCAGCCAAGCGCCCCAAGCGAAACAAGGGCAGACAGTGTGGCAAGCAACAGGATCAGTAATGACCCAGTGGCCGAGCGAAGCAACACCCCAACGATCACTAGCATTGCAATAAGCATTGCTGGTGTGAGCGTGCCACCATCCTTTTGGCTAGCTGTAGCGAAAGCCTGGCTTATAGCTACTGATCCACTGGCCTTGAATGTTATTGCTGGATATTCTGCTCTATACCGTTCAAGCAGAGGCTCAGCTTCAGCGCTGATATTTGGAATTTCTGAAGCTAAATCAATTCCGGGAAGGCGAAATATAACTGAAATGGCAGTCGCTGTAGCATCATCATTAATGAGGCTGTTACGTATCTCAATCCGGTTCAAAGCAACTTTTTTAGCTGCAGTTGCTTCCCTTTCTGTCACGATCGATGGATTAGGAACCAAATCCTCTACCACCATCATATCCCCGTCCGCGTAGGTGTTTTGGAACCTTGTGATCGAATTAACAAGCCTAACGTAGGGTAAGTTCCACAAATCTTCAGTAAGCTCCCCAATGGCGCCAAGTGTTTGTGGCGTAAAGACATCACCGTTTTTAGGCACAACAACGATCGCCAGGTTATCGTCTTTGGCAAATTCCTGTTCGAATTTATCAAGTAAGATTTTGTCCGGATTATCACTCGCCATGAATACCCGACCATCAGTATCGAGCCTCAGATTCGGAATGCCAGCAAAGACAGTAACAGCCATCAATATTGTTATAATTGCAACTTTGATACGGTGATTAACAACAAAATCAGCAAGACGATTCATTTGATAAACTCCAGGCGCTGCATTAGATTCCGGATTGGGCTGGGCAACAAAATAACTATAATCATTTTTCAGATGTGAGCAAAAATCGTTTAATGCCGAACCGTTATTTACTCCACAAAATTATGTCAAGCATTCACCGCGTAATAGGTTTATAAATTTCCAATATCAATGCAAAAAACACATCACTCCCTGAAAGAATCTTTTATTGTGAGCGACCTAAACCGATGAAGGCTAGCCGATGACTGACTCCATCGATTGCATAGGTGCTCCATATTAAATTAATAATAATAGCGACCGCATCAGTGAATCGTGATCAGTTTGTTGTCGACATTAAAGTAATTGTGGTTTTGACTGTCAAAAGCGTATTTTGTTGCTTTCCTTCAGCTTTAGGCGACTCCAAAAACAGGTGGCTGTGGAGACCTTAAATCCATCTGCATGATGTTTTGATAACCTAAAAAATTAATGGATTCATATGGATAGTGGAAAGTCATGGCGACGATTATTGATAGCACTTTTAATTGCGTTAGTGGCCAATGTGGGAATCTGGTCAGTCGTTGTCGTTCTCCCCTCCATCGAGGCAGAGTTTAGTTCAGGTCGCGGAGTTGCAACTTTGCCCTATACCCTAACTCTGTTAGGATTTGCCATTGGTAACTATTTTATTGGCTATTTGGTTGATCGATTTGGCATAACAAAATCCCTAATATTTGCGTCGTTGCTGATTTCAGCAAATTTCTTATTTTGTGCCCTCTCAGGTAGCCTATTTTCAATTATATTTTCACACTTCTTTTTAGGGTTAGGAACTGCGGCGGGCTTTGGGCCCCTGATTGCAGACATCTCTCATTGGTTTTCCAAAAAACGGGGAATAGCAGTGGCAATAATTGCGAGCGGCAATTATCTCTCAGGCGTAATCTGGTCTCCAGCTATTGCTAATATTCTCTCGAGCGGCGGTTGGCGTGATATATACCTAATCCTCTCACTAGTGATATCTCTCGTGGTTATTCCATTGTCCTTATACCTCCGCGAAAAACCGACCGAAATTCGGCCCATACCAAAAGAAATAAAGAATTACTTCCAAACAACTAAAATCGCTATTTCAGGAAAACAACTACAATTTTTTTTAGGACTAGCTGGTGTTGGGTGCTGTATCGCAATGGCAATGCCCCAAGTACACATTGTCGCTTATTGTGTGGGGTTGGGGTATGGGCCTACGATCGGGGCTGAAATGCTCTCGTTGATGCTTGCGTGTGGGGTCGTGAGCCGCATTTCTTTTGGAATCTGTGCTGACCGGCTTGGAGGATACTATACCCTTGTTATTAGCTCAACTTTACAGATGCTCTCGTTATTTTTATTTCTTCCATTTAACGGAATGGTATCTCTTTACGTTGTGAGTGCAATCTTTGGGCTATCACAAGGTGGTATAGTTCCCTCATATGCTATAGTCGTCAGAGAGTTTTTGCCAGCTCACGAAGCTGGCCAGAGAATTGGGATTGTGTTGATGCTTACAATCTTTGGTATGGCTATTGGTGGGTGGATGTCTGGGTGGATATTTGATCAATCGGGGAGTTATCAACTAGCTTTTTTGAATGGAATTTTGTGGAACGTATTTAACCTTACAATACTGGTTTGGCTTTTTATCCGCATGCGTAAACAGTTTGCAGCAATTTAGAGACAAAATTTAAAATTGTCATTACCGATAAAACCGTGTGCAAATAGCTGATAAGATTAACTGCGTATGATAAGGAGGGCCCGAAGATTACGATCAAAATAGCCACCACAACGTAATGCGGTTTTGTAAAATCGAGTTTAAAAATTTTTCCCGCTGGCGACTTCGAGTGCACCCTCAAGATCCGCGATAATATCATTGGGATTCTCAATTCCAATAGACACCCGAATTGTTCCCGCTCCAATGCCAGCTTGTTCCCTCTGAGTATCAGTTAATTGGCGATGGATAGTGCTTGCGGGGTGAATAATTAAACTTCTCGTATCGCCAATATTTGCGAGATGAGAGAGCAAATTACAATTCTCAACCAATTTTTGTCCCGCGTAGTAACCATCCTTAACCACAAAGGTGAATACCGATCCAGCCCCAAAAGCTAGGTATTTTTTAGCAAGTTCGTAGTACGGGCTATCTGAAAATCCAGCCCATGAAACATCAGCGACTGCCTTATGATCTCTTAAAAAATGTGCAACCTTTGCAGCATTTTCATTATGTTGGCGCATTCTAAGTGGCAAAGTTTCAATGCCAGTTAATGTTAAGAAGGCATTCATTGGCGCCATAGTTGGCCCAAGATCACGTAGCACGCTCGCATGACAAAACGTGATATAACTGAGCTTACCGAATGTCTCAGCGAATCTAATACCATGATAAGCAGGGTTAGGATCCGTCAAAAGAGATGAGTGGCGTGCACTCATCCAGTCAAAGCTACCCATATCGACGACCGCGCCACCCAATGCATTCCCGTGCCCAGACATGAATTTTGTGGTTGAATATAAAACAACATCTGCGCCAAATACGCCAGGCTTACACATGACACTAGTAGCCATAGTATTATCTATTAGAAGTGGAATCTGTGCGCCATTAGCCAGTTTTGATAAGGCCTCTATATCAGTGATTGTGCCATCTGGATTTGCGAGACTCTCGGCAAACAATACAGCAACTTCAGGTTCCAATATTGCTCTCTCGACTGCGTTGAGATCGTGAATATCAACTAGCTCAGCTTCCCACCCAAAATTCTTAAATGTTTGGGTAAATTGAGTTATCGAGCCACCGTATAATTGTTTGCTAGCCACTATTTTACGACCTGGTGCCATCAGTGGATAAAGCGCCACCAGCTGAGCGGCATGTCCAGAGGCAACGCAACAAGCCCCCAAAGCCCCGTCCAAAGAAGCAATTTTTTGTTCTAAGGCCGCAGTTGTGGGGTTGGACAGCCGACCATAGACATTACCTGGCTCCTGCAAATCATACAGGCTAGCCGCATGGTCTGCATCGTCAAAGGTAAAGGACGCCGTTTGATACAGAGGCGTAATCCGAGCCCCGGTAGCACCATCAGGGCGTGTTCCGGCATGCACCGCGAGCGTCTCTGGATTATTTGATTCAATATATCCGCCATTGCGGAGCGGGCGAGGTGGATTCTGGACAGTTTGACGTCTTGCTGACAATAGACCAGAAACAAACCCACCATTTCCAAGAAGACCGGACAACCGTGAGTGTTCAATTTTTGGGCATCTGTTCATAATTACTGCTAAACCAGCAGCCTCAGCAATTGAGGCCGCCTCCTCACTATTAATCCCAATTTGCATCCAAAGGCAGGAGGCACCTATTGCAACAGCATTCTCCGCTATTTCCAGACATTCTTTGGGCGGTCTAAACACATCTACAATGTCGATAGGGTGCGGAACTTCGCTAATTTTTTTGTAAACAGTCTCACCAAGTATTGATTTGCCGGCTAACCTAGGGTTGATTGGTAAGATGCGATAGCCCTGTTTCTGGAGATATTTCATTACATAGAATGAAGGCCTTTTCCAATCGTCACTCGCACCCACAACAGCTATAGATTTTGCTCTGGAGAGAACCTCAACAATTTTTAAATTATCGTCAGGCATTTTTTCCTCGCTTCAGCTTCAATTAATACGACGCAATGTTCTCAGTCATTAATGAGGTGGGCGGTTGGGTGAAATAGTATCCTTATGCACCATTTTTAGGTCCTTAAATCGTACTTTTTTCGATAATTGTTCGAAAATTTAAAGTGATGCATGAATCGACCACTTGATTGCCCCAGCCATTTCGCCAAAAAAGGCGCTTTTTCTTTGATGAAGTTAATACCCTTTGAATGCATAAATTTCCTCATTTGTTTGTCGGTGCCTCAGTGCCTTAATTGTGCGCATTTTTGATATGGTATAGCTGGTTCTCTTAGAGTCCCGTGTAGTTGAATGTTTGCCCGTCAACAAAGAAAAAACTGAACATAATTCTAATTTTATCGTATACTCCACCCATAATTGAATAATATTCATTTTTGGAGAGAGGCTTTAGGAAAGTTGTCACTGTGTGAAACAACAAATAAATATGATTTAATTTGTTTCCTAACCATTTACTCAAACCGTGTTCTAGCAAACTGTCTACCCATCTTCCCAGCACAACAAACCTGGCGTAGAAAAGCTAATCCTTGTAATCCTAAATAAGGTGGGACTTGGCTGTTTAATTTTTGCTTGAAATAAAAACTTAAAATTTATAAAATTTTAAATCTTTTAGGTCACAAGCTCACGTAAAAAAGTCCAGTCAACGATTTGACGAGGTTTCACAGTGACTTTAAAAAAAATTGGTTTTGATGATCAAGTTTATTTTTTTTGACAAAAATACCGGCGAAAAATCTGCCAAATTGTCAAGGGTGCTATTAAGCGGTATACATCACTACCATTTGAAATCAGAGACAACTGGAAAAACTGTTTTATTATCAGCATTTGGCATACAGCGGCGATTTTCAGAAACGCCCAATCAAAGGGTCAAGTCCATAAGAAATCTATTTCCTCGATTTCTCAATCTAAGAGAATTACCTCAATGTAAGAATACAGGAAAAAAGGCACGGTTTACATTTGAATGACCATAAAAACTCTATCTTTGCGGATTTTAGTCGTATCCAAGTTCAAGAATTGAGTCACTTTTTGGTTTTTTATTGATTTTTAATTGAGTTTGGATGACATTTGTATCCGTTATCGCCGGTAAATTTGATTTTGGATAATTTTGTTGTATTTGTTTACGGATTTTGGATTTCAAACATACAACAACTGCATTGAGCAAAATATAGGGAGCCCGCAATTATGCTTAAGCCAATGAGGTGGATGATCATTCCAAGCATGTTGAGCTTTTCAACTTTAGCGTTTGCTGGCGGCGTACCAACAGACTTGCCTGCTGTGGTAGACCCGTCTGAAAACACGAAATCTAGCACTGCGACGGCCGCAACCGAGGCCTTGAACGCGTCCAAAGCCAGATCATTGGCAGCGAAAAAGGTTGCAAAAAAGATTACGAAGGCTTCATCAGCCAAATCCAAAAAAGTCCAACAGGCGCAAGCAAATAATCAAGTCCGCTCGCCAACAGGTTTTCGGGCAATAGAGGACGAAAAGTTAGTTATCGATAGTTCTCAGTTACGCGACGGGGACGGACTTGGTGAAGTGCAATTACAATGGCAGATATCTGAGAACGGCGATGACTGGATGGTGATACCGGGGGCAGTTTCCGAGGCTTTCACGCCGAGAGATCAACAGGTTGGAAAATATCTACGTGTACAGGTGTCTTACATAGATGGCCAAGGTAATCCTGAGTTAATCAATAGTCCATCCTCCTTGGCCGTCGAAAACGTGAACGATACTCCGGTTGGGTTGCCCGCAATAGTCGGAGATGCCCGAGAGGGCTCGAGTTTTACTATAGACACAAGTAGAGTAAACGACGAAGACGGCATAGGCGCCATAAGTTACGCCTGGCAAAGGTCAAAAACAAAAACAGATTGGGAAACTATCAGCGATAAAATGGCGCAGGGTTTCCGGATCCTCCAAGCTGACGTGGGCTATAGTTATCGCGCCTCAATTAGTTATATCGACGGTTTTGGCACTCGTGAGAAACTTGTTACCGAGCCCAGTGAAGTAATTGCAAATGTTGACAACCCCCTCGAGGGTGATTTGATCATGCGAGGCAAGGCTGTTGAAGGAAGCGAGCTTGTTGCAAGTACAAGCAGTCTCTCGGACTACGACGGCATTGAAAGTATTAATTTATTTTGGGAAGCATCAATTGATGGCCAGACTTGGGATCTAATATCTCTACCTGCAAACGCAGACAGAGTGTTATTGAACCAGCGTCTTGTGGGAATGAAAATCCGCGCGCGAGCTGTGGTCCGGGATAACTTTGGAATTGAGACCGTTGCTTTTGGCCCAACGACTGAGCCTGTCAGAAATATCAACAATAAGCCAATGGGTGTCTTGTTAATTAAACGTGTTGGTAGTTGATATCCTCATGCGATTTTCAATGGCGTTGTTGTGTCCCAGGCATTGTCTGGGACAACATACAAAAATCTAGATTTAAGTAGCTGAAAATTTTGTATTACGGGGATTAGCATAGGCAAATCTGAGACACTTTCCCTAATAACCTTAACCGTATTGGAACCTGTCAGAAGGGTCACCCCGACCAAAGTGGCGTTCTAGTCCTTACCAAATGTCATTTCTACGATTGACGTTGCCTGTCATGAACTGGCTTACGCCCGGTCAATAACATAAACAAAATCATCAAAAGATCTAAAATTTTTTGGAAAGCGACATCTTAATCTCACAGTTTATCGCTTCATTGCGAAACTCATAATTATTTAAAGGTCTGAGTAATATTTTTTCATGTGGCGTTGAATTGTGACTTCACAAATGGCTGCTGACAAAGCAGAGTTCTCAAAAAGATCCGAGTTAATTTCAGCACTATTTTGAATCCTTTTTTTTGCTATTTTTTGAGCCGAGACAATTATATCATTTTGCAATTCTTCGCGATTTAAGACCCCGTATGCGGAGGTAAGGACAAGTGCAGCGGCATTTTTCCCTTGGGAATATTGTCCATCCTTATCCCAAATATCTTCCATAATGGGATCGCCCATTACTTTTAAAAAATCGTGAATATTATTCATTGGCATGCCGACCTCTTGCCAACACTCAATAAGAAATTCCATTCGTTTTTTACTCTTCCAAAAAGCGCCCTTAAAGACCATATCTATCGACATAGCTGAAAAGTAAATTATAAAACCGATAATGTATCGATCATTTATGGCGGCAGCGGGTAATTTATTGTTTTCCTTAGTGATATGAGCCTCAGTTCCCTTTAATAAGGTTTTTTTGATAGCTCTACCAACTTCTGCTCCTTGTTTTTTGTGTTTAGTGAAAATCAAAATACACCTATCGTTGGCACATACTTGTTCATTAACTCTTTTGAGTTTGACAAATTTTTAGTTGGACTAAACTCCACTCAACTGCCTGGACAAATCAACAATTTTTGAAAATCAAAAACGGCAAAACTTATCCCATTCGAGTTATTGAAGTCCTTAACAAAGTTATCAAGTTTTCTTTTTCTGTCAAAATATGAATCATAGGTGTGCCAGCTAATATGTTTAATGACTAAGTGTAATGGATGGCCTGTCATGAGTGTTTAACTTTGAATTAATTGGCTTCCCAATACTCTAAAGTAATACCCC
>QBYK01000002.1 GCA_003282865.1 SAR116 cluster bacterium AG-325-I21 | reverse complement strand
ATTTAGGGCCCTGTAACTGCCCCGCCAATTTGGCCATTGATCTATTGACGCTAAAGCCAGCGCATTACAATCACTGACTATGAAATCATCGCGACCTGTCAACTGGCGGAATGGTAATTCTAGCGGTAATTGTTTCATGTCATCGTATCCGTGGTCTATTTGATCTGCTAATATTCGCCCGCTTAACCATGACCGTTTATTTATAGGTGGGGAGTGGGCGTCAACCATTTTCAGGTTTTGCACTAATCAACTGCCGACCCCCATGGTCAACAAGCTGTAAGCGATGCGCAGACAGCGCATTTTGCAACGCTTCTTGGGATCCGGCTAGGCGCAAATATAATTGCCCACCCCTGGTATCAAGCGTGATAATCTCATAGCTTTGTATCACCGCAATCTCATCCAAAGCAGTTAGACGTTTGGCCCATTCTTTCAGCGATGTCACTGGCAAAAATACAGTTATATGGTCACTTTCGCTGTTATCAATCAGATTTGCCCTCTGCCAGCTCTCATTCATCTTCTCAATAATTTTTTGGCGCATAATATGAAAGTCACTCACAGTGAAATTTTTCAGAGTATTCTGATCACCATGTAGAATATCGCTAATCATCTCGCCGGTCTTGTCAAACAACCTTGCGGTGATTGTAACCAACGGCTTGGAACCCTCATAATCGAGTGACGCCGCAACCAACAAAACCTGTTCCGCACTCACCAGGCTGGCAGCATTTTTTATCTTGGCCGGGTTCGCAATGACTAGATCCTCTCCAAGGAATTGTCTCTCGTTGATCAAATTATGCTCCAATTGGCGAAAAGATAACAGCCCATCATAGGCTGCAACCGCATTCCACCAGCCAGCAATCCATTGATTATCCCTTTGCCATGCCCGTGCTCCATCCGGACCACTCCAAATAGGAATGACGAGAACAGGCGGGCTTTGCAATTCAGACCAACTCAGTTGGGCTGCGATCATGGCTTGGCGCAGCCTTGCAGCATCAAAACAAAAGTCCAATATCGCGATATAGCGTTGGTCCAGATTATTTTCTTCGACGATATGGATAAAATCAGAAAAATCGTCAAGATCATGCGATGCCATGAACTTTTGACGCGCCTCATTTGTCAGAAGAATTCGGTCCAGCACGGTTGAAAATGCATGCTCCGCGGCCTTGCGCACGCCAATGTCGCGAGCGATGGACGCAGTTTCGGCCCGCTGGTCAATTGAAATATTGGAGACACCAAAAACCGGCTCGGCACACCAGCTGTTCATGGCCATTGCTGGTTTTACTGCCAGAGAGCCAAGTAGCAAAAAGGCCAGCAGTCTGCTATTCCGGCAAAATATTGCGAGAAAATGAAAGATAAATGCTGCGCGCATGCCGTCAAATGCCTATTATACGTTTAGATTTTATCGAAACAGATTATCCATACCATATATCAAACTTAAGCCTCGAGGCCAGCATGTCTAGCGGACAAAAACAATCTAAATCCTATAAATATAGTGACACTGGTGTCGATATTGACGAAGGGGATGCGTTGGTTGAAGAAATTGCTCCACATGCCAAACGCACGAAACGGTCTGGTGCTAGCACCGATCTTGGTGGGTTTGGAGGGCTGTTCGATACAAAGGATGCCGGATTTATCGACCCTGTCCTGGTTGCTGCCACTGATGGTGTTGGCACCAAACTGGAACTTGCGAAAACAACAGGCCTACACCACGCTGTTGGCATTGATTTAGTGGCTATGTGCGCAAATGATATTTTAGCGCAAGGAGCCATGCCACTTTTTTTTCTAGACTATTTTGCAACGGGAAAATTAGATCGCGCTATGGCTCTCGATGTCATTGCCGGTATTGCCGATGGCTGTATCGAGGCGAATTGCGCGTTGATTGGTGGAGAGACGGCCGAAATGCCGGGCATGTATCCCGCAGGAACCTATGATCTTGCAGGGTTCTGTATTGGGGCTGCTGAGCGCGGTACTTTGCTGTCGCCAGGTCAACCAAAGGTAGGTGATATTGCTATTGCCCTACGATCCTCCGGCATTCATTCCAACGGTTTTTCAATGGTTCGGAAGATTATTGAAATTTCAGATGTTGCTCTTGATGCACCGGCTCCATTTGAGAGTGACGCTGATAACCTTGGTGCTGCATTAATGACCCCAACGCGCATTTACCAAAAAGCAGCTGCCACCGCCTTGGCCGCTGGCGGAGTTAATGGTATTGTGCATATCACTGGTGGTGGTCTGATCAAGAACCCACCAAGGGTTTTGGATAATGGAGTTGCCTTCCGGCTGGAATGTGCAACGACGCCCTTACCACCTGTTTTCTCCTGGATTCTTGAAATAGGCAACATGGAATTATCAGAACTTGCCCGTACGTTTAACTGTGGCATCGGTCTTATCATCTATGTTGATGCTAGCAAAGCCAGTGAGGTTTTGCACGCCCTAAGAACTGGGCCAGAACCAGAGGCTTACATTGCTGGTGATCTTGTTTCGAGGGATGATCAACCTGCTGTCATCCTTAACGGGGTCGATCATTGGCGCCGGCAGACATGATCCGCGTTGCCATTCTAATTTCGGGGCGTGGCAGCAATATGACTTACCTTGCTGATGCGATCAAAAATTATAGCATTGCAGCTAAAATTACCGTTGTGATTGGTAACAAGTGTTGTGACGGTATCTCCCTTGCACATGATCGTGGCCTTCCAACCAGAGTTATCGAGCGAAAAAATTTTGACACACAGGCCGAGCATGAAGCTGCCATCGCAACAGCCATTAATTATCATCGGTCTGAATATGTATTTCTCGCTGGATATATGGCCATTTTAAGTGGTGATTTTGTTAATCAGTTTGCCCGGCACATTATCAATATTCATCCCTCATTGCTCCCAGCTTTTAAAGGCCTTAACACTCATCAACGTGCCATTGACAAAAATGTTGCAAAGCACGGTGTTACTGTACACATGGTCACCGCCTTACTTGATGAAGGGCCAATGATTGCCCAGGCAAGTCTTCCCCTAATGGCTAGTGATACCGCCGACAGCCTGGCAGCACGGGTGCTTCAACTAGAACATCAGATTTACTTGTTTGTTTTATTCGGGTTGGCAAAAAAATTTCTATCTTTGTCGCCGGAAGGGGCTCGCTGGCGCGTTCCGGCATCCGCCCTGGCAGATGCACCGAAACAAATACAAGATTTACTTGCTCAATATCTGATCTGGCCCGTACTTACATTAAAGGAATGAACAACAAATTGTCATGTTGATTTGCAGTGCCAATTCGGTCATAAATTGGCAATCGTTTCTAATAGACATTGCAGGTTAAGGACTAGTGATGCAATTGTCGCATCACCTTTTTACCGAGGAGTTGACGATCATGGATACAAAATCGTTGGATAAGCAAGGCAAGGAGCATTTGCAGTTTTATAATAATTTTATGTTCGCTAGTAAAATTAGTATCGTTGTCATCGTGGCAACTCTTATCGTCATGGCAGCAACATTGCTCTGAGTGGTAAATACTGGTTGCGTCGGCTCTGCATTAAAACGGCGAGCCTTTTTCCCGCAGTTGTACTCGCGTGAGCCAACGCCGATTGAATTAAAGAGGCCTATTCTGTGATTTCACATCCAGCAAAGAAATAAGAAATTTCAGCAGCCGCATTTTCTGGGCTGTCTGAGCCATGCACCGAATTGGCCTCAATCGACTCCGCAAAATCCTTACGAATAGTGCCATCGGCCGCATCAGCTGGGTTTGTCGCACCCATGACTTCGCGGTTAGCGAGAACGGCATTTTTACCCTCAAGCACCTGAAGGACAACCGGCCCCGATGTCATAAAGGCGACAAGGTCATCGAAAAAGGGGCGTTCTTGGTGAACAGCGTAAAATGCTTTGGCTTCCTTTTCGCTAAGCCATTTGCGCTTTTGTGCAACAATACGAAGACCGGCAGTTTCAAGCCGTGCATTAATCTGACCGGTTAGGTTGCGGCGTGTTGCATCGGGTTTAATTATTGAGAATGTTCTTTCGATTACCATTATGCGTCCTTTTTTCATCAAAACACGGTCTAAGGCTGCACGTGTTTCTTTTAATCTAGAAGCTGTGTTGCTTTAATAATTCAAGCGGTGGCCATGGCACAAGATAAAAATAAACCTCACCCCAAAAAGATCCCGTTAACAATTTCAGGATAGCATTAACGGACTTCCAAAGATAAACTTATGCTTCACGCAGGCGCGGCTTTATTAAATCTTGAGACACCACGCTAGTTTTTTTTATCCCATCCTCCTTCCGCATTCTGCGCGTAATAGCCGAGGGTTGTATCATTAAGCTCTTGCCATACTTTCCACCGATTACGTGCTTGTTGCAACTGTGCATCCGACTTCCCATCAAACAAACAGAAACACCGCGTGAAACCAGCCCATTGCGCTGGCGCACTACCATGCAGAAGAAACAGATATTCTGCGTTAATAGGGTTGGCCGCCATATCGCTAGACACCCAGACATGGCAGAAATCAGTGCCATTTGCATCGTCAAGTCCATGCGGTATCCATGACTCCGGATCACAAGTCCATAATGCGTTATCAATCGCACGTGCCGCTGGCATTGGACACAAAACAAGTGCCTTTTGATTTGCCGCAAGCGTCTTCTTCAGGAGCATCAGCATTACCTGTTCAAGCCCAGCCTGGCCAATTTGGTAAAAATCAAGCCGCACTATTTAACGCCTGTTTTTAGTCATCGAACCGCTCTAACTCGTGTGACACGCTAACCCCTCGCCAATCATCAATCAAACGGTTTAATAAGCGTACACCATAGCCTGTCCCCCCTTTTGGCACAGTAGCAGTTGCTTTGTCAGACCATGCTTTACCTGCAATATCAAGATGCGCCCATGGAGTGCTTTCAACAAACCGGGCCAGAAAACAGGCTGCCGTAATCGCGCCACCATATGGCCCCCCAATATTTTTCATATCCGCAATGTGTGATTTAAGCATCAGGTCATAAGATGGCCCCATTGGCATACGCCAGACACCTTCCTCGGTTCGCCTACCCGCATCCTCAAGCTGGCTTGCCAAATCATCACTGTTGGCAAAAAGCCCGCCATATTCCTTTCCGAGAGAGGCAATAATTGCCCCTGTTAACGTAGCTAAATTGACTATAGCGTGTGGCTTAAACCGAGTTTCAGAGTAATGCAAGGCATCAGCAAGCACAAGGCGACCCTCGGCATCTGTATTTATCACCTCAATTGTTTTCCCAGACATTGCGGTCACAACGTCACCTGGTCTTTGGGCATTGCCATCTGGCATATTTTCGACGAGACCGATCACACCGACAATATTCTTATTCAGCTTGCGTCCAGCAATCGCACACATCGCACCAGTTACCGCTGCAGCTCCACCCATATCCCACTTCATGTCCTCCATGCCCTTTGGAGGTTTTAACGAAATACCGCCAGTATCAAATGTGACACCTTTTCCGACAAAAGCTAATGGTGGCTCATCGCCTCCTCCCCTCCAATTCATCACTACCATCCGAGACTCGCGCCGGCTACCCTGACCAACGCCGAGAAGTGCTCCCATGCCAATCTTTTCCATGTCGGTTTCATCTAAAACTTCAACCTCAACTCCAAGCGAAGTAAGAGCCTTGCAACGATTGGCGAATTCAACCGGATATAATTTATTAGCCGGCTCAAAAACAAGGTCTCGAGCAAGGAAAACGCCATTTGCAAGAGCCTGGCGATCTTGATAAACACTTACATTTTCACCGAGCGCTTCGCTGCCAACACAAAGGCGAACCTTGACATCATCTTTTTCCTTCTTAGTGAAATACCTGTCAAAATGATATGAAGCCAGATTTGCTCCAAATAAGACATCAGCCAAAACCGTTGGGGACAATTTATGATCAGGCATCCAACCCGATTTGGACGCGGTTCCATTCAACGCCGAAAAAAGCTTACCACCCAGTTTTTCGGCTTCAGTGCCCGTTGCCAGCTTGTCACCAGTTCCGACCAACAAATAGCTATTGGTATCGGTGTAGACCATCAGCCTCTTGCCAAATTTCCCAGTAAATTGGGCTAGCGCCATAGTTCTAATCAAATGGGCCGCGATATTCTTTTCAAGATGAGGTATAATATTTCCGTTTTTACCAATCAAACAGATGGTTGTCACGTCGCCTTTTGGGCTATTTTTGGAAAAGCTGAGCTTTAATTTCGCGGGCATGTTTGTCTCTTTTTTTATTGTAAAGGATCCCTAGTTAAAACAAACCCGGCGTATGACTGTCAATCCAACCAATTTGTAATGCTATAGGTTTTGCCATCGCATATGCGTTTGTGCTATCCAAGTTCCATAATACATATGAGGTTTAATGTGCAGTTCAACCTGTATATCTTTAATCAGCTTTTCAAAACCACTCTCGCTTTAACATCAGTGCTGGTTGGAATCATCTGGCTATTCCAAACAATCCGTATTCTTGAACTTTTGGTTAATCGAGGCGCCGCGGTTGGCGACTTTCTGCTGATGTCGATTGCCTCAATGCCACTGTGGCTAATGATTGCCATTCCAATTTCTGGATTTATTGCGGTAAATTGGGTATTTGCCCGCATTTTGGCAGATCGTGAATTGCTCGTGATGCAATCCATTGGCCTTAGCCCACTTCAATTGGCCAAGGCGCCAATTGCGCTTGGCGTTGTGCTAACCACATTTCTTGTGTTCAATTCTGTCTATCTGTTGCCGACATCCTTTGGCGTATATAAAGATTTACAATTCAAATTGCGCAATGGCATTCCCACAATTTTGCTAAGGGAAAGCGTTTTTATTGAAGTCGTTGATAACATGACCATGTTCATTGGGGCGCGTGACAATAATGATGTGATGAGAGATATTTTTATCCATGATGCCCGTATCCAAAGTCGTATCATTACCATAACAGCGGAAGCTGGAGAATTTATTGACCGAAATGGCACGCCCACACTTGTCCTGCAAAATGGGGAACGATCTGAGAGAAATGCCGAGGGCCAAAGCGGCGCGGTTTTGTTGTTTGACTCCCATTCCGTAACCATCACTCGGACCACAAATCAACCAACCAAGCGCGCCACTATTGATATCAACGAAGATACAATCGGTAATTTGCTATCACCAGAAACGGCGCTGTCATCTCAATACTATTTGCAACGAAATGCCGAAGGGCACTACCGAATAGCCTCACCCTTTCTTGGACTTGGATTGGTATTATTGTCAGCAGCCATTATTCTAAGAGGGCAAATTCGCCGGGATTTATGGGGACGAAGAGCTACCACCAATATTTTAGCCTGTGTTTTTGTGATCATCATGGTAGTGATTTCACGCGGCCTCGTGACCAATAATGCAAACCTATGGCCACTGCTTCATCTTAGCGTGCTTATTCCGATCATACTTAGTATTTGGTTTCTTCACCCTGGTGACATAGCAAAAAAGCCATCACTTCCGAATAAGGGGATTGCATGAGCCAGTTTGCGCCTTTTGGCACACTATTCCGCTATTTTGCAATGAGATTTGTTGCCTGGATCACGCTGTGCTTATTTGGTCTTGCAGCCATCATCAGTCTTATTCAAACTGTTGAGCTTATTCGCCGTGTGAGTGTACTGACTACTACAAAGCCAAATATTAATTTCTTGAACATGGCCCTGCTTAATTTACCAGCAGTGATTGAAATGATCTTGCCCTTTGCCATGCTGACTGGGGCGATGTTGTGCTTTTCTTCCTGGAACCGAAGCAATGAATTTGTCGCAGTGCGTGGGTTTGGTCAATCAGTCTGGGCTGCACTGGGCCCCGCGTTATTTTCAGCATTTCTTTTTGGCATGCTGTTCGTAACTGTAATAAATCCGATTGGCGCAGTCACATCGACACGCCATGAAGCGCAAATGGCTGAGATTTTTGGCGAAGCAGATAAAAGCTTTTCTATTTCGGCTGATGGAGTTTGGCTTCGTGATAAGATCAAGGGTGGTAAATTGATCATTCGCGGTGATGCCTTGAATGCCGAAATGGCAAGCATTATTAATCCAGTCATTTATTTGTATGAAAACGATATTCAATTGAAGGGTCTATACCGAGCAAATGTTATGCAACTCACCGACAAGGGCTGGATGCTAGACCAAGCCACACGCTGGCACACAGATGGAAGGCAAACAGTTTTGGGAAATATAATTCTGCCAACAGGGCTTGAAGCATTAGATTTACGCCAATCAGGACTACTTCCACAATCAATCTCAATCTATTTATTACCAAGTTTCATTTCCTCGCTCGAACGAGCTGGTATCCCAGCAACCCAATACCGATTTCACCTCTATAAAACGTTGTCTATACCTCTATTAATGGTGGGGATAGCCATGCTAGCCGCTCGCATAACCTTAACTTACACATCACGAAGCCATGGCTCACGTCTATTTCTGCGTGGTGCCTTGCTCTCAATCGTCATTTTCATCTTCAGTTATTTCATGCAAATTCTAGGATCATCCATGAGAGTTCCAATGTCGGTCGCTGCCTGGACACCAGCTGCCGTGATCGCTCTGCTAGGTGCCATTATTCTTGCTCGGGGTGACGAAAGCTGATTTATAGAAGTTACAATTTTGAGGCTATGAGAGCTCTTATGATCGTCAAAGACCAAATCCCAACTGAAAACGAAAACAATGATGATGACGCGTAGACATAAATTATTTGCAATTTTTGCTCTTTGCTTCATGTTTTTTGTTGGTGCGAGGGTCCCGAATGGACAAGCTGCACTAGAGATTGTGGCGAAGGTAAACGGTAAAGCAATCACAAATTATGATGTTGATCAACGGGCGGCTTTTTTGCGGATGGTTACAAATCTGGACGATACAAAAGCTAATCGTCAGCAGATAAGACAGGATGCAACCCAAATGTTGATCGACGAAATTTTGAAACTTGAAGCGGCTAAAGCAGTCGATCCGACCATCGTGGATAAAAGCCGCGAGACGGCTAAGAATCTTTTAGATGAAAACTTTGCTGACAATGGCAAAAGTGGTTCAAATAATCTTCGCGATAAGGGTATTGATGCACGCAATATCCAGTCAAAACTTGTAAGTGATATCGTTTGGGGAGAATTCATTAAGTACAAATTTGATAGTCAATTTAGAGAGCTAGAATCCATTGTCGATAAAGCACTTTTGCAAATCAAAAAGAACTCGCAACAACCGCAGGTTAGACTTAGCGAAATAATTTTGCTACCCGGACCAAAACGGCCTATGAACAAGACGCTCAAACTTGCCAATGAAATTATCAAATCAGTCAATCGCGGTGCAGATTTTAATGACATTGCAAGACAGTATTCTGCTGCCGGAACAGCACGAAGCGGGGGCTCTCTTGGTTGGGTATTAACTAATCAATTACCACCAGAAATAAATGAAGAGATCCAAAAAATCGAAATTGGGGCAATTAGTACTCCGCTCCAACGTGACGGACTAGTCATTTTAATCCGCAAGGAGGGAACTCTACAAAATGGTGCTGCCGATCCAAGTCAAGACGTAATTACAATTGCCCGGGCCGTTTACCCGCTTAAAAAGAATGCGTCAAATGCCAGTAAGCTGGAAGCCGCCGCCAAAATTGAGCGGGAGACAGCAAAAGTGAAAAACTGTGATGATCTGCTTGCGCTGAACCAAAAGTATGGTTCAAAGATTAATGGGCTGATCAAGAATGTTAAACTGAGATCATTTAACACCCCCCTACAAAATCTTATTAAGAATCTTGAAATTTTGGTGCCCAGCAAACCACTATCCTTCGTCGAGGGAGTAAGCGTTTTTATGCTTTGTAAGCGAGAGGCCCATAAAATGATTTTGCCCTCACGCGAAGATGTTTTCCGTGCTGAATTTGATAAAATTTTTGGATCACTGTCAGAACGCTATCTATTTCGCTTGCGCCGTTCTGCAATCATCGAAACAGATTTATGAGTCTAATGCCTGAACCACCACTTATTATCACCCCGGGAGAGCCTGCTGGCATTGGAACTGAAATTTGCCTCAAGGCCTGGCATTCTGGAGTAAAGAACATATGCTTGATGGGTAGCCCGGAACATATTGCTCAAACCGCCCAATCAATTGATATAACAGCTAATTTTTACGAAATAAGTAACCCTTCTTTATATGATTATGACACATCTGCATTAGCTATTATACCCGTATCTTGGAGAAAAATGCCAATCGCGGGACACCCAGACCCATTGAACGCCCCTATGGTCATTGACGCTATTCGACAAGCTGTTTTGTGGAGCCAGTCCGGCACCGCTGCTGGCATGGTAACTAACCCTATTCAAAAATCATGCCTCTATAAAGCTGGCTTTAGCTTTCCCGGACATACGGAGTATCTGGCAAGCCTTGCCACAACAATGCCGGGCGGTCCATTGATGATGCTCGCGTGCGATAAATTGCGGGTAGTTCCAGCTACCGCCCACATTCCGTTAGGTAAAGTGCCAGGTTCTATCACCGCGGGCTTGATAATAGAAAAATGCACTTTGATGAATTATTGTTTAAAAGTAAGTTTTGGCATTCAGTATCCGCGGATTGCGATTTGTGGGCTAAACCCACACGCTGGTGAAGATGGGCAAATGGGCGAGGAAGATGGCAAGGTTATTGTGCCAGCTGTCCGCCAGCTTGTCTCGGCTGGCATAAATGCCACTGGCCCTCATCCAGCCGATACGCTGTTCCACGCTGAAGCCCGTGAAACCTATGATGCAGTTTTGGGAATGTATCATGATCAAGTTCTTATCCCACTAAAAACAATTGATTTTTTTGGTGGCGTTAATATCACTTTGGGGGTGGATTTTGTGCGCACATCACCTGACCATGGGACTGGGCTAGATATTGCGGGCAGCGGCGTCGCACGTGCTGATAGCCTTATAGCTGCCATCAACATGGCCAGAGAGCTAGCCGAAAGCGCCAGCGCTTGACCCCCTGTCCACATTGCGAATGCCGACCCAAAAGAAACCATATATGATGGCTGACCAGCAAGATTTGAAAGACCGCATTGAAGCTCTGCCCCCTTTGCACGAGCTTGTTAAGTCAATGGATATGCGGGCACGCAAATCACTGGGACAAAATTTTCTTTTCGATCTCTCCCTAACACGCCAAATAGCGCGTTCTTCTGGCCCTTTATTTGGCACAACGATCGAAGTTGGCCCCGGACCTGGTGGCTTAACGCGCGCCCTTCTGCTAGAAGGAGCAACTCATGTAATTGCCATTGAGAAGGATCGCCGTGCCGCAGATGTCCTTGCCGGATTGACCAATGTTGCCGGTGACCGGCTGCGCTTAATTGAGGCTGACGCAATTCACAGCCCCATCTGGGAAATGGGAACTAGCCCACGCCGCATCATCGCCAATTTACCCTATAACATTGCTACGACATTATTAACTCGGTGGTTGACCCATGCGCACGCATTTGAGTCGATGACATTGATGTTTCAACGCGAAGTGGCCGAGCGCATTACCTCACGGCCCGGCGATAAAGCCTATAGCCGATTAAGCGTTCTGACACGCTGGCTTGCCGATAGTGAAATTCTGTTCGACGTGCCGGCATCGGCCTTTGTGCCTACCCCAAAAATCACCTCTTCCATTGTCCAAATTGTGCCACTACCAGCCCCCCGTTTTCCGTGCAGTAAAACGGCATTAGAGGCCGTAACACGCATTGCGTTTGGCCAACGTCGAAAAATGCTACGTAGTTCATTAAAAAATATTGGCGGCGAACGCTTGTTAAGTGCTGCCAACATCAACCCTAAAAAGCGGCCTCAGGAAATTAATATTGAAGAATTTTGTAGGTTGGCGTCCCGATATGAAGAGCAAGAAAATAATCCAGTTCAATAGCTAGCAAACAAAGTGATGACCAACGCCGAAACTAATAACCAGCACGAAGCCGTTTTACAAAATTGGTGAGTCCAACCAGCCTGTCACGACGCAGTCGTTCCGCTTGCAAGATAGCTTTAACCTCGCTAACTGATTGATCTAGATCAACATTTACTAGAATGTAATCATATTCACGGTAATGGCTAATTTCATCGGATGCTTTGGACATACGGGCAGCAACAATATCAGCGCTGTCTTGTGCCCTGTTCAATAACCGCTTTTCAAGATCACGCGTTGATGGCGGAAGGATAAAAACAGATACCAAATCGTCGCTATTTGCATCAGCCAACTGCTGAGTACCTTGCCAATCGATATCAAACAGCACATCACGCCCTGCAGCCAATGCGGCCATCACAGGGGCCGATGGTGTGCCATAATAATGGTCAAACACCCTTGCATATTCCAGCATTTCCCGATTATTAATCATCAAATGAAAATCATCCCTCGAAACATAGTGATAGTCTTTTCCCTCAACCTCACCGGGGCGCCGTTCGCGCGTGGTTACCGAGACTGACAACTCAAGCTCGTTTTCCCCGGCCAGTAAGCGCCGTGATATTGAAGTCTTCCCTGCCCCAGATGGAGATGAAAGGACCAACATCAGACCCCTGCGGCCGCCAAAACCAGTTCTTTTATCTAAAGCCAATGATGCGTTTTTCGTCATTTGCCAGTGCCCTTCTCAACTGCTGCTTTGTATTGCCTGAATAGTCTTACATTGCGGTTGTGTGCGTCCAGTGTTTTTGCAAACCGAAGCCCACCCTCTCCATCAGAAACAAAATATATGTAATCACTTTTGGCTGGATGCAGAGCAGCCATAATCGATTCCTGCCCTGGGTTACAAATTGGGGTTTTAGGCAACCCATTTATTACATAGGTGTTCCAGGGTGTTTTTGTTTTCAAATCTGTTTTCGTAATTGGAGGCGGATTTGGTGGACTTGCAGAGGCTTCATACAGCACCGTTGGGTCTGACTGCAGACGCATGCCTTTGTTTAACCGATTCACCAAAACCGCTGCGACCAACCGCCGATCGTCCCCTGTCGACGCTTCTTTTTCGATGATTGACGCCATAATCAGCGCATGATACGCGTTGTCATAAGGCAAGTTTTTCGCACGCCCGCTCCAGGCTTTGGCAAGGGCAAGCTCTCGGCTTTTCTGCATTCGGTCTATCAGAGCTTGCCGAGGTGTAGCGTGAACGTAGAAATAGGTTTCTGGTCGCAAGCTACCCTCATCAGGCATGGATTTGACCGAACCGGTAAGATTAGGCATCGCGGTGATCAACGTCATCACATCGGCACTCCGCAACCCTTCAACGATCGTCAACCTGCGTTGGTGGTTATCGCCATTATGTATAATAGAAAAAATTTTTTTAAGATTGGCTTTAGCGGGCAATAAAAACTCGCCAGCCTTTGGTGAAAAGCTCTCGCCTGCAAAAATGCGAGCAACGTCATAATGATAAATCTGATGAATTACACCGGCACGATTCAAGACGTGACGAAGGGTTTTATGGCCGCTGCCCGGCGCAATAACAACGAGGACATCGTCCTGATGCGGACCAGCATCAGTCATCATCTTGTCATGCCAGACATACACAATAGCGGATGAAATAATGCATGGCAGCAGGAAAATAGACGCCGACCGGGATAAAAACCGGGCGGCTTTGATAAGCATCAGGCGACCTCACCCATGATCAAAGATGCATTAGTGCCGCCAAATCCAAACGAATTTGACATTGCATTCCGCACTTTTTTATTTCGAGATTTCAACGGCACGAGATCCAGATTGCTCACCGCTTCTTCCGGTTTCTTTAAATTAAGTGTTGGTGGCAAATCACCAGTTTGAACTGTTTTGATTGTATAAATTGCTTCAATCGCTCCGGCAGCCCCCAAAAGATGCCCGGTAGCGCTTTTTGTTGATGAAATTGATAACGTCGCTGACGCATCCCCTAATAGCCGAGTAACAGCCTTGGCCTCTATTATATCACCAAGCGGGGTTGATGTGCCATGAGCGTTCACATAATCAATATCCCCAGCAGCCAGCCCGGCACGTTTCAAAGCAGCCTGCATAGCACGAAAAGCTCCATCACCATCATCGGCAGGTGCGGTAATATGATGGGCATCACCCGACATACCATAACCTTTAATTTCACCATATATTTTAGCACCACGACCTTTTGCATGTTCAAGCTCTTCAAGCACAACAATTCCAGCGCCTTCCCCCATGACGAAGCCATCACGCCCTTTATCCCATGGGCGCGATGCAACTTTGGGCATATCATTATAGCTTGTTGACAGAGCGCGTGCTGCCGCAAAACCAGCCATACCAATACGGCAAACCGCAGCCTCAGCACCGCCAGCAACCATCACATCAGCATCATCAAGCGCAACCATCCGGGCTGCATCGCCAATGGCATGCGCACCGGTTGAACATGCAGTGACAACAGCATGATTGGGGCCACGGAACCCGTAACGGATAGATACGTGACCAGAAATGAGATTAATCAGTGCTGAAGGTATGAAGAATGGGCTAACGCGTCGCGGTCCTTTTTCATTCATCAACTGATCTGTTTTTACAATTGATTCTAAACCGCCAATGCCAGATCCAATCATTACACCGGTACGGTTTTGTTGCTCGCGGGCATCGGGCTTCCAACCCGAGTCCTCAACCGCCTGGCATGCGGCCACGAGACCTAGCTGAATAAAACGATCTTGCTTGCGCTGATCGCGCGGGTCGATCCAATCATCAAGATTAAGCCCACCATCAGCATCCGAACCCGGCACTTGACCAGCAATCTGGCAAGAAATATCGGATACATCAAAATGTTCGATACGAGATATCCCACTTTTTCCTGCAATTATCTGTGACCAATTATGATCAACACCGGATCCAAGCGGTGTGACCATTCCCATTCCGGTGACTACAACGCGGCGCATGGCAAACCTCCAGAAAAACAGGTGGAAGACAATGGTTGTGTATTTCGGCAACCGGAATATACAACACAATCTGATTTAAGCACTGGGTTAGGCAGCAGCTTCTTCAAGAAAGGACACAGCATCCTTGACTGTCAGGATGCGCTCAGCAGCATCATCAGGAATCTCAACAGCAAATTCCTCTTCGAACGCCATGACTAGCTCGACTGTATCAAGGCTATCTGCGCCAAGATCATCGATAAAGCTTGCACCGTCAACAACCTTATCGGCATCCACACCCAAATGTTCAACTACAATATTCTTCACACGATCTGCGATATCGCTCATTATTGCCCCCTCTTCGAAGCTTGGTTTTTGACCGAAAGATCGGTCGGAGAATTCGAAATTGGGCGGCAGATAACATAGATTTGAATCTTATACCACCCCCGTTATGAACATAAAGGTCCCAATACGCGTTTTATAGCATAGCCATTCCGCCATTTACGTGCACCGTGGTACCCGTGATGTAAGCCGCCTCATCACTCGCAAGAAAAACAACTGAAGCAGCAATTTCGGCAGTTGTTCCAAGCCGCCCTGCCGGAACTCTTGTCAAGAGCGCCAGTTTCTGGCCATCATCTAAAACATCAGTCATTGGTGTTGCGATAAAACCGGGAGCAACGACATTAACGGTAATGCCACGGCTCGCCACCTCAGCCGCCAATGATTTGCTAAATCCGATCATTCCTGCCTTTGATGCCGCGTAATTTGTTTGGCCAGGATTGCCAGTCACGCCAACCACAGATGAAACAGAGATTATCCTACCCGAGCGCGCTTTCATCATTGCTCGCATCGCTGCTCGGCAAAGCATCATGTTTGCCGTTAAATTGACTTCTAGAACATCATCCCAATCGTCATTTTTCATACGCATCAATAACCCATCACGGGTTATGCCGGCATTATTCACCAAAATATTTAAAGGTCCGCCTGCGGCCTCGCTTGCGGAGTCAACAAGGCCAGCAACGGCATCGCGGTTTGCCAGATTGGCCGTAACCAAGACGGTGCGTTCTCCAAGCTCTGCCTTCAGCGCTTCCAACTTTGAGGCGCGTGTCCCATGCAACACTACCGTTGCACCCTGTGCATGTAACGCTGTGGCAACTTGTGCACCAATACCTCCGCTGGCACCAGTCACGAGAGCAATTTTGTTGTGAAGATCAAACATAACCCACCTTTACTCGAAATGTACGACCAGGCCGCATTAAAACGATCTGACTAACAAGACTACATCTGGGCTAAGACGCTGTCCAGATCATCCGGGCCATCCAGATTGACAATTGCTTTGGCCTCAATACCCCGTTTCACTAAACCAGATAAAACTTTTCCAGTGCCAAGCTCGACGAACTGTTTTGCTCCGGCAGTACTCATCGCGACTAACGACTCGCGCCAGCGCACTCGGGCAGTGATCTGCGCCAACAAATTTTCTTGTAATTTTGCGGCGTTTGTCTCTGCAGCAGCTGTAACATTGCAATAAACTGGAATGGCTGCATCGCTAAAATTGGCAGCTGACAACGCTTCTTCCATAATGGCGGCCGCAGGGGCCATTAAATCACAATGAAATGGGGCAGATACCGGTAGTTTGATGACGCGACGCAATCCTGCTGCCTTGGCAATTTCAATCGCTGCATCAACCGCAGCTAACTCACCACTAATGACAATTTGACTGGGTGCATTATCGTTGGCAATCTGCACGAGACCTGAAAATTTTGCTTCGTCTAAAATATTTTTTATTTGCGACTCGTCCGCTCCAAGAACTGCCGCCATTGCACCCTCACCAACCGGCACCGCAGATTGCATTGCATCGCCGCGTTGCCGAAGCAACCTCGCACCATCGATGATGCTAAGGCTGCCAACGGCCGCCAACGCCGAATATTCGCCAAGCGAATGCCCCGCTGCCATGCCACCGCACGCAGCCAATGAAGCGCCAAGTTCGGCTTCAAGAACACGAACCGCCGCCATCGAGGTGGCAAATAAAGCAGGTTGTGCGTTGCGAGTCATCCGAATTTTGTCGTCAGGCCCGTTCTGCATGATTACGAATAAATTTTCGCCAAGCGCATCATTGACCTCTTCAAAAACGCATTTGGCGGCGGGATGGGACACTGCCAAGGCACCGCCCATACCAACCGCCTGCGATCCCTGACCCGGAAACAAAAAAGCAATCGAACTGTTTGTCATTCAATCTAACCGTTCACTAACGCGTGATTAGTCCTCGTGTCAAAACGTTGCATGCCAGCTAAAACCAGCGCCATGAAGACCTAAACCTATTCCAAAAGACGTTGTTAAGGCAACCTCTGTCCTTGCAATAACCAGCTGACCTAAAAAGACCGGCCATATTGCAACAAAAAACTGGTAAGGGGCTTGCACTTAACTACAAAAAGTGTACCCTGCGCGCTTAGGCTGGGTGTCTTACGTCTAGCTACCCTCATATTTGAAGATATCCTTGCCGGTAAATCCGGTTAGTCGTTACCAGGTTTGATAGCGACAATAAGCCAGAAGGAGTTATTATGCGCTTGTATGAAAGCGTGTTTATTGCACGCCAAGACATTACGACAGCCCAAGTTGAAACCTTGGCTGACGAACTGGCTGAAATCATCACATCTGCCGGTGGATCTATCAAAAAGCGCGAATATTGGGGGCTTCGTGCTCTTGCCTACCGCATAAAAAAGAACCGGAAAGGCCATTACGTAATGTTTAATATGGAAACCGGACCAGAAGCTCTCAAGGAGTATGAGCGCATCATGGGGCTAAACGAAGATGTGCTCCGCTTCCTAAATATACGAATTGAGGAAGTTTTAGATGGCTCGTCCATCATGCTGCAGGCCAAAACGGAACGGTCACAGCGCGGCGGACGCGATGATTACGATGGTAGCGATCGTAGCACGAGTAATGTGACCGCCCCTAACAATATCATTGACGAAAAAATTGAGGGTTAATCAATGACACAGTTGGAAATCAAGCGTGAAGCTGTTCGCAGGCCATTTAACCGTCGCCGCAAGGCCTGTCCCTTTTCTGGTCCAAATGCGCCAAAGATCGATTATAAGGACACCAAGCTCCTTGCCCGCTACACGTCCGAGCGTGGGAAAATTGTCCCGTCACGTATTTCTGCAGTGTCTGCAAAAAAACAGCGTGAGCTTGCCACAGCCATCAAGAGATCACGCTTTCTGGCCTTGATGCCCTATGTAACCGTATAAGCGCCGCCCAGTTTAAAGAGACATCAACATGCAAATTATTCTTCTTGAACGTATCGAAAAGTTGGGTCAAATGGGAGACCTTGTAAATGTGAAGACTGGCTATGCGCGCAACTTCCTTATCCCTCAAGGAAAGGCTCTTCGGGCAAATAAAGCCAACATGGAGCGGTTCGAGGCTGAACGCGTTCAGCGTGAAGCCAGTAACCTTGAGCTTCGTAAAGATGCCGAGACAGAAGCTGCTAAAATGCAGGACCTTGCCGTGAGTTTGGTCCGGGCCGCATCCGAAATGGGGCAATTGTTTGGGTCGGTCACATCACGGGATATCGCCCAGGCGGTGACAGACGCTGGTTATTCTATCACGCGCGATCAGGTGATTATGGACCGGTCAATCAAAACGCTGGGCTTGACAGAGACGCGTATCCGCCTTCATCCCGAAGTGTCTATCACAGTTATTGTAAATATTGCTCGCTCACTTGCCGAAGCCGAAACCCAGCTCAAGACAGGGGTTGCTGTCACAGGTGAAATCGTTGGTGATGACTTTACGCTGCCCGGGACGAAAGTCGCATCGGCGGAAGCAACCCCAGAAGCCGAATTCGACGCAGTATCAACGGATGCAACCCCAGTGACTGAAGTAGAAGCCGCGTCGGCCAATATAGCTGATTCTGAGCCCGATCAGGCTGGTAACTAGGGATTACTTGCTTAAATCCCGAATGAAACCAGGATAACGTCTTTGGCTTATCGTCCTGTTTGCCGAGGTTTGAAGGCCGAGCCTCAACTTTTACCGATATCAACGCCGTCGTAAGCATGAAAGAAAAAATGATTGAACTTATCCCCATCATCCCCAAATTTAACATCATGCCATTTGACCTTAAGTTTGCTACGATAAGGAATGGCTGACGATCAAACCAACATCAAATCATTTCCGAGTGTTGCCAGCGCATCTTCTGCACGCACAATGCCACATAATCTGGCAGCAGAACAAAACTTGCTTGGCGCTATTCTTCTGGATAACAGCGTTTTTGAGCGGATTGATGACCGGTTACTGGCCGATCATTTCTATGATCCGCTTCACGGTCGAATATTTTCGACCATTCAGCGCCTGATTGAACGAGGTCAGCTTGCCAATCCTGTAACGCTGAAAAGTTTTTTTACCAATAGCAACGAATTTCAGGGAGAAAACTCGGAATCTTACCTATCTGAGCTTGCCGATGGCGTGATCAGCATTACTCAGGCTCCCTATTACGCCAATGTTATTCATGAAGCGCATATTCGTCGCCAACTAATCCTAATTGGTGATGCAGTGATCCTAAATGCGGGTCAACCAGACGTTGATGTTCCCGCCCACGAACAAATCGAAAGTGCCGAGGCACAATTATTTCGCTTAGCGGAGACCGACTCATCCAGTGCTGGCTTGCGCGGCTTTGATTCGGTCATTAGCGGCAGTATCACTCAGGCTGATCTTGCTCGCAAAAATGATGGGCACCTATCTGGCACCAGTACCGGCCTGACAGATTTGAATAACCTCCTTGGTGGGTTGCATAAATCAGATTTGATCATTCTTGCTGGTCGTCCAGGGATGGGCAAAACAGCCCTTGCCACAAATATTGCCTTTCATGCGGCGATCACCACCCGAACGGGGGAAAAAGCAGTTCCGGTAGCATTCTTCTCACTTGAGATGGCCGCCGAACAGCTTGGAACGCGTATTCTGTCTGAACGTGCTCAGGTGGATTCAGAGCAAATCCGGCGCGGTAAATTAAACAGTGCCGAATTTGACCAACTTGTTATTGCTAGTAACGCCATTTCTGGCGCACCCTTCTTTATTGATGATACGCCCTCACTATCTGTGTCCCAGCTTTTGAGTCGAGCTCGCCGTCTAAAACGTACATCCGGCCTTGGCCTGATCATCGTTGATTACCTTCAACTTTTAACACCACAACTCGGTGTCAAATCAGAAAACCGCGTGCAAGAAATCTCAAATATCAGCCGAACCTTAAAGGCTATTGCAAAAGATTTAAATGTGCCTGTGTTAGCATTATCGCAATTGTCACGTGCTGTTGAAATGCGAGAAGACAAGCGGCCTAACCTTGCTGACTTGCGAGAGTCTGGATCGATTGAACAGGATGCCGACGTGGTAATGTTTGTCTATCGTGAAGAATATTATCTTAATAAGCGTGAACCCGAACGTAAAATGGAAGAATCAGAAGACACTTTCAATTTGCGTCATGATGACTGGATGCGCAAAATGCAAAATTCAGAAAATAAAGCTGAGCTGGTTGTCGCGAAGCAGCGTCATGGCCCCATTGGATCAGTACAGGTTCATTTCGAAAAACGGTTCACGCATTTTACTGACCTTACCGATAGCACCCACCTGCCCGAGAGTTTTTAAGCCATTATGCCTCATCAACATTTTGGAAGTGCAGATAACGCCATCACAATTGATCTTAACGCAATTACCGCCAATTGGCGCTACATCGATAGTTTGTCTGCGCCGACAATAAAGACCGCCGCGGTGGTAAAGGCCAATGCATACGGGCTGGGCAGTTTTGAGGTTGCAACGGCATTGGCGCAAGCTGGCTGCGAACTTTTTTTTGTTGCGAGCCTTAATGAAGCGATAGAATTGCGGGCCGTATTCCGAAAAACGCGCCATGGTGATCTTCCAATCATGGTTTTTCACGGCTTCCAACGAGGGCAGGAAGCAGATTTCGTGGCCCATCAACTGGAACCCGTGTTAAATGATCTGGAACAAATCTCACGCTGGCGGGTTTATGCCGCAAAAATTGGCATAACGCTGCCGGCATTATTGCATTTTGATACAGGAATGAACCGTTTGGGGCTGGATGCGGATCAGACAGATTGGTTGATCCGAAACAAGAGGGCCCTAAAAGGGTTGAAAGTAACCTATGTAATGAGCCACCTTGTGTCTGGTGAACTAATCAATGATCCAGTCAATATTCGTCAATTGGCTAGTTTTAATAAAATTCACAGTTCGTTTTCAACAATTCCCGCTAGCATTGCTAACAGCGCGGGTTCACTCCGTGGTAGTGACTATCATTTTTCGATGACCCGGCCTGGAATTGCGCTTTATGGCATTCATCCGCTCGAAGATCGGGATAGTCCCCTTCAGCCTGCTTTTGAATGGCAGGCGCGTATCCTTCAGATTCGCAATGCTGCTGCTGGTGACAAGGTAGGGTATGGAGGTACCTACCAATTAGATCGTGATTCCCAAATTGCGACCCTTGGTGTTGGCTATGCAGATGGCTACCGTCGTCAGCTTGGAGGTATGGCCACCGTTTCAATTGGCGGGAGGACTGCACCTGTTATTGGACGCGTTTCTATGGACAGCATCACCGTGGATGTGACCGGTTTTAATCAGGAAAGCCTGCGCACTGGCACAGCGTCGCTTGTTCACGAGGATTACCGTGTCGAAAAAATGGCGAACGATGTCGGCACCATTCCATATGAGATCATGACCGGTCTTGGTCCCCGGGCAGAACGGCATTATCGGGGTGACGGCTAACACCTTGCAATCCTTAATCTCGCTTGCGTTATGCTAATGATGCCTGCCCCTCCCTTAAGTTTTCCAAAAGTCTTTTGTCTTATTTCCCTGATTAGATCACGTCTAATGTTCTTTCTTTTGGTGTTTATTAGTTAAAAGGTAGATTTTCTGTAGCCAAAAAAGGCAAATATCGGCATAACAATAACTACCCTTTTTAATAGCGCCTGGCGACGGTTCCAAGACACATGCATCGTTTTGTCCAAAACTTAGGTCGCACCGCTCTTAATTCCTTTGCTGCAATTGGGCATATTTCCCTGTTCAGTATCATGGCCATCCGCTGGATTCTTACACCGCCTTATTACTGGCAACAATTGCTTCGACAAATCATTGATATTGGATATTATTCCTTGCCGGTTGTTGGATTAACCACGCTATTTTCCGGCATGGTTTTGGCCCTCCAATCCTACACCGGTTTTGCCCGGTTTTCCGCTGAAGATACGGTTGCAACGGTGGTTGTGCTATCGGTCACGCGCGAACTTGGGCCAGTTTTGGCTGGGTTGATGGTTGCAGGACGCATCGGCGCATCAATGGCCGCCGAAATCGGCACAATGCGAGTTACTGACCAGATTGACGCGCTAGAGACATTGTCAACCCGTCCGATGCAATATCTTGTAGCCCCACGTTTGGTGGCAGGCACTATCTGTTTACCGTTTCTCGTTCTGATTGGCGATGTCATTGGCGTTTTTGGAGGTTATTTAGTTGGGGTTTACCGTCTTGGTTTCAATCCATCGGTTTACTTAGCTCGAACTCTTGAATATTTGGAAGTATCCGATGTCACACTTGGCCTTATAAAGGCTGCCGTGTTCGGCTTTTTGATTGCTCTTATGGGTTGTTATCATGGCTATCATTCGGGCCTCGGAGCGCAGGGGGTTGGCCGAGCAACAACAAATGCCGTGGTGTCAGCATCTATTCTGATCTTGATCGCCAATTACGTTGTCACAACGATCTTTTTTGGAGGGTAGTCATGGCAGCAACCCCCAAAATTGAACTCGCCGGCGTTACAAAATCATTCGATGCAAACCATGTTCTCAAAGGTGTTAACCTTACTGTCGCCCCACAAGAATCGTTGGTCATTATTGGCACATCAGGGTGCGGCAAATCGGTGTTGATGAAATGCTTGAACGGGCTCATCAGGCCAGATACCGGCAGTGTAAAAATTGAGGGTGAAGAAGTCCTTGATCAGGGGCGTGCCGCGCTCGAAGATTTACGTCAGCATTTTGGAATGACCTTTCAGTTTGGTGCCCTATTTGATTCTTTACCAATATGGGAAAATGTCACGTTTCGGCTGCGGCACCAGAAAGCTCTTGGCAAAGCTGCAGCGCGCGATATTGCGGCGCAAACGATTACACAGCTGGGCCTTGCCCCAAGTGTTATTGATCAATACCCGGCTGAGTTATCAGGCGGAATGCAAAAACGTGTTGCCCTTGCCCGTGCCATTGTCGATGAGCCTGAAATTCTACTGTTTGATGAACCTACATCAGGTCTCGACCCGATTACCGGAGGTGTTATTGACCGATTGATTATCGATGCTCGGAAACGCCTTGGCGCCACCACCGTTACTATCAGCCATGATATGGCATCTGTCCGCCGCATCGCTGACAAAGTGGCGATGCTTCATAATGGTGTCATTATCTGGGCTGGGCCAGCAGATAATATGAATGAAAGTGGCGTTCCAGAGGTGCATCAATTTGTGCATGGCCTTACAGAGGGGCCGCTCACCAATAATTGGACAATTTATCAGGCGGGATCATAATGGCACGACGCGACGTTACATATGCCTGCCAGCAATGCGGGGCAAGATTCCCCAAATGGGCAGGAAAATGCGAAGATTGCGGAGCATGGAACACACTTGTTGAAGAACGCAAAGAAGCCCCCTCCAGACCCGGAAAGTGGGTGTCGGGCCGTCGCATATCATTTGAACAGCTGCAAATTGACAACCGAGCAACCCCCCCGCTCCGCATGAAATCTGGAATCAAAGAATTTGACCGTGTGTCTGGTGGCGGCTTAGTACTAGGCTCTGCTACGTTGGTTGGAGGCGACCCCGGCATTGGTAAATCAACCCTGTTACTCCAATTAGCGTGTAAAATAGCGGGGCTAAGCCTCAAAGCAGCGTATATTTCTGGAGAGGAGTCTGCAGATCAGGTTCGCATGCGCGCCCAGCGTCTGGGGCTTGCCGATACCGCTGTCCAACTTGGCACCGCAACCAATACCAGCGATATTGTCGCCTCGATGGACGGTCCTGACAAACCTGATGTCATGGTCATTGACTCGATTCAGACGATGTTTTTGCCAAATCTAGACTCGGCTCCCGGAACGGTATCACAGGTTCGTGCCACCGCCCAAGAACTGATCCGTGCTGCCAAAAATAATCAGGTTGCCCTGCTGATTGTCGGCCATGTTACCAAAGATGGGGCGATCGCTGGCCCGCGCGTATTGGAACACATGGTTGACGCTGTGCTGTATTTTGAGGGTGATAGATCGCATCACTTCCGTATCCTGCGAAGCGTAAAAAACCGTTTTGGTGCCACTGATGAAATTGGCGTTTTTGAAATGGTTGAGGCTGGCCTTGCCGAGGTACCAAACCCGTCCGAACTGTTTCTCGCCGACCATCGCGAAGACGTTACCGGCGCAGTTGTGTTCGCTGGCATTGAGGGGAGCCGGCCAGTTTTAGCCGAAATTGAAGCACTTGTTGCACCATCCTCATTAGCAACGCCACGCCGCAATGTTGTGGGGTGGGATTCCAGTCGTCTCGCCATGTTAACCGCAGTTCTTGAGGCACGTTGCGGAGTTCCCTTGTCGGGACGAGATATTTTTTTGAACGTTGCTGGTGGGTTGAAAATTCATGAAACCGCGGCTGATCTAGCTGTTGCGGCGGCACTGATTTCATCGGTAACCAGCAGGCCAGCCCCAAAACGCACAGTTTTCTTTGGGGAAGTGGCATTATCAGCCGAACTGCGTCAGGTGGCCAAAGCCGAAGCAAGATTAAAGGAGTCCGCCAAGCTGGGATTTGAAAATGCGGTGATGCCGTGCCCGCGCAAGTCTATTGGAAAAATAGCTGGCATAGCCCTGACCCAGCCAAGCACTCTTGCCGAATTGATTGAAATTATGGGTGGCATAAATTGAAGCTCTATCGCATAATCTCATTCATTGGACAAAAGCGCATACCTGTTAAAGGATTCGCATGATCGATTTCACAACATTGACGCTAGTAGATTACGGAATTGTTTTTGTTCTTATTTTATCGGCGACTATGTCCATTTTACGTGGTTTGACGCGCGAAATTCTTGGCCTTGCTGGCTGGGGTATTTCGATATTGATCGCAAATTATTCTGCACCGCTGATCGAATATTCAATTGTTGATTTATTACAAGTGAAAGGCCTTGGTGCAGCATTGGCATGGGGATTACCCTTCGCTGCATCTGTTGTGATCTGGTTTATTCTCGCGAGCATAATTGCCCCCGGTTTGAAGCGGATAGGATTCGGCAACCTTGATCGTTGGCTTGGCGTATTATTCGGATTTGTTCGCGGCTATGGGCTTGTCCTCATTGTTTTTGTGGCAGCCGTTTTTGCCGTAGAAGGCGAGGATAATCTGCCCGAGACAGTCAAGGGGTCACACAGTACTCCCCTGCTTAGTCGCAGTGCGCATTATTTTTCTGGATTTGTCCCGAGAGATTATCGCCAACAACTGATTAATTATCTATCCTATCGTGTGCCCGTAACAATGGGCGAACTCACAATTGACCAAGCGTTAACAGGTGGAGCGGGTGATAAAACTGATGCTTCTCTTGACGAACCCGGAAAGGTAGCCAAACAACCTTTTAGCGATGACATGCAACTATTGAGCGACGAAAAGGCCAATTAAATTGGCGAAAGCAGGTAGGAAAACAAATCAGAAAAAATTCAAAACAGATGCTACGATCCGCATCTGACATATCTTGGCGTAAAGCCTTTTTCGATTGATAATCCAGCGCGGAATTAACGCGCCAGTTATTCTGATAGCCACCTTAATTTTGGGACATGTAGAATGAATTTGTTAACAACCAACCGATTTGACGACAAACATTGGCGAGAAGAGCGCGCGGTTTTTAGCATTTTTGGGACTAGTAAATCTAGCATCAGCAGCGCCCGTCGCCTGCATGCGCTTCAACATCGCGGGCTTGAAGCAACTGGGATTATTAGCTTTGATGGCAAGGAGTTCCATGCGCATCGCAGAATTGGACGTGTTGGCGAAAATTTTGGAGCTGACCATTGGCATTTTTCTAAGTTAACGGGCTATATATTGCTGTGAGTGTCGCTGGTAGTAACAACGATTGCCCCCAATTCTGTGACAAGTGTTTTACCAACGGTTAACCAATTGAACTGGCATCTGGGCTCTGCAAAGCACGTTTCCCGTGGCACCGGCCGCTAAGTTATCTCAAAAAAGTGAGTGTCTCATGACCCATGATTTTCACAATAGGATTATTCTAATAACCGGCGCTAGCCGCGGCATTGGACGGGCAGTCGCGTTGGCGGCGGCTAAAGCGGGTGCCAGCTTGATAATTACCGGTCGCACAATTGGTGCGTTGGAAGATTTAGATGATGAAATTAAGTCGGCTGGCGGCAAGGCAACAATTGTTGAACTTGACATGCATGATTACGGAGCCATGCCCCGCCTTGCTGCGGCCATCAAAGGGCGCTGGGGTAAACTTGACGGTTTTGTTGCTAATGCAGCAACACTTAGCCCTCTTACGCCCCTTTCGCATCTGGATGATTCGGCCTGGAATGACACTATTGCTGTTAATTTGACCGCTCAATGGCATTTGATTAAGGCAATGGAACCACTGCTGCTTGCTGCGTCGGCGGGCCGAGCGGTTCTGGTTTCCTCTGGAGCTGCCGAGGGCATCAGACCCTTTTGGGGGCCATACGCCATTTCCAAGGCTGGGCTGGAGGCGATGGGGCGCGTTTGGGCGGGCGAGACTGAAAAGACAAATCTGCGCATTAATATTTTAAATCCTGGCGGCACTGCAACGAGAATGCGGGCATCAGCCTTTCCAGGAGAAAACCCTGACACGCTGCCGCAACCTGCGGATGTTGCCCCTGCCTTTTTGACCCTTCTTGACCCAGCGTGCATTGATCATGGCCAACGGTTTGATGCGCGGGACATGCTACATCTCTGAGGCCTGCATCACTTAATAAGCCAAAACATTTTTATCTAAATAAGATTAGGCAGATGATGCGAAATCGGCTTTTGGTTTAATTCTGCTGGAACGCAGACGGAAGCGAAAAGGGTTCAACCCCCCACGAATATCAAGACCAAGCGTTACCGGCATATCCAGCATTTGCGCTGCCATCATATCACCCAGCAAAGGTGCCAACGTTAACCCACGCGCGCCAAGAGCACCCAGAACATATAGATTAGTGGCAATTTCACCACAAACGGGGTTGCGGTCAGGCGTGCTGGCACGGCGGCTTATCCGCGCGCCATAGTCCCTGGGATGAGGCATTTGGGTTGCCAGTCCAGCGGGCAACAAATCTCTATTATGGTAATGCGAGCTCTCAAGAATTTCAGTTCTAGCGGAGCGGTCAAATGTGGCCCCGAGCTCATGGTACCCGTCTTTTGCCGGCGTTAGGTAGCCGCCATAACTGATGCCAGCTTGCAATCCAACGAGATTACCAGTTTCAGGAACGTGGCTTACCTGCCCTGATGTTACGTCAACTGCTATACCAGTAACTGCCAGCAGCCGGTTTAGCGCATCCAAATCAGCACCACCGGCAAAGACTAGCTGGTCACACGACAGCCTCCGCCCATCTGATGCAACCAGATGAAAGCCCTCATCATCGCAGCCTATTTCCACAACGTGAAAGCCAAAAGAGGTCCGCGAGCCCCGGGCGAGGTAGCGGGTTAGCAACCCCGGTTCAATCACACGCCCATAAGGATGCAGAACACCTCCAATAGGCAACTTAATACCTGCGTGCTCGGACGCTGCCTCTGCGTCAACAAATTGCATCAAATCATCAGGCCAAAACTGAGTCCTGAATTTGGCCTGCCTCACGGCCTCTCGCTCTGGCCAATCAAGCGATATAACTTTCCTGGAAATATCAGCGTTAGCCATATCACTGGTGCGAGATGCATAGGACAGACAATCAGCCGACATGCGGCTCGCGATATTATGGTCAACACTCAAGCGTGAGATTTGTAGTGCCAGGCGATTACCAGAGGATGCAGCGGCAAGACGATCACCTGCTTCAATAATATGCGGGCACGCTCCCCGCAATGACAGCCCCGCCGCCAGTGCCGCACCCGCAATACCACCGCCAATAATGGCGATTCTTTGATCAACGCCAAATGATGCCGGACGCCCTCCGTTTGCGCCGGATTTACCGGAGGATGGCGGCCCTTTCAGAGGCTTGAAGCCAGTAAGCATATCACGCTTACGGCCAAAGCCCCGACATTTTTTAACATGGAAGCCCGCATCAGCCAAACACTGGCGTACCGAACCGGCGGCGGTAAACGTTGCAAAACTGCCTCCCATCCGCGTTAATCTGCCAATAGCCAGTAGCAAATCACGATTCCACAGCTCAGGATTTTTGGCTGGTGAAAACCCGTCTAAAAACCACGCATCAGCAATAAAATTGGCGTTGGCGAGGGTCTCATTTGCATCACCATAAACCAAATGCAGGCGCAATTTTCCCCCCAGAAAATTACAGCGATGCAAGCCAGGCCAATGGGGCGGCATCGCGGCAATCAATTTTTTGCTCTGTTTTTTGATCGCTGGAAACGCTTTGTGGATTTTTGCGATCATTTCGGATGGCAAGGGCTGTGCTTCGAATGAAATATAGTCAATCTGGCGCATTCGCGGCTGCTCTGCAGTCATATCTTCCAGCAGCTTCATCACCACCAAAAAATTTAAACCAGTGCCGAACCCTGTTTCGGCAATTGTGAAATGCGCCGCATTGTTTAAGCGATCAGCAATGTGGTTGCCATCAATAAATACATGCTGGCTCTCATCAAGGCCGCTATCAGCGGAAAAATAAAGGTCATCAAAATTATCAGCGCGCAATATACCATCATGGTGCGAAATCACAGCAGGGGTAAGCCGGTAATCAGCTGAATGATGGTTGACAGGGTCAGACATACCAGTAATTTGCACCCCGCAAACTAGCCCTGCAAGTAGTTGACAGTTTTTTCCGCAAAAAAATTGCAATAAAGCGGGCAAAGGCAAATATGAGAGCTGTTAGCTCATTGCACGACCTAAGCAATAAAAGCGGCTAGCGGGCATGCTCTCAAAATCCGTCAGATAAAAAATCACGCTCGGCCATTTTAAAGAAATGCTCAAACAGTGGCGGTCTTAATTCTAAAGCAATATTATCAAAGTCCAAATGGATCGTCACAATTTACTTATTCGAACTTGCTACTATTTTTATGCTAATCGTGTATATTTTTTCAATTGTTAGTCTGGTATGTTATCTGCGCGAAGTTAAGTCCATCATTCCAGTGAAGCGCCGCTAAAGTAACGTTTCACAAGACACTATCAAGTTAAAAAATGGATATCACTGTGTCCCAAACCAAGTTCTGGAAAACCATTCCACTCGACAAGCTAGACCAAGGTCAGTGGGAGTCCCTCTGTGATGGGTGCGGAAAATGCTGTGTTCTAAAATTAGAGGATGTGGAAACCGGCGTGGTCCACCACACCGATGTGAGCTGTAAATTACTGGATTGTCAAACTGCAAGGTGTACTAAATATGCTGAGCGCAAAAAGCATGTTCCCGATTGTGTATTGCTGACTCCCGACAATTTAAGCATGCTCAGTTGGATGCCAAAAAGCTGCGCGTATAGGCTGATCCAAGAAAATAAGGACCTTCCCAAATGGCACCCACTGGTAACAGGCAATCTTGATAGCACACGCCTAGCCGGTCATTCCGTCGTCGCCCGTGTTGTAACTGAGGCAGAAGTTGAAGAGGATGATCTTCCCAACCATATAAAAAACTGGTAATTTCCGAAGTGAAGGAGACCAGAATAATGAACCGCACAATGTGGATATTGCTGGTATTGATAACCGCCTTATCAATCGCAACGATATGGCGTGATCAGCAAGGCCTGCCAGCACCATCACACACACTTTGTAAGGAATCTTTGGTAGCACAGATATTTACCGGTGTTTGCACATTAAGACTAAAAGCCGAAACCGCACCCTCGTAAAACAGCATACACGATTACATACGGCAAATCCAGTTTGCTTGATTTCTTGGTTTCAATTTAAGGTGGGGTACTTAATGGCTTCCCATCACCTTGGAAAGATGCAAATAACGTCGCTCAATAAATACAAGGAGTTGAAAACATGTATTTTCGTCCCGGGACACACAAAGAGGCAGGCCTTTCATTCAGCCCCATAAAAGCCATTATCTCACCTCGCCCCATTGGCTGGATTTCCAGCTGCGGAGGGGATGGTAGTATTAACCTAGCTCCCTACAGCTATTTCAATGCCATCTCTGAGCAGCCACCAATGGTGATTTTCAGCAGCGCACCAATGGGTAATTCAGGGCATAAGGATTCAATTCGCAATGTCATGGAGACCAAGGAGTTTGTTGTTAACGTAGTTAGTAGCGCACTTGGCAATGCGATGAATATTACCTCAGGTGGCCTGCCATATGGCGAGAGCGAATTTGCCGCTGCAAACCTAGAAATGGCTGACTGTGAAACCGTGTCCGTGCCGCGCGTCGCCGCATCACCAGCTGCGTTAGAATGCAAATTGTGGAAAGTTGTTGAATTGCCAAAGCCAGACAATGCAGATGCTGGCATTATGGTGGTTGGCACTATTACCGGTATCCATATTGACGACAAGGTTATCAGAGACGGAAAAGTTGATGTTACGGCATTTCAGCCGCTAGCGCGTCTTGGTTATATGGATTATGCCCAAATTACGAATGTGTTTTCTATGAAGCGTCCAGACGCATATTAACCGAACGTGTCGTCTAAAACCATATCGGCTAGCGTAGGATACAACTTGAAATAATTGTTGTGACATAGCCATGAAGGCTGGCTTTCTCAAAGCGCAATTTCAATATCCAATCTTCGGTTGGGATAATGGTTTCCATTGGAACAACGCCGGACTCTATTTTTTGACTGCCCAGAAAAACCTGCCGAACGCGCACCGGCTGATCGGGGTCGAACCACGGAGTATTTCGCCGAGCCTTTTTGCCGATGTTTCCCTCCACATGAAGTTTCAACCCACCATCAAAGAGAGTGATTTTTGACTCCGGGCCGGCATAAAGTGGGGTTGCGACGGCCACATCATGGCGAGCCATTTCTCGGCAATTCACAGGGTCACCAAGGCCTTGCATCGACGCAATAATTTGCTCTGGTCTAACCCCAGCCTCAATTTTCTTCGCAATTACCCGTCGTAACGCAACATTTTCCTCGCCCGTTACAGATTTTGCCATGTCGGCCGCCTTAGTTTCTGCAAGCGAGCGCCGCAATGATTGAACCTCATTACTAAGCTCACTAATCCGCACGTTATTCTCGTAAATCACCAAATTTGCTTCCGCTTGCAGGCTAGATTGCTCAGCCTTTCCCCAGACCCAGCCAAACCACAACGCACCACCAACAATAGCAACACGAAAAAGCAGTGCAAACCAGCCACGCATCTCTTGGCGGCGATAGCGCTCTTGTGTTTCAAAAAAATCCATTCAGATAATCCTTCACAGCGTCATGGTGCATTTTTGGCATAGCAGGTATTTTTTGATACTATAGCGACGTAAAAACACCACGCGATGATCAGTTTTGTTGACTGGAAGATATAAAATAGAACAAGCAATAAATCACTGCTGCTTGAAAAATTTTTAAAAAATTGTCAAGGTACTTCCCCCGGTCGTCTTAGCTTAGGGCACCTCCCGTGTCAAGATTGCAAGCCGCGCTATGATTACGGGTCAGTAAAATTCCAGCTAATGAGTGTGACCGCCCTTATGCAAAAACCTGCTTTAAAACGTCAATTAGACGTAAAATGGAGTCGTGGTAAATCAGTCAAAGCAGAACTAAAAAGGGACGGTTTAACCGAACGGGCGTGGCAACGAATGCTCAGCGGCAGACGCCTTGATATTCTCAACCCTTCACCTCTGGACATAGAAATCGAAGATATCGCTCATGGGCTAGCCCGAGTTAGCCGCTGGAACGGTCAGACCCGCGGTAAACACAGTTTTTCAGTCGCGCAGCACAGTATTATGGTGGAGCGACTTGTGAGGGGCAATGCTCCAAAACTAGATCAAAAGTGGTTTTTGGCAGCTTTACTGCATGATGCTCCTGAATATGTAATTGGTGATATGATCACCCCGTTCAAGCATGTGCTTGGCGGCGTTTACCACGAAATCGAGGAAAGACTTGATCGCGCTGTTAATATCCGGTTTGGCCTGCCACCCATCATTCCTGACAGTGTGAAGCGCACAATCAAGCGGGCGGATCGGATGGCTGCTTGGCTGGAAGCGACTCAGCTTGCTGGATTTTCTCAGCAGGAGGCCCTCAAAATTTTTATCAAGCCTGCTGGAACACCTGCCAATATTAGGTTAAGGCCCCAATCACCCAATGATGCAGCGACCAGTTTCCTTCGGCGTTTTTCTATCCTTGGTGGCTACAAAAAACAAATAAAATAAGTGGCACTTGCTCATTAACCTTGAGGAGCCGATGCGGCATGTTGTCGCTGTTTTAATTTAAGGGTCTTGGCCAATTGCTTGCCCTTTCCCGGCGTCAGGCAGTTGGATCAAACAAAAACTCCAGCAAGATCAAATCCACAAGGAATATTTGACGAATCCATCCACCAGCATCGGTCGTTGCCCAGTGCAGCACCACAATTGAACGATGTACCGCAATAATCACCTACCAGTCTCTCTATCAAGATCCTCAGTTTCGAAGGCTAATTAGAATTAATCATCATTTAAATTGTGGTCTTCCACGAATCCTTGCAGATCAACCCCATTCCAACTGGGCCTATCGAGTTTGTCATCAATCCCTCCTCTTGACTAATTTCCAGTGAAAAAAGTCTTTTTCTTTCCATTAATCTTTGCAACAGTCAGGCTTTGTTGTGGAGCGTTCGATCGCTAGGGTAGATATGCGATATTCAATCTGGTCAATAGTCAATCAGGCGCTAAAAGGCAATCGGGGTTGGACTCCGGTATGGCGCGAACCTGAACCAAAACCCCATTATGATATTGTCATAATTGGCGGCGGCGGACATGGGCTTGCCACAGCATTTTATTTGGCAAGCCGTTACAGCATGGCCAACATTGCGGTTCTGGAAAAAAGCTGGATTGGGTCAGGAAATATCGGCCGAAATACCACCATCGTTCGGTCTAATTATCTTCTCGATGGCAATGAGTCATTTTATGAACAGTCGCTAAAGCTTTGGGAGGGCTTGGAAAAGGAACTAAACTATAATGCAATGATGTCACAGCGTGGCATCATCAACCTTTATCACTCCGATGCACAACGCGATGCCTTCATTAGGCGAGGCAATGCGATGCGCCTTCATGGTGCCGATGCCAAACTTTTGAACAAGGATCAATTGCAAAAAATGTGCCCGTTTCTCGATTTTGAAAATGCGCGGTTCCCTATTATGGGTGGATTGCTGCAGCCAAGGGCCGGAACTGCGCGGCATGATGCTGTTGCCTGGGGCTATGCGCGGGCTGCCGATCAGCGCGGTGTTGATATCATACAGAATTGCGAGGTCACCGACTTTATCATCAAAAATGGAACATGCACCGGTGTTAAGACCAGTCGTGGCAGAATCCAGGCTGGTAAAATTGGCGTTGCGGTTGCAGGATCAACCAGCCGTGTTATGGCAAAAGCTGGGTTGCGGCTCCCGATTGAAAGTCATGTTCTGCAAGCCTTTGTTAGTGAGGGATTAAAGCCAGTCATTCCGGGTGTAATTACTTTTGGTGCTGGACATTTCTACATCAGCCAGTCTGATAAGGGTGGCCTTGTTTTTGGCGGAGATATTGATGGATATAACAGCTATGCGCAACGGGGCAACCTGCCAGTTTTTGAGGATGTTTGCGAAGGTGGTATGGCCATCATGCCAATGATTGGCCGGGCACGGGTGCTACGAAACTGGGGAGGAATTATGGATATGTCGATGGATGGATCACCAATTATAGACAAAACCCCAATTAATCAGTTGTATCTAAATGCCGGTTGGTGCTACGGCGGGTTTAAGGCCACGCCTGCTTCTGGCCTTTGTTTTGCGCATCTTTTGGCACGTGGAGAACCACACAAAGTAGCAACAAAGCTGCGTCTTGACCGGTTTCAGCGCGGTGCAATGCTTGACGAGCGCGGGGCTGGTGCCCAGCCGAATTTACATTGATTGACAAGTGATAAGAACAGCGATCTGACGCAATGATAATCAATCATCCAAATCTTGGCTCACGGGATGCCGCAGAATTCACCATTATTGGTGATGCAAGCCTGCTTAAACGGCCTGACTGGCAGGCAGATGATGCCGATGATGCATTTTATGCATACCTGTATTTACGTGACAATCCAGCAGGAATTCACCGTGAATTATGGTTTCACGAGCATGGTGATCGGTCATGGCTTGTAGTTACACGTGATACGGTAACGCATGAAGTGGTGGATGTAGCCCTTGCCCGCGATGTGGTCCTTTCATCAAAAACATCGCGGGCTTCAAGAGCATCGACGGCCGCTAAAGCGTCCAAATCTGCGAGTGAGGCAAATGTTGCGAGAGCAGGCAGGAAAGCGCACGCAAAAAGACGGGCCAAATTAAGCACTGCTAAGGATCAACCGAGATGAACGCGGCAAGCCTCTCGCAAGAAAACCGAATCTCCGGTGGACTCATTGACCGGAGTAAACCACTCAGTTTTCGCTTTGATGGGCGGCATTATACAGGGTTTTCTGGCGATACATTAGCATCTGCACTTTTGGCCAATAATGTGCGCCTAGTTGGGCGCAGCTTCAAATATCACCGGCCGCGCGGCATTCTGACGGCAGGTTCAGAAGAACCAAACGCGCTAGTAACAATTGGCACCGGTGCATCCAAGGATCCTAATTGTCGCGCCACCACCACTCAGCTTTTCGATGGGCTAGTAGCTAAAAGCCAGACCAAAATTGGGTATTTATCGTTTGACCTTATGGCGGTTATTGGTCTGTTATCACCAATGCTTGGGGCTGGTTTTTATTATAAGACATTTATGTGGCCAACTGTCTTTTGGGAAAGGTTATATGAGCCGCTGATCCGCAGAGCAGCCGGCCTTGGCAGGTTATCAGGCGAGGCTGATCCTGACCGCTATGATAAAGGCTATTTGCATTGCGATCTGCTCGTTATTGGCAGTGGGCCAAGCGGCCTTATGGCGGCTCTTACTGCAGCTGAGTCTGGGCTGCGGGTTATTCTAGCCGATGAAGATTTCTGTCTTGGCGGCAGATTAAACGCCGAAACAGCAGAAATAAACGGTATGAGTAGTGCCATGTTTGCAGCTGAAACGCTGGGCATATTGGGTGCAATGGGAAATGTACGGATTTTAACAAGAACCACCGTTTTTGGTGCCTTTGATCATGGTTGTTACGGAGCGCTAGAACGCGTAAATGAGCATGACGCCAATGGAGATATCCGACAAATTTTTTGGCAGATCCGCAGTCAGCGCTGCATTCTGGCAGGCGGTGCAACCGAACGGCCTATTGCCTTTAGCAATAATGATCGGCCTGGGATTATGCTGGCGGGGGCAGTTCGAACCTATGTAAACCGGTTTGGTGCTTCCCCCGGAAAGCGCGTTGCCATTTTCACCAATAATGATGATGGTTGGGCCACCGCCAAAGATTTGCACGCAGCCGGGGTTGAAATCACGGCAATCATTGACACCAGGACAGATGGCCAGAAGACACCGCCAGCCGGAGCGCTTTACGTGCGTGGCGGGCATGTTGTCAACAGCAAAGGACGACTTGGCTTGAGTTCTATCTTGCTTAACAACGGCACCCGTATTCCAGCTGACTGCCTTGCCGTATCTGGGGGCTGGTCGCCAAATGTGCATCTGACTTGCCATCATCGGGGCAAACCTATTTGGAATGGTGCGATTGCCGGTTTTGTACCGGGGCGCAACTTACCTGATGGGATGATTGTTACTGGAGCGGCGAGTGGCACTATGGGTCTTGCATCTTGCTTAAAAAATGGCATCGGAGCAGGGCAGAGAGTCGTTCGTGATCTGGGCAGAAAACCGTCCAAAACAAAGGCACCAAGTGCTAATGATGAAGATTTTGCTATTCAACCTTTCTGGCATGTCAAAGACAGTATTAATAATGCGTTTGTTGATTTCCAAAATGATGTTGGCGTTAAGGATATCAAGCTGGCGCATCGCGAGGGCTTTAGGTCTATTGAGCACCTTAAGCGCTATTCAACCCTTGGCATGGCAACTGATCAGGGCAAAATTGCCAATATTCCGGGACTAGCCATCCTTTCTGATATATCAGGTAAAACGCTTGCCGAAACTGGCACCACCATTTTCCGACCACCTTACACGCCCGTTCCAATTGCTGCCTTTGCGGGGCGCAGTCGCGGTAAAGAATTCCGACCGATACGCCATACGCCCTCTCACGAATGGGCCGTTAGCCAAGGTGCCAAATTCGTTGAAACTGGTGTCTGGCTTCGCGCCCAATGGTACCCGAGGCCCGGGGAAACCGAATGGCGACAATCGGTTGATCGTGAAGTTATTGCAGTACGGAGATCGGTTGGCGTTTGTGATGTAAGCACGCTTGGCAAGATTGATATTCAAGGCCGCGATGTTGGAATTTTTTTGAACCGCGTCTATGCCAACGGATTTGCTAAATTACCAGTTGGTAAAACGCGTTACGGTCTGATGCTTCGCGAAGATGGAATAGTAATGGATGATGGAACCACAGCTCGGCTTGGCAAGACACATTATCTGATGACCACCACAACAGCCAATGCGGAAACCGTGTTCCGGCATCTGGAGTTTTGTCATCAGTGTTTATGGCCGCATCTGGACGTTCATTTGATTTCAGTAACGGAACAATATGCCCAATTTGCGGTTGCCGGACCAAATGCCCGCCGCGTATTGGAAAAGTTGATTGATCCTAAAAAGGATATTTCGAATGAAGCCTTCCCCTTTATGGCATGCGGTACAATCTCTATTTGCGGTGGGGTTAAGGCGCGGCTGTTTCGTATCTCCTTCTCGGGTGAACTTGCTTACGAAATTGCGGTGCCAGCCCGTTACGGTGATTCAATGATGCGCGCTTTAATGGCAGCAGGCGAGGAATTTGGTGTCACGGCTTACGGCACCGAAGCGCTGGGCGTTATGCGGATTGAAAAAGGTCACGTGGCCGGTAATGAAATGAATGGGCAAACATCAGCGCGACAAATGGGACTTGGCCGGATGGTATCGCAAAAAAAGGACTCAATCGGTCTTGTTTTAAGCCGCCGCGAGCAAATGGTTCGTAATGATGATTATGAACTTGTTGGCCTTTACCCGCTTGACCCCTCAATCTCGCTCACCGCTGGTGCCCATTTCATTGCGGTTGGAGCCGCCAGTACAGCTGAGAATGATGAAGGTTGGGTGACTTCAGTGGCATATTCTCCGCACTTGAAAACCTCTATCGGTCTTGGCTATATCCGCCGGGGCAGTAAACGTCATGGAGATATTGTTCGAGCAGTTAATCTTCTAAATAATCAGGATTTCAGGGTTAAATTAACCAGCCAACATTTCTATGATGCGGAGGGGACGCGGCTTCATGGCTAGTCCCTCACCCAACCAAAAATCCACCTTCACATTAACCGCATCTAGCCCACTTGATGGCCACTGCACAATCGTTGATGGGGCAAGCCTTTTTGAGGCATCTCCGCGATCTATTGTTTCGGTTTCACCCTTTACTGGCAATGAGGCAGAATTTAACACCGCAATTGATAAACTATTTAACAGTGGCTATCCAAGTTCTACAAATGCATTTGAGCAAACAGGTAAAAACGCATGTGTGCTCCTGCCAAGCTCCCATGGTCAGTGGCTTCTCTGCTTTGATGGTAATGTTCCAGATCCAGTGGCTACAGCTAGGAACCTGCTTGGCAGAATGACATCAAACCTAGTGGCAATGACTGATCAATCGGATGCATGGGTTATCCTCGCGCTTACTGGACCCCTTATTTACACGACCTTAGAGCGGATCTGCCCAATTGATTGTGGCTTACCGGCAATGCCCATTGGCACCACAGCACGCACAATTATAGAACATCTTGGAATCATTATTTTGCGCCGCCCTGATGATAATGGAAGTCCATGTTTTTGGCTTATGTCTGCTCGGTCATCCGCAGCCAGCTTTTTGCATGTCATAACTGCCTCACCTCCCTTTACCCCTCGATGAGATGCCAGTTTTTTATTTCTGAAGCATTCTTTCCTTTTGCATCGTCACGCCTCCTGCGCTATCACCTGAGGCAAAGTGACCTTGCGGGCGTGATGGAATGGTAGACATAACGGACTTAAAATCCGTGGGCCTTAGGCCGTGGGAGTTCGAGTCTCCCCGCCCGCACCATCTTTAGCTTTACAATTGAACTCCTCAAATACTTTACAAGTACATTATTTGCGGCAGTCAGTGTAGGTAGACAGTATGGTAGGTAAATCTTGTACCTCGTTTCTCGATCAAAAGTGTCACGCAGGTTACTTAAGTGAGCAGGTACCATGTTGATGTTAGCCAACGTTAGAAGCGTGACAGAGTAGTTATTTGCCTCAAAACCAAGCCATCTAATCGCGCAAATAAGATGTGTGATTCTGTCTTGCGGCAGCATCTTGATTATTGGCTGTCAATGAGATTGAGTGCAATGCCGTTTCCTTCGGCACATCTGGTGTATGATAGTAAAGGTTATGGTAAGGTAAAGACAAGGAGCAACTCCATCAGATCCATCCAGTCTGATTGCCACCCGGTTGATAATAACATGCACTGGCTTGCAGCCTCACTGAGTGGCACAGGCATGAGGCTTGGAGAAGCTTTTGCGCGAGCAATAACCGACATCCATCCGGATGCTAAACACCTCATATAAATCTCACCCTACATGCGTGGACAAGGCTCAGAACCAAAGGAACCAAAGATATGAGTTCCATTGCAATTTGCGCGGCGTCTAGGGCCATTGAAGGGGCATCTCTGGAGGTGTTTGCCTGTTCCCAGGTAAAGTCGTAGCGCATTTAGTAATCCCAACTATAAGTCAGCCACCATAAACAATCGGCTAAAAACAAGTATGATAGAAGGGTTCGTAATCAATAGCCCAAGAGATAGATTAAGGGCATTGGAATGTCCAAGTAATATTGTTGATTCTATTAGCGGATAGAAAACCTCTGGTGTGAGTTCATGGAAATGGAGAAGGTTACCCCATTAGAGGAACTTGGAAAGCGGAAGGAACGGATAGTAGGCTAGCTAATTAAGTTAATTTATATATTCCTGACCTTTCGGAACCAACCTTATGAATGATGCCTTTTTGAATGAGGCTTTTAATTGACCTGTAAAACGAGGGCGTTGGTATTGTCCTGACCAAGCTATGGCTCCTGATATCATCAAGGAGGGCATCTGTTCTGCCGTCCTCCGATATCAAAACAATGGTTGCAAGAACTAGCCTTTCGGTTTGTGTTAACGCACCCAAACCTAAATCTGATTCCATTGATTGAGTGATTTGAAGGAGGCCTGCAAAAACTTTTCGATTTGACATCAGTTTTCCACCTCAATATGTGCCATTTTCCCATACCTTCTCAGTATTAGCGTGGTTATTGTCATGCCAAACAATAAACCGAAAGTGTCACCAAGAATAAACCTAGCAATTACCTCCATTAATTCGCTTGGCGCAAAAAACTAGACTTTAACCAAGAAAAGCCTAGTGAGTTTATAACTGATGCTAGGGTACCGCAAAACAGGACAGCTCGCCAACTGATTAAACCAGTATCTTTCGGGTGAGGATCTATCTTGCAAAGCGTCATGAGTTCAAATGCTAATACCGCTGACGAGGCAGCGAAGGCTAACAATGCTACCTGCAAAAACAACTCATAACCTTGCGCCGGCGTTGCATCACCCATCAAAGCCATAGTCACCCCGGCGGGTATCATTGCTAAAAGTGATTTTAGACCCAATAGCCATGCACTCAAAACACGAACTGCGTGCGACAAGAACAGCAAACTAACAAAAATATCAGTATCACATGTGAAGGTAATTTCCAATGGCGGTATAAAAAGTCGCGAGATGAGAGATGTAAAAAGAAAGGCAAACGTGGTTATAACAAGCTAGTGTTGAACAATCGATTGCATGAGTCTCATTTTGTTGCAAACCAATCGTCATGCAAACAAATGAAGTGATTCATTACAATTGGTTACACACAACGTGTTACAAAAATGTTGCTGAAGGGGAGTAGGTCTGCGCTACTTTGAGGCACCATTGCCAACGGGAATCCATGAATGCAGCCACCTTACTTGTGAGAGACCCACTGTCAACGCGCACAAGTGTTTCTCAGACCCAGTAAATCTCAGTGATCTCTGAGGGTGAACAGATTAGTTCCATTCTAATGGAAACATCGCCTCGTTCCTTCTCAGAAACGGTGGTGTAAATGGTGAATTGTAAGTTGCTTTTACGGGTGGGCCGGTAATAACTAAGCCATCATTCAACAAAACCGTTCGCAATTCTTCGTGGTGTTTTTCAAAGTTGCTCTCCGACGCGAAACCAGAATAAGAAATAACCCCAAAATACTGCTCCGGCAGATCAATGATACGAATCCTTGTATCAGTCGGCCTGGGCGCATTTTGCATTGAAAACTCTTCTGGCAGGAAGAACCTCATGATCATCTCGCCGTTCGATTTTGAGCGTGGGACGAGAACAGTCATACCAATTTTCTCTGATTGCGTAACTGGAACGGTCATTTCTAATTTCTGTGAACCAAGATTGGCTCCAGAGATATAATCAAAAAGGACTCTAAATCCACTCTTATCTCTATCAAAATTGACCTCCGCCACGGTTCGATTTTTATAACGCCGAACCTCATACGTATCCGTCTCGCTCACAACGGTATATTTTGGCTCTTCGTATGACATGGCAGGTCCTGTTATTATTAGGAACCCAAAAAGAATACTGAAAAGCAAGAAAATGCGTAACAAAGATATGTAATTTGCCATTTAGATTACCTAACTTGACGATGATTCCTCAGAACTTCTTAGGATAACAATCTAGCACCAAGCACCATTTGCTGGATCCAATTCTCAGCAGCAGCATCATTGGCATTATCTGAAATAAATTTAAAACAGTGAAATTCAATACCTTTTTGATGACAGACTTTATCCATTACAAAGGCCTTCATATCCCGTTACTGAAAGCGTGTTATACAACGTTGGCCCAATAAACCCTGCCGCAACACCACAGCACCAAAATACTCCACTGCCCGCTTAAGCCTGTAGGATACCAGCGCAGCGCAGAGTGTGATGGCGGCATTCATCTTGCCGACTCTACTATTGACAGGCTGCCAACCCAACACCAATCGTCGGGGTGGTTCGTTCTTCAAGGCGACAAAAAGTAATGTTGTTTTTAAGTCAACGCGAGTCATCATAAACCTTTAGGGCAATTAACGGCATATCAAGTGCCGCACGCCCACCAAGCGCTGCCAGTTCTACAATTACAACGCAGGCAGGAACCACCGCCCCGCAGCTCCGCAATAACGATCTTGCCGCCATCATTGTCCCACCCGTCGCCATTAGATCATCAACTAACAGTACCGACCGACCAGCCACCGGCGCATCTGCCTGCATGCTCAATTCCGCGCTACCATATTCGAGATCGTAACTTTCATGGACCAGGTTTCCAGGCAGTTTACCAGGCTTTCTGATCATCATTGATCCAATGCCAAGCCGCACCGCGAGCGGGGTAGAAAACAGAAAGCCCCGCGATTCTATCCCAGCAACAAGGTCTAATTCCAACCCTGCAACCTCAGCAGAAAGTTGCTCAATTGCACAGTTCATCCCTTTGCTTGATGCTAACAGTGGACTGATATCGCGAAATAAAATTCCCGGCTTGGGAAAATTGCGGTAGCTGGCAATATATTTACCAAAATCAATTGAACCGGCTGGCACTTGAACTTTTCCTTGACCTTACTAAAAAATGCGACCCGTACTTTTGAGCCAATTATACTATTAACCTATCCTAACCAACTCATAAATCCAGCGAGAAGATAAAAATAATTCTAATCCAACTGTTCAATTGTCACATTCAGCTGGTTGATAGCGCTTGCAAGCATAAGTAAATAGCTGGCAACTAAAAAAAACGGCACTGGCGCTTTGGGAGCAGCAGAAATTTAAAGTTGACCGCCATGGTCCAAGAACCTATCCAAGGCCGGAAAAAAGCGCAGTCCTTCATCCGGTATACTTTTTTTATCCCTTCATCAATTTTTGATCAAATATCTTCAGTTGCTGCACTTACCGATTGTCCAGACTGTTCGGCATGTAGGTTTAAAAGCCTGTCAAAAGTCCCGTAATCCCTAATTCCTAGGCTTAACCTAGAGAGCGCAGCATCAGACTGAAAAAAACTTCGAGTAAAGGTATCACCAAATTCACGAGTGAAAATAGTGTTCAAATCTTTATTATGAAGGACTACCCAGAATGCTGGTAGTGAAACCTCAGCATCAAATTCAATATCCACACTGAAATGGTTTTTGATATCGATATGCCCACTCAATTCGGAGCGCATAACCCCACTATCTTCTATCAAAACATTTTCTATATCGAAGGCCACGTCAAAATTCTGCAAGCTCAGCTGACCGACAAGTTCATCCGCGGCGATCTTGTCACTCTGTTGAACCTTATTTTGATGATACAATAAATGGTGTGTGATCGTGGTAACACCACGCATTCCAATTCGATTAAGATAACTGCTTCCCGACGGCATGGTTGTTCGCCGAACAGGGGTCAGTTCAATGGATTGAAACAAGGTGAAATATTCAGCACTACCGTTTATTGGCGCCTCAAAATCAAACATGCCCAAATAAGCATTATTAATTGCATGATCTACAAGCGAACCAATTTCACCCGCTAGTAAGTGGTCATATTTATCCAGAGTGACGTTGCGAAAAATAATGCTTCCAAGTTTTAGCTTATTCACTGACGAGACAAAGCTATCGGTTTTCAAGTTTTTTACAATTAGTGTCCGTCCGTCCGGTAAAAGGATTGTGTCCAACAAAATTGCATCAGCATTCCAATAACGTTTGTCGTTTTTGAAAACCTCAAAATTGGTGATTTGCATATTGAATGTTTCAGTATCAAACTTGCCAATATCGAAGCTTACTTCATACCCTTCATCAAGCATGATTTATGTTGCTGCTTGAGTGAATGGTGATAGAAAACAATGCATAGAAAATAACGCTGTCATTATCATCAACCGTAAAGCGAATCGAGGAGATGCCATGGACACCTCTGTCGCAAAACCTCCCAAATGTCTTAACATGGCTCTAATTTCCTTCCGTTATGTCCTTCACCATTTATTTCAATTCCGGCAGAAACACGGCGAGAGAATAGGCATCCTCCAAACTCTCGCTCGTCATTAGCTTTGCCGGAACATTTTGCGCTCAAAGCCATTTGCCGTTTATTCTAACTCGCGTTAAATTGCCATAAGGCCGTTCACTAGCCAACCTTGGGATACCATTCATGCTTTTTTTCCCACTTTTTGATGAAAACTCCACTAGCAGGCGCCCACTTATTGTTTGGATGGTGATGGCCACCTGTATTATTGTATTTTTTTGGCAGCAATCACTTGATGATGTCCCAGCACGCCTTGCGTTATATCAGCTTGGATTTGTGCCTACCATTGTATTTCAGAGCGATACTCTACCCACCAGACTAATTCTTGTGCCGGCATGGACAACAATTATTACATCAATGTTTTTGCATGGAGGCTGGTTACACCTTGGTGGTAACATGCTTTATTTGTGGATTTTTGGCGATAATGTGGAGGATGCAATGGGACGATTTCGTTTTATTCTGTTCTTCCTTTTATGCGGTATTGCCGCCGCTTTGGCACAAGCTGCAATCAATCCATCATCATCCATTCCAATGGTTGGAGCTTCTGGCGGAATCGCCGGAGTTCTGGGCGCCTACTTGATACTTCATCCAAAAGCTGCCGTACGCTGCCTTTTGGTCATTATAGTGTTTTTTCGTTTTATTAACTTACCGGCATGGCTAGTTCTGGGCGGATGGATCGGCCTTCAATTTGCCGCTGCACCTCAAGCCTTTCAGGGGACTGGGGGAGGCGTCGCTTATATGGCACACATTGGGGGTTTTGTGGCAGGTGTTGTGTTAATCCCATTTTTCAAAAAACGTCACATATCCCTGTTTGACCGAGGCCAACTGCCAAAAACATGGTCGGGTCAGCCCATAAGCTTTTCAGAAGTAAAGCAAGAGGCCCGCGAACGTTTTCGACGTTCAGCGCAGCAAGCGGCCCGCAGCTCTGTTCCACCATCAAATCAGAAACCACCAAAAGGCCCCTGGGGCTAATATAAAGTAATAGGTACCCTATTTGGCAACGGTGCCATCAGCATTCACTATATCAGCATCGGCGCCAAAAGCCCTCACTTCTCTCATAACTATTTTGGCCGCCTTGGTGGTAAGCCCATCATCAAGCCCACTTAAAACAACTGCAGTTCCAAAATGGCCCGGCTTCATGTAGGGATAGCTTCCAATGCTAACACCGTGATACTTGGCCTCAACATCGGCAAGGATTGTTGCTATATTGCCTTCGCCGGTAGAGCATTGAACGGTAATGCGCGTCAACACAACTCCACCAGGCAATTTACCTTTTACACCTTGGAACATAGCTTGCAGAATTGTTGGCACCCCTGGCAAGACATAAACATTACCGATAATATAGCCAGGCGCAGCCGACAGCGGATTGTCAATCAACGTTGCTGTATCCGGAATATCTGCCATTTTTTGCCGGGCTTCATTAAATTCTAGATCCGTATTCTTGTAATGGGCAATCAGACGACGTTCGGCTTCAGGGTGGCGGATGACCGGTACATTGAAGGCAGCTGCCACTGCGTCTGTTGTAATGTCATCATGTGTTGGACCTATGCCACCGCTAGTAAAGACAAGGTCATAAGCATTGGATAATGTGCGCACCGTATCGATAATGATATTTTTTTTATCAGCGATAACCCGCGCTTCAACTAATTTAATACCCAACGCACCCAACTGATCGGCAAGCCAGCCAATATTTTTATCTTTGGTGCGACCTGAGAGGATCTCATCGCCAATTACAACAATAGCGGCGGTTGGAATTGATCCGTGACTTGAAGGGGAAAAGGACATAGCGAATAACCTTGAAATAGCGGCAGTAATTTTGGGGGCACTTTGCTTAAATATGCTGAAACTGTCAAACGGCTATATGGGGGAGACAAACAATACCAGCATTTTTTTGAGTTTATGGGTTTCCCAACTAGCAAAATATGCTATTCCAAACGCATAAGCAAAACCAGAATTCACATTTCTTTAGTCGGTACCTCATAGCTCTAAGAGAGGTCACAATGCGCAGAGAACCGGTTATTAAACACAGTGCTGAAGCCTTCTCCGGAATGCGCAGAGCCGGCCATCTGGCCGCCACAGTTTTGGATATGATCACGCCGCATGTAACTGCCGGTGTCAGCACCGGACATCTAAACCGCTTGTGCCATGATTTTATATTGGCGCATAATGCCATTCCGGCACCACTAAATTATAGAGGTTATCCGAAGTCAACCTGCATTTCCCTAAACCATGTAGTATGTCACGGAATTCCCGGAGAAAAAACACTTCGGGATGGCGATATTTTGAATATTGATATCACGGTTATTCTCGCTGGATGGTACGGTGATACATCACGCATGTTTTATGTTGGCACTCCATCTGTGAAGGCCCGGCGACTAATCGAGGTGACCTATGACTGTTTGATAAGGGGCATAGACGCCGCAAAGCCAGGCAATACCCTTGGTGATATTGGTCATGCTATCCAATCATATGCGGAGGCATGCCGCTATTCGGTTGTTCGCGATTTTACAGGCCATGGGCTTGGTCAAGTATTTCACACAGCCCCAACCGTTCTTCATTATGGTGAACCAAGTAGCGGGATGGCGCTAGAACCAGGAATGATCTTTACCATCGAACCAATGATCAACGCTGGGCGGGCCGAAACTAAAATCCTCAATGATGGCTGGACCGCTGTAACTCGTGACAAAAGCCTATCTGCGCAGTTTGAACATTCCATCGGCATTACCGACGGCGAGGCAGAAATTTTTACCTTATCGCCGGCAGGCTTCAGCAGGCCACCTTACGGGTAATTTGCCCCCCCAACCATCCACAGTTGAATAGTTTGGTTGTGGCATATTGAATAAAGCTTTCTAAATTAAGTCTTCTGACTGAGTAGGCAGTAAAAAGGTCAGAGACTGATATGAATGACTTAAAAGATCCGTTGTCTAAGCTTGGTCAATCAGAAATTAAAGAAGTGTACTTTTCTTCATCCGCTAACAATTTGGTCTTTTTATTTATTTTCCTCAGCGCTTTTTTTTTCATCAAACATTTTCTGTTTTGCCTTACGCGTCAATTCACCCGCCCTTCTGCTCGCGCGCAGCAATGATGGCCGTGCTTGCCGTAAAGCATTGCCAGCCACCTCGCCAGCTTTTTTTTGCACTACAGGATTTTGAGCAGCCCGCATTAACACCCCAAAAATAAAACGACGAAACAGCATGTAGATGCCTCCAGCCAAAATAGGCACAATAGCTTGTTATGCGCTGGCTTTTTGCGCGTCCGAATGGTACAACCTAGCCCCATTTTAAGCAAAAGGTATTAATATTATGATTTCGCGATATTCCCGCCCAGAAATGAGCAATATCTGGTCCGAGGAAAGCAAATTCCAAATTTGGTTTGAAATTGAAGCGCACGCATGTGACGCCCAGGCCAAATTAGGTGTAATACCCTCGTCAGCGGCAGCGACAGTTTGGAAAAAAGGCACCTTTGAGATTGATCGTATTAAGGAGATTGAACGAGAGACCAAACATGACGTTATCGCCTTTCTGACTAATTTGGCCGAGCATATCGGTACGGACGCACGCTTTGTTCATCAAGGCATGACATCATCAGACATTCTTGACACAACCTTATCAGTCCAAATGGCACGAGCTTCAGATTTGTTGATTGTCGATATCGACAGGCTGCTAACCGGGCTAAAACGGCGTGCGATGGAACATAAACGCACGCCAACCATTGGCCGCAGTCATGGCATCCACGCTGAACCAGTTACTTTCGGCCTAAAACTTGCCAGCTTTTATGCGGAATTTAACCGCTGCCGTGATCGACTTGTTTCTGCCCGGCGAGAGATTGCCACCTGCGCAATTTCTGGAGCAGTTGGCACTTTTGCGCATATTGACCCATCGGTTGAAGCACATGTTGCTACCAAAATGGGCCTAGTAATTGAGCCCGTGTCTACCCAAGTGATCCCTCGCGACCGACACGCAATGTTTTTTGCCACCCTTGGGGTCGTCGCAAGTTCAGTTGAAAGACTTGCAACCGAAATTCGACATTTGCAGCGTACAGAAGTTCGCGAAGCAGAAGAGTTTTTTTCCTTAGGGCAGAAAGGATCATCGGCAATGCCGCATAAGCGTAATCCGGTTTTGACTGAAAACCTGACGGGTATTGCCCGCATCGTCAGAGCAGCAGTAGTACCAGCACTTGAAAATGTAGCATTGTGGCATGAGCGTGATATTTCGCATTCATCGGTGGAGCGTGTGTTTGGCCCAGACACCACAATTGGCTTAGATTTTGCCCTTTACCGCCTCGCTGATGTGATTGAAAATCTGCTGATTTATCCAGACGCGATGCAAGCGAATATTGACAAACTCGGCGGCTTAGTTCATTCGCAGCAAGTATTGCTTGCGCTTACTCAGAAAGGGGTTAGCCGAGAGGACGCCTATGTCTTTGTTCAGCGCAATGCGATGAAAATCTGGGCAGAGGGCGGCAGCTATCTTGATAAACTGAAGACCGACAGCGATGTTGCCGCAAAGCTTAGCCCTAACGAACTTGACGCTCTTTTCGATCTCGACCAGCATTTTCACCATGTCGATACAATTTTTGAACGTGTCTTTGGCTAGCTCATTTCGACCTGACCGCGTTTCAGATTACCACAGGGTTTAGCAGCATGAAAAAGAAAAAACCGCTTTATGAGGGCAAGGCCAAAGTCATTTTTGACGGGCCAGAAGCTCATACGCTTGTTCAGTATTTCAAGGATGACGCCACCGCTTTCAACGCTCAAAAAAAAGATGTGATCACGGGCAAGGGCATTCTGAATAACTATATCAGCGAACATATCATGCTGGCGGCTCGCGAACTTGGCATTCCCAATCATTTTATCAGCCGCGTCAATGATCGCGAGCAGTTGGTCCGCAAGCTGGAGATTATTCCGGTAGAAGTGGTAGTCCGCAATGTTGCCGCCGGGTCTATTTGTCCCCGCCTTGGCATTGAGGAGGGCACGATGCTAAATAATACACTAGTCGAATTCTGTTTGAAGAATGATAGCCTTGGCGACCCCATCATTGCACCAGAGCATATTTTCACTTTTGGCTGGGCGACACCGGATGAGCTTGAAATCATTGTAGAGGATACCCTGCGTATCAATGATTTTCTAACCGGCCTATTCCTCGGGATTGGTGTCAGATTGATTGATTTCAAACTTGAGTTTGGGCGTTACTGGACCGATGGTGCGGTTGAAATAATGCTCGCCGATGAAATTAGCCCTGATAATTGCCGGCTATGGGACGCAAAGACTAACGAAAAAATGGACAAGGACAGGTTCCGGCGTGATCTGGGTGGACTGCTTGAAGCTTACAAGGAAATTGCGCGGCGCCTTGGGGTAAAAATACCGCAGGTTAACTAGACAGCAGGCCTTTCGTGGCTGTTGTTGTTTTGTTATCCGTGCATAAAAAGACAAACAAAATAAAGGGCATAAAGATGCAAGCCATTGTAAATATTGTGTTAAAAGACGGTGTTCTTGATCCGCAAGGACGGGCAATTTCGCATTCGCTAAACGATCTTGGGTTTAGCGAAGTCAGCGATGTGCGGGTTGGCAAACAAATCCTGCTTGAAATTGATGAGAATGATCCGGCCCGACTTCGCCAGCGCGTTGCCCGAATGTGCGAGACATTGTTGGCAAACACCGTGATCGAAAATTATTCAATAGTTGTCGCTGACGAAAAGTGACCCCACCCAAAAACAACGCCTTATCATCCCGTAACCAGTAATGCGAAAAATACCATGACCCTCTCAGCCTTGCGTGTAGCCATTATCGTTTTTCCCGGATCTAACTGCGATCGGGACATTATGGTTGCCATTGAGCAATTGACATCTCGTCGCCCCGCACTTGTCTGGCACAAAGAAGCCAGTTTAGAGGCTGCTGATCTTGTTATAATTCCGGGTGGATTTTCTTTTGGTGATTATTTGCGCTGCGGAGCGCTTGCAGGACGATCGCCCATCATGAATGCAGTGCTGGATCATGCCGCACGGGGCGGGGCTGTGATGGGCATTTGCAACGGGTTCCAGGTCTTAACAGAAACCGGTATGGTACCAGGTGTTCTTATCCGCAATGCGGAGTTAAAATTTGCCTGCCGGAATGTCAGGTTACAAGTATGCAAAACACTAGCATCTCCATTTACGTCCAAATTGGCAATCAACAAGAATTTGACCCTTCCGATTGCCCATAATGAGGGTAATTACTTTGCCGAACCTGGCGAGCTTGACCAGCTGGAAGGTGAAGGACAGATTGCATTCCGATACACCGATAGCAGCATAATTGGGAAAGCAAATCCGAATGGTGCAGCCCGTGATATTGCTGGTGTCATTTCCAGAAATGGACGGGTAATTGGCATGATGCCTCATCCCGAACGTGCCATGTCAGATTTGCACGGTGGCAGCGATGGCGCCTATTTCCTGTTAAAATCGCTTGAGGCTTTGGTATCATGACTTCAGCATCAGATAACATGACTTTTAAGAATGCTAGCGCAATGGGGTTGTCCCGCGATGAGTGGGACCTAATTACCCAGCGCCTTGGTCGTGTTCCAAACCTTTGCGAACTTGGCATATTTTCCGCAATGTGGTCCGAACATTGCTCATATAAGTCATCAAAAAAATGGCTAAAAACTCTGCCAATTGATGGCCCTCAAGTTATTGAAGGACCTGGCGAGAATGCGGGGGCCGTCGATATTGGTGGCGGGCTTGCAGCGATCTTCAAAATTGAAAGCCATAATCACCCCTCATTTATCGAACCCTATCAGGGGGCTGCAACGGGCGTTGGCGGTATCTTGCGCGATGTCTTTACCATGGGCGCGCGTCCTGTTGCGCTTTTGAACGCGCTTCGCTTCGGTGAGGTTAATAATGACAGAACCCGCCACCTTGTTAGTGGTGTCGTGTCAGGCATTGGCGGTTATGGCAACTGCATTGGCATTCCCACGGTTGGGGGCGAGGTCAATTTTGACAAGTCCTATAATGGTAATATTCTTGTGAATGCGATGGCTGTTGGCTTAGCAAACAGTGACCGCATTTTCCGGTCAGCCGCCACTGGTCCAGGCAATCCCGTGATTTATGTTGGGGCAAAAACCGGGCGCGATGGCATTCATGGTGCCACCATGGCATCGGCAGAGTTTTCTGATGAAACCGAAAGTAAGCGACCAACCGTCCAGGTTGGTGACCCATTCACGGGAAAATTGCTAATGGAGGCCTGTCTTGAGTTGATGGCCTCTGACTCCGTCCTGTCGATTCAGGATATGGGCGCTGCTGGGCTTACCTCATCATCGGTTGAGATGGCTTCAAAAGGCGGGCTAGGTATGGAAATTGACCTTGACCTTGTGCCAACACGTGAAGGTAACATGTCAGCTTATGAATTGATGCTATCAGAATCGCAAGAACGCATGCTGATGGTTTTAAAGCCTGATGCAACCGAAAGAGCGCGGGCCGTTTTCGATAAATGGGATCTTGATTTTATGCCCATTGGCCAGGTGACAGAAACCGGCCGACTTGTCCTTTTAAAAAATGGCGGGGCCGTTTGTGACATCCCCATCGGCCCGCTCGTTGATGATGCGCCTGAATATGATCGCCCACATGGTGAAGCCCCGTCCCGCCCGCAGCTTGCCAGCGCCGAAATTGTCACTGACAGTCCAATTAGCCTGGTGTTAAAGTTAATGCTTGGTCATGTTGATCTGGCTAGCCGCCGTTGGATTTATGAACAATATGACAGTCAAGTTATGGCCGATACGATGGCTGGGCCCGGCGGCGATGCGGCGTTAGTTCGAGTACATGGTAGCAGCCGCGGCCTCGCAATCAGCACCGATTGCACGCCCCGCTATGTCGAGGCAGATCCAAAAACCGGCGGCGCACAAGCCGTTGCCGAAGCCTATCGCAATTTATCAGCGATTGGCGCAACCCCGCTTGCCATCACCAATAACCTGAATTTTGGCAACCCGGAAAAACCCGAAATCATGACCCAGCTCATTGAGTCGGTAACTGGAATGGGTGATGCTGCTCGTATGCTTGATACGCCAGTCGTTTCTGGCAATGTATCCCTCTATAATGAAACAGATGGCAATGCCATCCAACCCTGTCCGGTGATTGGCATGGTTGGGGTTATTGATAATGTTGAGACGGCTGTTGGCAATAGCTTTATCGCTGCTGGTAACCATATTTTAGTTATTGGTCAGGGTGATGGCACAATTGATGGCTGGCTTGGTGCATCAATTTACCAGCAGCATTTTGGCGATAATAAAATCTACGCACCGCCACCAATAGACCTTTCAGATGAACGGAGCCATGGCAGCTTTGTTCGTCAGCAAATCCTTGCTGGCAAGATTAATGCCGCACATGATATCAGTGATGGCGGGTTAGCAGTTGCGATTGCTGAAATGGCCATGAAGTCAGGGCTTGGCGCCAACATTACGACCCCAGCATCGGGTCACCTTCATGGCTGGGCTTTTGGCGAGGATCAGGCTCGTTTTGTTGTCAGCACTGCCGATGACGCCGCGTTGATCGCGGCCGCAAAAGATGCTGGCATTGAAATCACGAAGATTGGTATGGTTGTCGCGGATAGCGAATTGAAATTTGGTGATAGTGACACCATATCAATCAATGAGGTATGCGGCGTCTTTGAAGGCTGCATCCCATCATTGATGGTTGGTTAAATCCACACAGGTTTGGCCCAAGGCGCATTCAGCAATGAAGAGGAGCAGCACTTATGGCAATGGCAGCAAACGAAATTGAAGAGTTGATAAAAGCGGCCTTCCCCGATGCGATTATTGCTATTGAAGATTTACGTGGTGACGGCGATCACTACGCTTGTAATGTTGTATCACACGCTTTTACTGGCAAGAACCGCGTTCAGCAACACCAAATGGTTTATAAAGCACTCGGGGGACGCATGGGTGGAACACTGCACGCACTTGCCTTACAAACATCGGCACCACAAAAATAGGTACCAATTACAAAAGGGAAAACCACTCAGTTTGAGGAGAAAATTATGTTAGATGACGCGATTAAAGCCCGACTTGATAACGAAATCAACAGTGAACAGGTTGTGCTATTCATGAAGGGCACACCTGTCTTTCCGCAATGTGGGTTTTCCGCAGCCACCGTCGGCGTTCTCTCACATCTTGGCGTGAAATTCCGGGGCATTAACGTTCTGGAGGACGATGAAATCCGTGAAGGGATTAAAGCTTATTCAGATTGGCCAACAATTCCACAGCTATACGTAAAGGGAGAATTTGTTGGCGGCTGTGACATCATTCGTGAAATGTATGAATCCGGTGAGTTAACTGAGATGTTCCAGACACACGGCATCGATGCTCATCCAGCTTAGACCATTGATAGAAACAAAACGGGAGCGAATAGCAACCGGAGACAAACCTTGTGCAACAGCTAAGCAACGGGGCCCGCGACAATTGCGTCACTAGACATAAAACCTCGATCGGCCAAAACTTCGGCGATACGGATTCTGTACCATTGATAGAATTCCTGCCGGCCCATAGCCTGGACAGACACGTGCTCGGCTTGCCGTCCCCAATTCTGGATAGCGTTGCGGTCGGTCCAGTAGGAAACTGTGATAGCCATGCCATCATCACCACGTACTGCCTCAAGGCCCAAAAATCCCTTTTGCTTCTGGGCCAATGTTATCATTCGGCCTGCCATAATTTCGTAAACATCATCCCCGCTGTGGCTACGTTGTGTCGTAAAAATGGCAGCAAAATAGCGATCTGGCCACCTATTATCTACCTGGTTTTTTGAGTCATTCATGGCAAAAGCCCTCCTCAACCTCAAAGCTACCCGCAACGCGCTAGAAACCAACTTTTTTGTACCTCTCTTTTTTTCTACTCGCCATGTATAAAATCGGTTTAATGACGAGAAACGGCAAACAACGCGAATTAGAAAAGAGTGCTTGAACATAAAAAGGCGGTGCTTTTGTGCCGCCTTTTCATAAACTTTGCAGTTGTGCTCGCAAAAAAGTTCGGTAGTAGACGCTTAGCGTGAATAATACTCGACCACCAAGTTTGGTTCCATTTGAACCGGATATGGCACCTCGTCAAGACCCGGCACCCTAACAAATGTTGCAGTGAATTTATTGTGATCAGCATTAACATACTCTGGCACATCGCGTTCAACCGATGCGATGGCATCAAGAACAGCTGGAATGTTCCTTGCTTTCTCTTTCAGGCTGACAACATCGCCCGGCTTTAACATTACAGAGGCTATATTACAGCGTCTCCCATTCAGCATGACATGACCATGATTGATAGTCTGGCGCGATGCAAACACGGTTGGAACTAACTTGGCACGATACAAAACCGCATCCAGGCGACATTCAAGAATACCGATGAGGTTCTGACCCGTGTCACCGCGACGACGAACTGCTTCAGCATAGTATTTCTTAAATTGCTTTTCACCAATATTCCCGTAATAGCCTTTCAACTTTTGCTTTGCCATCAGTTGTACACCGAAATCGGTCGGCTTTTTACGCCTCTGGCCATGTTGACCCGGGCCATATTCACGAGCGTTTACAGGAGATTTTGGACGACCCCAGAGGTTAACTCCTAGACGGCGATCAATCTTATGTTTCGCGGAATGCCGCTTATGATCGGATTTCGCCATTGATAAGCTCCCTTGTTCCATTGTTGTCCCGGTAGGGCCGCAAAACAGTCTTTGCTGTTGTATTGACCGGCATCACACCCCGCTGGTGCAATCCACGTTTCCGAGAATTGGCGGGAAATTAAGGGGATTAAGGTCAATTGTCAAATAATTTAAGCTAATATAAACTCGTAGTTATTTTCGTTGACGTTTTAAGGCCTGAATAACGCCGTGAAGTGTGCTTATTTCCTGAACAGAAGGCATCGCCCGCGAAAAAAGCGCACGTATATTCCGCTTCACTGAAACCGCCATATCGGGCGCGGTGAAGAAATCACCGTCGTCAAGTGCGGTTTCAAGCCGCTGAAAGAAGAAGTCACGCTCCTGAATTGAGGCACGCTGCCCATCTGGCATGTTCGGTTGCGGAGTTGTTAGCACTGGCTCTGTTGTATCTCCCGAATGAGCTGCCATGCGCCACTCCCACGCCATCAAAAACACCGCCTGTGCCAAATTTAGAGACGGATAGGCAGGATTCAACGGCGCTGTCACAAGAACGTCAGCAAGTACCACCTCATCATTGTTAAGTCCTGATGCTTCTGGTCCAAACAACAATGCTGTTCGAGGGCTCGGTTCTACGCCCGTGTCAAATGCTGAAGCGCCTCTAGCATGCGCCAATAGCAGGGTGGCAGCAAGTCGAGGGTCGGCATTTTTTATCGGGAGATCACGGCGCCTCGCACTGGCCGCTACCATAAATGACACGTCATACGTGGCGTCGGCTAGACTTTTAAAAACTACTGCATTTTCGACGATTTCACTACCACCAGCCGCCATTGGCACTGCCAATGGATTCGGCCAGCCATCACGTGGGCTAACGAGCCGGAGATCAGCAAGCCCGCAATTCATCATGGCACGCGCTGCGGCGCCAATATTTTCGCCCATTTGAGGGCGCGCCAGAATCACAATGGGGGCAGTTGCCAAAGTCACCATAGTCACTATGCCTGATTTGGCTTCGGACCAGCAACCTTGTCATGCTGCAGTTTCCAGATCATGCCATCACCAAGCGCGGCAACCGATGCGTCAATAATGTTAGTCGAAAGGCCAACAGTACGCCAAACAGTGCCGTCTGGAACACAAAATTCGATCATCACCCGTGTTATTGCACCGGTGCCAGAGCCTCCGGCAGCGTCTAAAATGCGGACTTTATAATCCACTAATTCAACATCAGCCAAAGATGGATAGGCCGCAACAAGCGCCTTTCGCATTGCCGTATCCACAGCGTTCACTGGACCATTTCCAACAGCAGCTTCGTGAAAACTCTCATTACCAACAAAGATTGTTGTTGTGGCCTCGGACTCAACAACCAAATCGCCACGCGCATTGAAACGACGTTCATCCATCACACGAAACCGGCCAATCCGGAAATATTCAGGCACCTCACCAAGCATTTGGCGAGCCAAAAGCTCAAAACTTGCCTCCGCTGAGTCGAAGGACCAGCCTTCAAATTCCTTTTCCTTAACCAAACTAATCAACGTCTCAAGCCGCTCATCGCTAGGGTCAATCTCGATGTTGAATTGGGCAAACCGCGCCAACATATTGGACCGACCAGCTTGATCGGACACGAGATAGTGCCGTTCATTGCCTACCTTTTCAGGAGGCACATGCTCGTAGGTGCGTGGATCCTTTTGAGCGGCTGATGCGTGCAACCCACCCTTATGGGCAAAGGCAGCCGCTCCAACGTAGGGGGCATGCGCATCAGAAGATCGGTTCAAACGATCATCAAGGAAGCGTGACAGCCCCATCAATTTAGGCAGATTAGCTTCTGAAACACTTGTTTCATAATCAGTTTTAAGCACCAATGTTGGGATCAAGGAAATGAGATTGGCATTTCCGCACCTCTCGCCAAGGCCATTGATCGTGCCTTGAACTTGACGTGCGCCAGCAGCAACTGCAGCAAGCGAGTTGGCAATCGCAACACCGGCATCATTATGGCAATGAATGCCAAGCCGCACATCTGGCATTTGTTTATGCACATGGTTCACAATCTTAAAAACCTCATCTGGTAATGTACCGCCATTAGTATCGCACAACACCACCCAGTTTGCCCCACCTTCGGTAGCAGCTCGGACACAATCAAGGGCGAAAGCTGAGTTATTTTTAAAACCATCAAAGAAATGTTCACAATCAAACATCGGCTCGCGGCCACGCTCTTTTGCAGCGATCAATGACTGGCGGATCATCTCAAGATTTTCATCGAGAGACGTATTGAGCGCTGTTTTTACATGGAAATCCCATGTTTTTCCGACCAGACATGCAGCATCAACGTCAGCATCGATTACCGCATTCAGTCCCGGATCATTTGCCGCACTGCGTCCACCACGCCTTGTCATGCCGAAGGAAACTAGCCTGGCATTCTTAAATTTTGGTGGCTTTTCAAAAAATGCATCATCAGTAGGGTTCGCACCGGGCCAGCCAGCTTCAATATAATCAATGCCAATATCATCGAGCGCATGGGCAATCGCAATCTTATCCGCGCGCGAAAAATCAACACCACGCGTTTGTCCGCCGTCGCGTAATGTGGTGTCAAAAAGCCATATTTTATCGCTACTCATTGGTAACCTCCCGCTTCGTCCTTGCTAAGCCATCAGAGGTTAGCAGGGCCCATCATGGGTCTTTTAGTGAAACGGTCTAACAAAATTGTGCGGTCATTACCAGCGTCGCCGCCAAGTTGTTCCATCAATGCTATCTTCAAGAATGATACCAGCTTCGGTCAATTGATCACGGATTTCATCAGCCGTGGTAAAATCACGGTCTGCACGCGCCTGTTTTCGGGCCATAATAAGCACATCAACGGCGGTATCATCTATGCCGTCTCTCCGGACTATTTCATCGGCTTTGGCCCATGCGCTGCCGTTTTGCTGCAATAAGCCAAGAACGGCCGCGCTGGATTTCAATGCCTCGTCTGCCCCCGCCCTTCCCTTGTTTGCTAGCGTTGCAAGCTCATGCAAACGTGCAAGTGCCGCCGGTGTATTCAAATCATCGAGCAAGCAGGCGGTAAATTCTTCATCAATCCTAGCTGGAATGGCGACAACATCACCAACAGCACGATACATGCGATCTAATCCATTCCGCGCATCGCGCATCGCATTGTCGGATAAATCTAATGGTGCCCGATAATGCGCAGACAACAGTGCAGCGCGTATGGTTTCACCGCGATATTTATTAGCCGCATCAGTTACCGTAATGATATTACCAAGTGATTTTGACATTTTTTCATCATTCATTGTGACAAAGCCGTTATGTAGCCAATAGTGCGCCATGTGCGCACCACCGTGAGCGCAACAGCTTTGCGCAATCTCGTTTTCATGATGCGGGAAAATTAGATCAAGGCCACCGGCATGAATATCAAAAACCTCGCCAAGATAAGTTTTTGCCATTGCCGAACATTCGATATGCCAGCCCGGGCGACCCCACCCCCAGGGGCTGCTCCACCCCGGCTGATTCTGATTGCTTGGTTTCCATAAAATAAAGTCAGCTGCTTCACGCTTGTAAGGCGCGACTTCAACACGGGCGCCGGCAATCATATCATCCATCGAACGTTTCGATAATGCCCCGTAAGTATCCATGCTCGAAACCTGAAACAGCACATGACCAGAGGCTTCATAGGCATGTCCCTTATCGACAAGTGTCATAATCATTTCCTGCATTTCACCAATGTGGTGCGTTGCGCGTGGCTCAATATCCGGATCAAGCGACCCTAACCGCGCGGTATCTTGATGAAATGTGTCGATGGTTTCAGTACATAGTTCATCTATTGAAATACCGCGCTCTGCAGCCCGTATGTTAATTTTGTCATCAACATCGGTGATGTTGCGAACGTAAGTGACCTTGGCATGGCGGAGGCGCAATAGCCTTATCAACACATCAAACACCACAATGGGACGCGCATTACCAACATGGATACGGCCATAGACAGTTGGTCCACATGCATAGACCCGCACATGATCTGAATCGATCGGGATGAAATCTTCTTTTTTACGGGTTAGGGTGTTATGCAGCCGAAGCGTATTCATGCCGAAACCCCATTAAGACGCGCAATGATTCGGTCACGGCCCATAATCGCAAGCAATGGTGCGAGTTCGGGACCAGTATCACGGCCAGTGAGCGCAAGCCTGAGTGGCATAAATAGTCCTTTGCCCTTTATTCCTGTTTCAGCGGCAATGGCGGCTGTCCACATTTTCCAAATGGAGGCATCAAGGGGGCCTGCTGGCAATAAAACCGCAGCAGTTTTCGTCACCTGTTTCGAGCCAATAACCGGTATAATTTCACTGCTGCATATGTCCCACCAAATTTTTGCCTCGCTAACAACCGTGATATTTCCACGCACCGCTTCCCAGAACAGCACTCCCCCACCAACATCTGAGGCCGCCAGCCGATCTTTAACAATATCAAACGGCATTTCCTGAATAATCTGGCCATTAATTTTTTCCAGCTCTACAAGATCAAATTTTGCTGTGGCTCGGCCAAACCGGCTTATGTCAAAACCGGCGATAATGCGAGTCATATTGGCCTGTGCTTCCACCGGATCAGCTGTGCCGATGCGAGCGAGTAGGCTAGCAATTGCAACAGGCTCCATGCCCTTTGAACGCAACTCAGCAATTGACAGACTCCCAAGGCGCTTTGATAGGCCTTCACCACCTGCCCCAGCTAGCAATGCCATATGCCCCATTGTTGGAGCTTTTGCACCCAAAGCCTCAAAAAGCTGAATTTGCGCGGCCGAGTTTGTGACATGATCTTCACCCCGAAGGATATGAGTTATGCCATGATCAATATCATCAACCACAGACGCCATCGTGTAAATGACTCTGCCATCTTCACGCATTAAAACTGGATCAGACAGGCTGGTCATATGATAAGCAACATCACCCCGCACCAAATCATGCCAATTCACATCGGCGTCGTTTAGCAAAAACCGCCAATGCGGGCGGCGCCCCTCTGCTTCGAATTTTTCTTTTTCTGCCGTGCTTAACTTTAACCCTGCACGATCATAAACCGGTGGACGTCCTGCCGAAAGCTGGGCCTTGCGCTTTAGCGATAATTCTTCTTGAGTTTCATAACAAGCATAGGCGCGTTCAGATTTGACTAGCCTCGAAAGGACTTCATTATATCGCGCAAGTCTTGATGATTGCCTATCTTCATAATCCCACCCCATGCTCATCCATTCGAGATCAGCTCGAATGTCAGTCTCAAACGCAGTGGTTGATCGTTCCGTGTCAGTATCATCAATGCGAAGCATAAACTGGCCACCCATTTTTCGCGCAAAAAGGTAGTTAACTAGGGCGGTCCGTAAATTGCCAACATGCATCCTTCCCGTCGGGCTTGGGGCAAATCGGACTTTGATTGCAGTCATCTATCCACTCCTTTGGAGGCACGGGCCAAAATTTGTTTGCACGAAAGGCTGTATGCACTCAATACGCATTCTGAATGATTAGGGTTTTATCGGGTTAAACCCAGAGGTCAAGGGAAGACGACGATCACGACCAAAGGCGACAGGTGTCATTTTTGGCCCAGGTGCTGCCTGAAAACGTTTATACTCAGCGCGAAATAATAACTTGCTTGCCTTTGTCACCTCAGTCCTGTCAAAGCCTCGTGCAACGATGCTCTCAATATCGGCCATTTCTTCGCATAGCGCCGCCATGATGGCATCCAACCGCTCATAAGGCGGCAGAGAGTCCGTATCTTTTTGATCAGGGCGCAATTCAGCAGAAGGAGGCTTGTCAATGATATCTTGAGGGATAACAACGCCTTCAGGTCCAGCGGCCCCGCGCGGTAAATTCTGGTTGCGCCATGCACATAGCCGGAATACATCCACTTTCCAAATATCTTTTAATGGTGCATAACCACCACACATATCACCATAAAGCGTGGAGTACCCAGCGGCATATTCAGATTTATTGCCAGTTGCAAGTACCATTGGGCCATGCTTATTCGAAATACCCATCAGAACAAGGCCTCGAAGACGCGACTGGATGTTTTCCTCGGCAACACCTGGGTTTGTTCCTACAAACTGATCACCAAGCATTTCATCGAGAGCTGTCATCGCCAGTGTGATAGGTACTGTATCCAGCCGAATACCAAGCAAAGATGCCAACTTTGCTGCATCATCAAGGCTTTTCTGACTGGTGTAAGCAGATGGCATCATCACCGCATGAACAGCATCGGCCCCAAGAGCGTCAACCGCGATTGCCGCAACTAGCGCAGAGTCAATGCCACCTGACAATCCAAGAACAACACCAGGGAACCCGTTCTTCTGCACATAATCACGTAGTCCTAAACAAAGGCCCCGATAGAGTGCGGTCAACTCGCTATCAGGCGGTGATAGCTGACCTGTTAAAGTAAGTACACCCATAGATTTCTGCGCGGTTACAACCAGAACTGACTCTGAAAAACTTGGAGAAGAGCATGCCAAATTGCCGCCAGTATTTATGGCAAACGACCCACCATCATAAACCAGCTCGTCTTGACCGCCAATCATATTCACATAAATAACGGGTAAACCTGTCTCGACACCGCGCGCGATTACGTTCTGCAGCCTTCTCTCCGGCTTGGTGCTGTCAAAAGGTGACGCATTCATCGCAATAATCAAATCTGCACCGGACTCTTCCAAACACTCGGCAACATCGGGCGCCCAAATATCTTCGCAAATTGGAAAGCCGATTTTCAAGCCCCGAAGCATAATTGGCCCGGGCATCTGACCCGGAGTAAAATTGCGTTTATCGTCAAACACGCCATAATTTGGTAAGTTAACCTTGTCAAAGCGAGCAATTTGTTTGCCATCATCGAGAACAAAGACCGAATTATAAATATTATCGCTACATTTGGTTGGTGCGCCAACCGCAATTGCTGGCCCCCCATCGGCAGTTAATACAGCCAATTGGTCAATACCGGTAGCAATATCATTCATGAAATCATCGCGCAGGACCAAGTCATCACAAGGATAGCCCGAAAGATACATTTCCGGCGTAACGATGATTTCAGCGCCATTGGCGGCCGCCTTGGCCCTCGCTCCAGCAAGGCGACTGATATTAGCATCGATGTTGCCAAGGTGCGCATTCAGCTGCGCGAGAGCGATAGAGACAAGATTTTTCATTGCACAAATAACCCTTTACTTTCGGATAAGAAATTCGCGACCAACCTTCACTCGAGGCTGGCCATCATAGGAAACAATATCTGCGGTTGCATAGGTCTCCGACCAGACTTGTGGCAAGAACGAGCCCGTTCCAATCACGTCAACTGGCGCGTTAGCGAGGCCAAACACGCGGCATTTGTCAGGGTCAAATCCACTAGAGGCAACTATTTTTACCTTTTCAAATCCCTGACGATCCAGCTGTTCGCGCATATGCCACACCGCCGCCGCGCTGACCCCAGTTCCGAGAAGAAGCCGTAATTCATCGTCGGTGCGATACCCTCGCAGCGCTTTTGCGGCATTACGCTCAAGAACCGCATACGATGATTGTGTGTCAAGCCCTTCGACATATCGGCCACCATGCGTGTCAATGCGAAGGAATAACCGGCCAGCTTCACTTAGACCTTGAAAATGCCGCGCAACGGTTAGTGCATCGGTAATTTCCTGACCGAAATAGTCAACCAAAACAGTCAATGGAGCATCAGGAACAGTTTGATGAAATAATTTAGCCGCACGAAGTGTTGATCCAGCATAGCCAATCAATGCATGAGGCATCGTTCCCATACCCTTTTCCTGCCCAAAGAAATGTGCAGTTGCATCGGCCGCACAGCCGACAAAGCCAACGGCATTTGTCTTAGCTTTGGCCTTAGCCGCTCCGACAGATGCTCCATATGCCATTAACTCGGCCATTTCACTTCCCGCACAATGGCGCGCGTCCATTGCAAGAAAAGCAACTTTTGGTAATTCGATACACATGTTGTAAGCATTGTAGGCTGCAACGCAGGCGGGACCAAGGCGTTGCAAAAAAATCGTTTCCAGATCGACAAGAACAGATAAAGGACCGGTAATATAACACATCGGCTCGCCCGCACCAATCCACGCCCCTTCAATGTAGAGCTGTTCAATTTGCAATTCGGCACCGCGTGCCTTTGCCATGGCTGTGATCCATTCAATGGCGAGGCTCCCCGCAAAGGTTACAGGACGGCGCATGAACACAGCATAGGTTACCTCACAGTCGCCGTTTGCCATGACAACATTGCGGGTATGCTTAAAATAAGTGTCGGTCAGACTTGGTTGCATTTCCGGAGTCGGCCCACTGCTCGCAAATTTTGCCATCAATCTACCTTATAAAAGCGAGGGTTAAGCTCTTCGATTTTAAATATCAGCCGCGCAAAAAATAGCCCATCTGAATATTAAACCGCTTTCGACATGTAAGACGGTGTTCCACGTCGTCGTCTCAACAAATCGGCAAGTAAAAACGCAAGTTCCAGTGCCTGTGCGCCGTTCAGGCGAGGATCACAATGAGTATGATAACGATCACCGAGGCTTTCTTCGGTCACTTCAACAACGCCGCCAACACACTCAGTAACGTCCTGACCAGTCATTTCGTAATGAACACCACCGGGATAGGTACCAACCTCATCATGCGAATCAAAAAAACCAGTGACTTCAGCGATTACATCATCTACACGGCGCGTTTTATAGCCACTGCCGGCCTTGATTGTGTTGCCATGCATCGGGTCACAACACCATACAACATCCGAACCATGACCCTGCACAGCGCGCAGCAAAGGTGGTAATCCACTCCGCACTTTTTCAGCACCCATTCGGACGATTAGTGTTAATCGACCAGCCTGATTTTCCGGATTCAGAACATCGATTAACCGCAGAAGTTCATCGGGTTCGAGGCTTGGCCCACATTTCAAACCAATAGGATTAGAAATGCCACGCATATATTCAACATGTGCGCCGTCTAGCTGACGTGTGCGATCACCAATCCACAGCATATGAGCAGATGTATCATACCAGCCCTGCTCTTCAGTAATTGTATCGCGCCGTGTCAAAGCTTCTTCATACCCAAGGAGAAGTGCCTCATGACTTGTAAAAAGTTCCGTTTCAGCAAGCGGCTTGGCATTTGCCGATGTGATGCCACACGCCTTCATAAAATTTAAGCTTTCTTCAATCCGTTCAGCAAGTAATTCAAAACGTTGGGTTTGCGGCGTACCAATTAAAAAGTCTGCTACCCAACTATGCACCTTATTCAGATCAGCAAGCCCGCCTTGAGCGAAAGCCCGAAGCAAATTCAAAGTTGCTGATGATTGCTCATAAACCCGCAACAGCCGGCGTGGATCTGGGGTCCGATCATCTTCAGTAAATGCCGGCCCATTGATCATGTCCCCGCGATAGCTTGGCAGCTCAATACCGTCAATAACCTCGGTAGGCGCAGACCGCGGCTTGGCAAACTGACCCGCAAGACGGCCAACTTTGATCACGGGCATCGAGGCACCATAGGTGAGCACAACAGCCATTTGCAAAATAACTTTAAAGCTATCACGAATATTATTGGCTGAAAATTCAACAAAGCTCTCAGCGCAATCCCCACCTTGCAGCAGGAAAGCTTCTCCATGTGATACCGCGCCAAGGCGATCGCGCAAATTCTGAGCCTCACCAGCAAATACTAGCGGTGGGCGAGTGGCAATGATTTTCTCAACAGCATTAAGTCTATCAAGATTAGGGTATTCGGGGACCTGCCGAATGGGAAAGCTGCGCCAACTATCTGGTTGCCAAGTCATTTTTATTGTCCTTTTCAAAGTGAAATCACTGACATAAAACGATGCCCGCGCACAGCCAACGTTTAGAAATTTTCTGGTAATATCACGGATTTATAACGTTTTTTCAAGCATTATTGCGACAAATTCACCTATGGGAGATAGACAAACCTACCCGCTCTGCCTCGTATTTCGCATAGTAACAAATTCTTCAGCCGCGGTAGGATGAATGCCAGTGGTAGCATCAAAGTCTGCCTTTGTGGCGCCCATCTTAACCGCAATAGCAATGCCTTGCATAATTTCCCCACAATCTGGACCGATCATATGAACACCAACCACGCGGTCACTAGATTTTTCGACAATCACCTTCATATAGGTTTTTTCAACGCGTCCCGAAATGGTGTTTTTCATCGCCCGAAACTGGCTTTCAAAGACTTTGACCTTGCCATGGGCGTTAATTGCATCACCTTCAGACAGGCCAACTGATGCGATGGGCGGCTGGCTGAATACCGCCGAGGCAACGTTGGCATGATCGACCTTACGCGGGCGATTGCCAAATTCGTTATCGGCAAAGGCATGACCTTCGGCAATCGCAACTGGTGTCAAATTAATTCGGTTTGTGACGTCACCAATGGCAAAAAGGCTTGGCAGGTTCGTTTGTGACATATCATCAACAATGATTTCGCCCTGTTTGCCAAGCTTAACCCCCAAAGCATCAAGGCCAAGGTTGGCGGTATTCGGCCTGCGCCCCGTGGCTGCCATGATCTGATCAACCGCCAGCCTGCTGCCATCGCTCAGATGTACCTGCTTGCCCCGATTTTCAGCCGTAACCTGATCAATGGTGGTTTCGGAGTGAAGAATGATACCGCGATCTGTAAGCGCCGTTGCGATATGCGCACGAACATCATCATCAAAACCACGAAGCGGCAAATCGCTTCGATAAATCAGATGGGTCCGCGCTCCAAGCCCATTAAAAATACCGGCAAATTCAAGCGCAATATAGCCGCTGCCATAAATAGCAATTTTTTTTGGCATTTCCGATAGGTCAAGCGCTTCGTTCGAGCTAATGGCATGATCTTTCATACCGGGAACATTGATGAATTGCGGAGCACCACCAACCGCGATCAAAATTTTGGCAGCACGATAGACATCTGCCCCAACGCTGACCTCATTCGGGCCGGTGACCCGCCCCCAGCCCTCGATCAACGTGGCGCCAACATTTTTCAATAGCGACCGGTAAATGTCTTCCAGACGGCCAATTTCAGCATCTTTGGCTGCAATCAAACCAGGCCAATTATGCGAAAGCCCATTAATCTGCCAGCCAAACCCGCGGGCATCCTCAACATCGACAGAAAAGCTAGCTGCATACATAAGCAGCTTTTTCGGCACACAGCCACGAATAACGCAGGTTCCACCCGGCCGGTCTCCTTCAATCACCGCAACCTTGGCGCCATGACCAGCGGCGATGCGGCCAGCACGAACACCACCGGACCCTGCGCCAATCACAATCAAATCATAGTTAAAATTCTGCGAAGATTGGGTCATCATCTTTTGCCTGTTGCTGCTGTTTGGGTTGCGATGAGAAAATTTCTAGATCTGATAATCTTTTCGCGCATTCAACCGCCAAGTTCAAGATGATTTCCAAGACATCACGCTGCGGCAATCATTGCGCCATGCAACCCGTCACGCTAAGCTTGGCTCGAACCCGAAATTTCGGGCGCATCACCAATTCGATCATTTGCTGTGATCATTGTCTTTTTTCTTGGGTTTTATCGATGGCCAAACAATCTTTATCACCGCCGCAATCAACCTCGCTTGGCACCTGCCTTTGGCAACCAACAGAAGAAGCGATTAAACAGTCGCAACTGCAAGATTTTGGGCGATTTATCAATGCCAATCATGGCTTTGACTGGGGTGGTGATTTCCAAGCTTTGTGGCGATGGTCAATTGATTCAATGCCTGATTTCTGGCAAAGCCTGTGGCAATGGCATGGCATGATTGGCGATATGGGATCACGTATCCTGATCAATGAAAACGCGATGCCCGGTGCTCAGTTTTTTCCCGATGCCAAAATCAATTTTGCCGAAAACCTTTTGGCCGAGGCTGATGAGCGTCCTGCAATCAGCGCCTACGGCGAAGATGGCCGTCATATTGCTCTTAGCCGTGCTGAATTGAAACAAAAAGTTATGGCGCTTGCCGGCTGGATGCGTGCCAAGGGAGTTTGCCAAGGTGACCGCGTAGCTGCCTATACGCCAAATGCAGCCGAAGCGGTGATCACGATGTTGGCAAGCGCATCCATTGGCGCGGTCTATTCTAGTTGTTCGCCCGATTTCGGATTAGCCGGTGCGGTTGATCGGTTTAGTCAGATTGAACCAAAGCTGTTAATGGCCTGCGATGGCTACCTTTATGCTGGCAAAAAGATAGACCGGATGCCCTTGATTGCTCATCTTACCGCCCAATTGCAAACGCTTGAGGCGGTTTTGATCCTTCCCTATCTTTGTGACGCACCGGATTGCAACGCTATTGCCAATGCCACCCTTTTTGACGATGCAATTGCGAGTGCCAAACCGGTTAACGCCTTTGTACGGGTTGGTTTCAATGATCCGCTTTATATTCTCTATTCAAGCGGCACAACCGGTGCGCCAAAATGCATTGTTCACGGCGTCGGCGGCACCTTGATCCAGCATATCAAAGAACATCGCCTTCACGGTGATCTGGGCGCGGGTGATGCCATGTTCTATTTCACCACTTGCGGATGGATGATGTGGAACTGGCTTGTATCAGCCCTGTCAATCAAGGCAAAAATAGTTTTGTTTGACGGTAATCCGTTTCACCCGGGGCCAGCAAGATTATGGGAGCTGGCCGAGACTGAAAAAATTGCCGTTTTCGGCACGTCAGCAAAATATATTGATGCGGTTCGCAATTCAGGCTATGTCCCGCGTGATCAGGTTAATCTTGGCGCGCTGCGAGCCTTATTATCAACCGGATCACCTCTCTCATCTGACGGCTTTGCCTTTGTTTATGACAAAATCAAATCCGACCTGCAACTATGTTCGATTTCTGGCGGCACCGATATCGTTTCATGTTTTGTTCTTGGCTGTCCGGTTCAGCCGGTTTTTGCCGGTGAAATTCAAACCCGCGGCCTTGGCATGAAAGCCGATGTTCTGGACGAAGATGGAATGAGCCTGATTGGCCAACAAGGCGAGCTTTGCTGCACCGCGCCCTTTCCAGCAATGCCAGTGAAATTCTGGAATGATCCTGATGGCAGAAAATATAAAGCAGCCTATTTTGAGCATTTTCAGGGCATATGGCGACATGGCGATTGGGCAACCTTAACGCAAAACGGCGGGATAATAATACATGGGCGATCTGATGCCACATTAAACCCTGGTGGCGTGCGCATTGGCACTGCCGAAATCTACAGACAGGTTGAAGCTTTTGATGCAATTACCGAAGCGCTGGTCGTTGGTCAGGATTGGCAAGGTGATGTAAGGGTTATCTTGTTTGTACGAATGGCCGATGGTGCCAATCTTGATGATGATTTGCGGCGCGCTATCTGCCTAGTTATTCGTGCCGGTGCCACGCCGCGCCATGTGCCCGCTGCAATCATCGCAGTTCCTGATATTCCGCGGACGCGTTCGGGTAAAATAACCGAACTTGCAGTTCGTGATATCATTCATGGAAGGGCGATTAAAAACACCGAGGCCTTGGCGAATGCCGAAGCGCTGAGCTTTTTCGATAATTTACCTGAATTGCGGTAGTCAGATTAGCTTTTAATCAGCCCTTGAACCGCACTGCTATTGGCAAAACAGCGGCGGTTGACTTTACAAAAAACAAGAATTTTGGATAATTGTTGTGTTTCTTACTGTTTTAACAACTCTTCATCATCAAGATTGCCCAGCTTGGCCGCTCCGCAAATACGCGCAAGATAAGTATGATCGGCCTTAACCCGGTCAGCAATGATTTTGAATTTTGACTTTGATCCCAATGGCCATTTTCCCCGAAGGATGGTCAGTAGCATAAAGTTTGCACCGGTATCAATCTGTGTTGTAAGCGGGCTATCAGCCAAACTATTACTGGCAATTTGTGTCATCGCGTCAAGATGGGCCGCATTATCAGCTAAGGCGAAACCGCAATCCTGATCCATCCAAAAGCCAGCAGAATAATCTGGTCAGGCCTATCGAGTCCAGCCAAAAGCGCCGATCCATCTGGCGCATTGACTGCTGTTTTTATCAAGTTCACATCGACAATATCACTCTCACCCATAATGCGGATAAGTACCTTGTGTCTGGCCATCGGTTTGCTTCCAAGTTTTGGAAAATAGTTGCGACATTATCGGTCAACACTTTGGGTCTTAATCATCTCTCCCAAAGAGAACACCCCTGGCAGCTGGCAAAAAATTTCCGCGCTAAACGGGATCGGCTAGATACCGGGCTGATTAACTTCGCGCGATCGTACCAATTCACGCCAGGCAATTACAAGGCAGCTACTTATGATAATCAGCGCACCAACTATTTCTGTTTGCGACATGACTTCGGCAAAAAGGAAATAGCCAACCACTCCGGAAACTGGCATCTGCAAATAGCGCATCGATGCAACAAAAACTGCATCTGAATAGCGATAGGCGGTGGTCAGTACAATTTGAAGGCCTGCCCCAATCACCCCAAGGAGAATGAGGTCAAATATTACTGCTTGGTTGATTGAATTTAACTGCTCTGGCAGTGCCAGCACAATTGCGCTTAAGCCTGCAAACCCCACAAGATTGTACCATATTGCAACCGATGAGGGAGCATCACCCTTGCCAAGCTGTCGAAGCAGAAGCGATAACACAGCTCCGCTAAGCGCCGCACCGATGCCATAGAGAAAATACCATGACATATCGCCAGAAAACGGGTTAGTAATAATCAACACACCTGACAGCCCCGTTAAAACCGCTGACCATCGGTATAGCCCCACCCTCTCACCGAGAAAGATTGGCGATAGTAGCGTGATGAAAATTACCGAGCTTTGAAAAAGGGAGGTTGCCATACCAAGCGGCATATGACGAAGAGACAAAAACCAAAAAGTGATGCCACAACAACCAAAAATGACCCTAAACAGCATGATGCGACGCTGATTGATTTGCAAAAAGTGCCACCCGCGAACACAGATAGCTAACAAAAAAAGAATTGGGAGCGAAAATAGAAATCGGTAAAATAAAACAGTGATAATGTTGACTTCGGACCCAAGCTGTTTAACGAGGACGCCTGTTAACACTCCAAAAACCACCGCAAGAGAGCTAAGGGATATACCCAACAAAGACCGAGGCACTAGAGACTAACTTTCTGTCCAACTTTGACATTCGAATTGCTGATATCGGGCAGACTTGCAAAAATCTTAGAAAGCTTAAATAAATTAAGGTGGGTTGCTCGATCATTATTTCAGTATTAAGACTGTTGCTCAATACCATATATTGGATAAAACCATACCTTTTTTGTTTAAGATCAGCATTTTTATCAACGTCAGCCAGTAAGATAAAAAATTGACTCGGAATGAAATGTGTTCAATCTTTCGATTTAAGAAATAGTTCAAATGACTTCGCTGGCCATTAACAAATCAACCGTTGTCGGATCAAACTCAATCCATCCATCGCCGACTTTTTTGCACTTTTCAAATGTTCTCCTGATTGTATTTTTTAGCTTTAGCATATCAGCCAATGCGGATGTTGTTTCTGAGAGGAGGGCTGGCTTTAAAACTAATGCAGCCTCAATGAGAGCGATCGCCTCCGCCATTGGAGGCGGAGATTATCAGACTGTAATAAATCAGGCTAAGACGATCTCAAACTGGGCTCAGAAAATACCCGGCTATTTTCCTGAAGGCAGCGGGGTTGGCGACACTAAGGCCCGGGCCGAAATATGGACAAATTTTAAGGATTTTACTGCCCTCGCGAAGGCCAATGAAACGGCGGCAAACAGATTAGTTACGACGGCAAAATCTGGCAATCCAGGCGCGATGATGGCTGGTTTAAAAAATCTGGGGGGCAGCTGCAAGGCATGCCACCGTTCATACAAAGATTAAACCAATTTGAACATAGCCTGCCTGGCTAAAATAAAGCCGGGCGCAGCAAGGTGATGGTTTGTGCTGCTGCGATAAAGAATAGCATCAAAAGGACGCCAAAATAAGAATGATTGGCTGAAATGCTTCCATTGGCCGCGCTTGCTGGCATTGCATCAACATTGCCGGTCACCATTGCTTTGGTTAGGTTGCGCTTCTTTTTATATTTATAAAAGAGAATGGCGCCAATATGCAGAAACAAAATGCTGAACAACAATTTTTCGCCAAAGTGATGCGCGGATGTCGCTTTATCAGTGAAATCTGTTACCAAATGTGCGAGGGGCCCATCAAACAGAACATCATCATTCGACATGGTACCACTGATTGCCATGAAAAGTGGGATGCCAAGTAACCCCAAAACAGCATAACTGCTAAGCGCACTGTGACCAACTTTTATCTTACTATTCGACTCTGACTCTGTTTTTGGGGTTGATCTAAGTAATGTTTGCAGCTCTTTAAACGCTATTCGCGGCATGGCAAGAAATTCACGAAACCGAGCATAACGGCCGCCCACAAACCCCCAGACAATGCGAAATATGATCAGGCCCAGCACGGTTAGTCCAAAACGCTCATGAACCCAAAGAACACCGGCTTTCGCCGAAATTATTGCTCCGAAAATGCTAACAAACAATGCCCAGTGAAAAAGGCGTAAAGGAAAATCCCACACAGGCATGCAATCTATTTTCTTCTATTTTGTTTCATATCAAAAATATCCTAGCACATGTTATTTTTTGAACAACAATCCCGTTACTAAACGCACTGCGACATAATGGAGCAACAAAAGCGATTTTATACTCGTGAACCTTTTGGTTGGGATAAATGGGGCATGGCACAATTTTACGAAAAATGATAGGGTCAAGCGCATGTCGGTTATGAAAGAAAAACTCTTGGCTTCGAGCAACGCACTTGATCAGCTTGCGGCGATCGACCCCGATATTGCCGAGGCCCTAACCCGCTTTGGTCCACCGCCTGACCGGTCGCTTCCAGCAAGTTTTGAGACCTTGGCGCGCACAATCCTTGGCCAACAGATCTCACGTGTCGCTGCAAGTTCGATCTGGACCCGCATGTGTGAAATGAAATGCAGTACAGCGTCTGTTATCGCTGTAAAAACGCCAGATGACCTGATGCCCCTAGGCTTATCACAGCGTAAAGCCGAATATCTGATTGGAATCGCACATGAAATTGAATCTGGAAGGCTTGATTTGGCAAATCTCAAATCGATGCATGGCGATGCTGTGCAAAAACGCCTCACTGAAAGCCGTGGCATTGGCGAATGGACAGCCAATAATTTCCGCCTTTTCGCGCTTGGGGATATGGATGCCTGGCCAGCCAACGACATTGCGTTACAAGAAGGGATGAAAAGGCTTAAAAACCTTGATGAGCGTCCGAGCGGTAATGAACTTTTTGTGCTCGGTAATGCATGGCGGCCATTTCGTGGGGCAGGCGCGTTAATGCTGTGGCATATTTACGGCATTCTTGTGCGAAAAGCGACCATCGACGAAATTTAGTCGAATAAATCACTATGATCTAGTTCTGCTGACAATAGTGGATCGCCTTCCAGCGGAGTAACTAGTTCCGGATGATCAAGGGCCACCTTGCCCACATCGGGTGACACACGATACCAGTTAAAACAACTAGCAGGCTTAATTTTGCATAACGCGGCAGCCCGATCAGCAGCACCGCCGAGCCAGTCTTCTTCATCCCCATTACCAAGCACAAGCGGTTGACGGTGATGAATTTTTGCCAATTTTTTATCAGCAGCACTTGTCATAATCACAAATCGTGATTTTGTCCCACAGCGAAACAGCAACCCAGCCATCGCTATCACATCACCATTGCAAAGCTGGAAATACCAGGGTGTTTTCGGGGCTGACCATTCATACCAGCCACTTGCCACAACGATGCAACGGGAATGCAAAAAAGCACCAGAAAAGGTTGATTTTTCGCTCGCCGTTTCCATTCGGGCATTGATTAACATAGTCTTCCTGCCGCCAACAGGTCGAAGCCCCCATTCAGCGTTGATGGCTGCAGTTTGCAGCCCATCACGGATAATCACAGTGGCGCTTTGGCTTGGAGCTACATTCCACCGAGGGCCGAGATTTTCCGTGATAATGACCCCGAACCGGCGCATTAATTCCTCTGGGCTTGCAGTGCTGGTAAAGCGTCCACACATGTTAAAGTCGGTCCTAATTAGGAATTTTTCGATTTGGAGTTTTCCACCTAATGAGAGTAGCGCAAAACAGACGACTAGGCGAGCCTACAATGATGTTGTATGACTATTCGCTATGAAGCTGATGATTTGTCCAATTGAATGAATAAAAACTATCTAAAACAATAATTCAGGAATCATTCTACGCCATGATTGAAGTTTATCCCATCTCAAATTCTGGTATCGCCACCGCAATAACGCGCCTGAGGGCGGGCGACCTTGTTGCGTTCCCAACCGAAACGGTTTACGGCCTTGGGGCTGACGCCACAAACGCATCTGCGGTGGCGCAAATTTTTAAGGCAAAGCAGCGACCTGAATTTAACCCCCTCATCAGCCATGTGGCATCTCCTGATGCGGCCTTTGAACTTGGTACAGAAACCCCGATTGCTACATCATTAGCAGATGCGTTTTGGCCCGGGCCGCTAACCCTCATTCTTGAGCGTAAGGCGCAGTGCCCCGTCTCTTTGCTAGCCACGGCTGGACTCGATAAAATCGGCCTTCGGGTTCCCGCCCACAAGGGCGCACAATTGCTTCTTAGAAAATTTTGCAAACCTTTGGCAGCTCCCAGTGCCAACCCGTCCGGGCAAATTAGTCCCAGCACCGCTGATCATGTTATCGACGGCCTCGGTGGAAATGTGGGGTTTGTGCTTGATGGTGGGCCATGTGAGAGTGGACTCGAGTCCACTATTATTGACTGCACCGGCCAAAAAGCTTGTCTTTTAAGGCCGGGCGGCATCACCCGAGAGGCAGTGGCAATTGCACTGTCAGAGGCAGGCCTTGACCCAACAATCACAATTAACAAGCCGCTGAATAGTATGACAAATCCCATTTCACCTGGGCAGTTGACAAGTCATTATGCGCCCCGCGCAACACTACGTGTGGCAGCCGAAAAATGGCAGCGAGGTGAAGAAATGATTGGGTTCGGCAAAATTCATGGGGCAGGAAAATTGCGGTTAAACCTCAGCCCGTCCGGCAATTTGATTGAGGCTGCGGCCAATCTCTTTTCGATGTTACACGCCGCTGATGCTACCACCACCGAGAAAATTGCTATTGCCCCTATCCCCAATACCGGCCTTGGTGAAGCTATCAATGACCGGCTCCGTCGGGCAGCTGCGCCCCGCCCTGACTTTGGCAACAACACTTTTCAATCCATAAGATAGTGAAATATTAGATTACATTCAGTTTCACACAGCTTCTATGTTTGCATTGGGAGGCTCAGAGCTCTATACCTAAATCGAAGGCACAGCCACGATATTACTCTCTCACTAGAGATTGCTTAGGCGAAAAAATTCGCACTTTTGTTTTTAATAGAACCGCGACAGGAATTGCATGCAGATGAACGACCACAAGTCACATGTTATTGATGATCTAATCGCCATGCTTGGCGAAAAAGCCGTGCTTAGAAATATTGATGATACAGAAAGCTATCTATCCGACTGGCATGGTCGCTTTCACGGCGCTGCCCATGCGGTTGTACTGCCAGAATCAACTTCACAGGTTTCAGCAATCATGGCCTATGCTGCCGAACGTAATATCGTTGTCGTTCCGCAAGGCGGAAATACTGGTTTTATGGGTGGGGCAACCCCAGATGAAAGTGGCGATACCATACTTTTGTCGTTGCGGCGGATGAATAAAGTTCGTGATTTCGACGCAAAAAATATGTCAATGACTGTTGAGGCAGGCTGTATTCTACAAAACATTCAAGATATAGCCGAAGATTCCGGGCTGTATTTTCCGCTGAATCTTGCGGCAAAAGGCAGTTGTACGATTGGCGGTAATCTTGGCACAAATGCTGGCGGGTTAAATGTCGTTCGCTACGGCACGACGCGCGCTCTCACCCTCGGCTTAGAGGTGGTGCTCATGGGCGGCGAAGTTCTGGACATGCTTAGTGGCCTTCGCAAAGACAATACTGGTTATAATCTAAAGGATTTATTCATCGGCTCTGAAGGCACGCTTGGTGTTATTACCGCGGCAACAATGCGCCTTTTCCCTAAGCCAATTGCTGTTAGCACCGCATTTGCCGAAGTGCGTGATGTGGACGCTGCAGTTGAACTATTGCATCGAGCTCAGGCCGCATCGGGTGGCATGGTGGAAGCGTTCGAATTGATCCCTGCTGACATTATGCATGTTTTATTTGAGGCGTTTCCGAATATCCAGCATCCCTTGGCAACTATTGGAGAAATGAATGTTCTCATAGAAATCGGTAGCACCAATCCAGCCGACAATGAAGTTGATGGTAATGGCAGCGCGCCAATCCGCAGAATTATGGAAACCATTCTTGGCAGTGCTTTTGAAGACGAATTGGTAATTGATGCAACTATTGCAAGTGGCGACGCGCAGCGCGATGCTTTATGGGACGTAAGAGAATCTTCGCCAGAATCGCATAAAAGAGCTGGTAAAGTTGTTCGATCGGATGTTGCGCTAACACAATCATCCCTGGCGCCATTTTACGCCGATATGGTTGCTGGCATAAAGGAAATTGACCCCAATATTCGTATTTGTGGTTATGGTCACATTGGGGATGGCAATTTGCATTTCAACCTTATTCAAGCAGCTGGTGGAGATCCAGATTTTGAGGCAAAAACCCCAAAAATGCTGAAATTGCTCTATGACACTGTTACCAAATATGACGGATCAATCAGTGCCGAACATGGTATTGGCCAGGTTAAGCGTGAACAACTGGCACAGATCAAGGCGCCGGCAATCCTTCACACGATGAGAGCCATCAAGGGAGCTTTAGATCCAAAGAATCTCATGAATCCGGGTAAAGTTATCTGAAATTTTTGCTGCCCACGATTCCCGATAATGATAGAAGAGGCAGCTGAGACATAGCAAAAATGTTGGAGCACAAAGATATTCTGAATTTTTGGTTTACCGAAATCGCACCCGATTCATGGTTTAAAAAAGATGCAGATTTTGACGCAGTCCTGAAGGCACGGTTTGGCGGGACCGTTACTAATGCGCTTGCCGGGAGGCTGGATCATTGGGCAGATAATGCTGATGGCTGCCTTGCCCTGATTATTTTGTTGGATCAGTTTACCCGCAATATTTTCCGTCAATCTGCTCGGGCTTTTTCAGGTGATGAAATGGCGCTAGCACTAAGTCTTCGCTGTATTGATCGAGGATATCTTGATACTGCCAAAGTTTCTCATTGCAACTTCATGCTGATGCCAATGATGCATAGCGAGGATTTGAAAATTCAGATTTCTTCCCTGCCCTTATTCAAAAAATACACAGAAAAACGCACCTATGAGTATGCTGTCCAACATCGTGACATCGTTGCCCGTTTTGGACGTTTTCCTCACCGTAACGAGGCCCTTGGCCGGCCTACGACAGATGACGAAAAAGTCTTTTTAACCGAGTCCAGAGCATCATTTTAGGATTTTGTGCTACCGCAAAGATTGTAAAGCGACGCCAATGCCGCAGGTACAGTGATACCGGAAATTGGGTTGGCACGCAGCCATGAAGCCGCTATGCCATTGGGAGCTGACATCGCTGGGTCTGTTTCCGGCCCCATCATCATCAATGTTGGTGCGCCCGTTTTTGCTGCCAGAAACACTGGGCCGGTGTCGTTACCAATGACGTAGGATGCACCACAAAAAAGCCTTCCCAACTCTGACAGGTTCGTTTTGCCACATAAATCAATAATATCGGGTGCATCTGCCAACACGCAATCTATTGCGCGACGATCTTCGGCTGTACCAACAACATAAACTGTAACTCCACGCGCCAAAAGATCATTACCCACAGCAGCAAAATAATTGGCCGGCCATCGTTTCTGAGGTTTTGCCAATGAACATCCAGGCACCAGCACCGCATAACCATGTATCGGATCCACTTGCCGGTCATGTTCAGACCCGTCTTTGTGTTCTGCTAGCCACCCCATATCAGCCAATTGCTCAATACCATTAGCCATTTTAGCTGCTTTTATCATTCGATGACGATTGTCGACCCCGCTAAGATTTAAAAGCGGATCCGAGCAGCCCGGCGCAGTGCCAATCCAACGCGTTGAGGGCAGCCGGAAATGCGAAAAATACCACCTTGTCCGACGGCTGCATTGCATATCAACAATTACTGACCAGTCTCGGCGCAAATGATGGCGAACACGCAAAATCGCAACAAAGTTAATCAGGCTCGCACGCGGATCAGTGATCACATCATCAAACCATGGCATAATCTTAGCAAATGGCACAAAACCTGGGCTGGTCATAAGCGTAATACAAGCTTGGGGATTACCAGCACGAAGGCTTGCAAAGGCATCAAGCCCTTGAACAATATCGCCTAACGCGCCATGCTTGATGACAAGAATTTTATCCTTGGTTGTATCCTCCAACATCTTAGTCCAACACCTCTCGCCAAAAACAGCGATTAAGAAGTACGTAAATTATTTTACGATTAAACATATTGTTTCATTTCATCAATACAATAGAATGGTTAAGGTCAGCTAAAAACAAGTCTGTCCCATTTCTCTAAAATCAGTTTCATGTCAAAGCCCTCAAATATTCCAAAAATCGATTTGCTACTTCCGTTCAAAGAATCCTTTTCTGCGGCAAATGCCGGCGCAGTTTCTACAATTGTTCGCGACCTTATTGCAGAAGGCACGAAACCCGAGAACCAGACCGTATTTGGAAAAGAAATAGAACACCCCTTTCCAGGAATAAATTTTATATCGCTAAACATAAGACACAAATGGCTTTTTGGTAAAAATATCGGCTTTGCAGCAGCTTACTGCGATCATCTTAAATATAATTTGCTGCCTGACCTCATCGAAGTTCATGGAAGGTGTAATGTCGCAGCATATTTATTAAAAAAGAAACCAAATATTCCCGTTAGTTTGTATGTTTACAACGATCCACGCGAAATGGCAGGAGCAAAATCTCCAAAAGAAAGGCAAACTCTTCTTCGCGGGCTTGTCCAAATTGTTTGTGTCTCCAATTTTATCCGCGATTGCTTTCTTGATGGTTTGAGTCCAGAACAATGCGACCTCAAAAGAATACACAACCTTAATTGTGGGGTTGCGCGCCGACTAAAACGACCACCCGTTAAAGAGCCAATTATATTCATCGCTGGTCGAATGGTGCCTGAAAAAGGGATCTTAGAGGCAGCACTTGCAATTGTTAACATCTTACCATTTTATCCTGAGTGGAAACTTGTAATTGCTGGCGCTCGTCGATTTGAAGACGCACCAGCGGGCAGCTACGAGGCAAAAGTTGGCAAAGCCATCGCGCCGCTTGGTAGACAAGCTGAAATGTTAGGCTTTATTCCGCCAGACGCTGTTCGGTTGTGGCAAGAACGTGCTGCGATTGCTGCCTGCCCATCAATATGGCAGGAACCACTGGGAAAAGTTGTGGTTGAGGCACTTGCCGCGGGGTGCGCAGTATTAACGACACGGTGTGGTGGTATTCCAGAAGTCGCAGAGGGTCGTGCTTTGATAATCGACAATCCGACAGTTTTGGCATTTTGCGATGGTTTTAATGCCTTATTAAGCGACAAGACTTTCCGCCATGATTTGCAAATGAAGGCATGGAATGATTTTCCATTTACCAGTGCAGCGATGGCAAATAAAGTGGACATATTACGAAAGAATGTTATTACAAACTTGCCCTGACATAAAGTGTGATAAAGGATAGCGATGTGGCTGTAGTCATAGGGAGTCCAACAGTAAAAAAGGTTTACATTCGGCGCACGTTACAATTTACCGGCTTTTTGCGCTTATTCCTCCCAGTGCCTTTATTAGTCGCGTTGTCATCAGCAGCAATTGGATTAGAAAATCCCATCGGCTTTGTAGCTGATAATGTTGTTGTAAAACAGAATGATGGCAGTTTGTTTGCAACTGGAAATGTCGAACTTAAACAGGGCAAAAACACTTTACGCGCTGACGAAGTTACCTATTACCGTGGGCAAAACAAAGCAATCGCACGTGGGGATGTGATTCACCGCGATGCGGCAGGGACAGTTACCCGCGCTAATGTTATGGAGCTTGACACCGAGTTTTCACACATCCTAGCTGAAACTATCATTTCAAAATTTACCAATGGTGCATGGATGGCAGCAGACAACGGCGATCGCGTCACTGGAGATAAAGGTATTTTTGAAAATAGTCGTTTCACCCCATGCAACTGTGATTTTATAAACGGCGAGCAACCAATGTGGGACATAAAAGCTAGTCGAACGGTTCGTAATGAAAAAACACAGACCATTACCCACTATAACATGCGCATGGACGTGATGAATGTCCCTGTGGGGTATTTGCCTTTTCTATCCCACCCCGACTGGACAGTCAGGAGGAGGTCTGGGTTCTTAACTCCAAGTTTCAGGTTTAGCACTGACCTTGGTTTTGCTCCTGCTGTCCCATATTACCACGTTATTGACCAAACGAGTGATTTAGAAATAACTGCTCACAAATATCAGCACCGCGGTTTAGGCTTGAAAAGCACATATCGAAAATATTGGGATAACACCACTCTCAACGCCAATATATTTACTGGCAATGTTGAAACTTACAAAAAAACTAGAGAACTCGTTGGTGCCGTTGATGCCCAACTCTCAAGTACAGTTGGGAACGGATGGAACATAAATACTCAACTCCGAAGAGCGAGCCAAGATACCTTTATGCGCCGCTATAGATTTGGGGATGACACATCAATGAACTCAACATTTTCGGCTACAAGAAAAATTGGAAGCCGTTACTACGAGGTAAAAGCCTCAGATCGGCAATCCATGCTCTCTAGTGGCAAAGACATTAATGAGCAAACAATCCTTCCTTACGTATTTTATGAAAAAACATCTAAGGGGTGGAGACAAAATCAACGCTTCCGGAGAGAAATTAGTATACTGCACCTAGATAATGATGAAGGCTATGACTTGGCGCGGTGGAATAGCACTTTAACAATTTCTGAGGAAATTAAGATGCCATTAGGTATCGCGAGCTATGAAGGAAACGTATCAGCAAATCACTACAGCCTTCACAATAAACCAGATGATGCTACAAGTAGCCTTGGTGATTATACTTTTGCGACGCCATCATTGGCGATTGGTTGGCGAATTCCAACTGCTCTCGTGAGCAAATCGTCGACCTCTACCCTAGAACCGCAGGCAAAATTTATATATGTCGGTGGCAGGGACTACACAAACATTATTCCGAACCGAGACTCTGGAGATTATCGGCTTGATGAAGCGAATTTATTTTTATTAAACAGGTATCAGGGATACGACTACATCCTCCCCGGAGCGAGAGTTGATATCGGACTATCCGCGTTGATGAATGATGATTTGTTTGGAAAAGTCTCTAGTTTCTTGGGAGTTAGTCGTCGGTTATCTGGGAAAGCTTCGACGGGGCTAATTGAGACAACGAGCGACAAGTACTCAGACTTCATCGCCAGTTTGCGACTAAATCCACCTAATAGCTTTAGTTTAAACTGGTCTGGGCGCTTTTCATCTGACAAATCAGCGTTGAAAGAGTCTAGCACGTCGATCACGCAATCGTTTGGTGCAAGTAGCGTTCATATCTCTCACCAGCAGCTTGAAGGTAGTTACTTTGGGATTGGTCATGACCGAGAGCAACTTCAGCTAAATTACTCACACCCATTAACTGGTGTAGGCCCAATTTCTCTTTCGCAGACTTGGGACCTCGCCCAAAATAAACAAAATCCGACAGTAAGCTCCGCAAATCTTACTTGGGGAAGTTGGCAGTATTCAGTAAGCCAGGAGTGGGGTCAAGTGAACGGCAAAACAATGGGTAAAAAACGGTCATCAACGATAACTTGGAATGGGGGAAAACAAGATTGTCTTCAACTGCTGATTGATATCATTGATGATCCTAGCAGAGACCGGGATGTCAAGGGTGAGCAGAGCATCAATATAAGACTTAACTTCAAACACCTCGGATCTTTCTCGCAATCGCAAATCTCATCACTCTCCAGTAATTAAATTTAGACAAACTAATAAGTGACTGACTGATGATGCCTTTGACAAATAACATTTATGGGTGACAGGTGTTTTGCATTTTGACCTAGTCATTTATCAAGATCTCTCAGAGTCGCAATTGCCAAAAACCAAATTAGTCTTAACTTTCCCCACAACGACTTATCACCTCTCAATTGATGGTATTTTTCAATCCCGCAAGTTGTTTTAATCATTTTTGGTTCACGCATAGATTATAACATTAAGAAGCAGAAATACAAAATTAAAGAAAATTCTGCATTGTTTGGTTGCTTTAGGATTTCAAACAGGTCCAATCAATGGGCGTGCAGGTCGTATCAGACGTTCTCTCTAAACAGTTTCTTTTATTTTTCAATGGTCATCCAAACAAGCAAGGCAAAAAGACAGCCCAATAACTGGCCCCAAAAAGTAGACTAAAAATTCATAAGAAATAACAAACGCGCTTCGAAACGTAGTCTAACGTTCTCCTCACAGGAGTTCAAGAAAATTACAATTGTTCTTTAGGTCAACCGTTGGAAGTTACTCTACAGTAGTAAAAGGACTGTGTAGGTGGGTATTTTCCCCAACTGACCTAACCTTCAACTTTTCAATCACATATCGTTCCCCTGCCCTCACCGGCAGTTACTACTCTAACTACCAGTTATTCCTGTATCAAACTATCTCAGAGCATCGAGAAAAAGGGATGACCTTTGATGCCATCTCTGATTGGTTGAATGAGAGAGGATACCTGACCGTACGAGGTAAAAAGTTCAGAGGCGCGCACGTTCATTCAATCTTGAGAAAGAGATTAATAAAAGAAGAGTTGCTCAAACGAGAGTATCCACCAGTCTGGTCAGACTTCAGCATGGAGGTTGTTGATAATACTATTTCGATGAGTGGCTTTTGGTTTAAGAAATAGTGACTACTAGTGTGAGAAGGTGATTCACTTTTCAAAAATGACAGTAATTATTGCTCCTTCATAAACATAAAATGCCTTGTTAGAACCAGCTACTGTTATAAACAAATATAACACTTTCCTTTCGGCAACTTTACTTCCATTGCATGTAACCCGATGAACAAAGACTTCTGTATTTTCATTCATCAGACCATTTTCTACAAAAACTTTAGAAAACGCTTTCTCTTAACTGACGAGTTCAAATTCCTTGTTTACAAAGAATTCTCTAATTGTTTGAGTATTATAAGTTGCAGACTGCCCTGCGTCATCACCCGAATAGAAAACACCATCTGCCCATTCTTTGTAAAATTCCTGGTGTTTTCCGAGAATGTCTTCCTCCTCAGCGAACGACAACTCCCCAAAATATCCAGTGACGGTCCATTTGGTATCAATATACTGAGCACTCAAAATCGAGGGAAAGGTCAATAAAAACCCAACCAAAACAACTTTTCTCAAAATTTTATTCAATTATTTCAATATTTAAATTTACTTTGACCGAATGGTTCGGAAGAGTGTTTTTAATTAACCACAGTCAATTAACTTGAAAAACATTGGTTCCAGAACGCGATAATTGAAGACTTCTTGATGAAATTTAAATTCTAGATGTCAAGTCCCAAAATCCATTTAGAAATTCACCCTTATTGAGAGCAAACAAATTTGGTGAATGCTTCCCCTATCGACCCAGACTTAAATTTCTGCCAATCACCTTTATCTTCCAGCACCACATATTCTCCTTCTGCCATATTACCCTTGAAGTAAACATCTTTCAAAAACCGAACAGTTTGATCTTCACAATTTGTCTCAATGAAAATGATGCTCGAATTTTCTCCATTGGAGTCAGTAATCGCATAGTCTCTTAACCTGACGTAAGTCCGAATTTGATTATGTTTTTGTATGGATGAGAGATCTATAAAATATTTGTCCCCATTTCCCGTTTGACCTAACAGTTTCCAATTGAAATCGGCAAAACAAACATTGGTTCCCAAAAAAACAACAAGGATTCCGAGAATAAATCTAAATTTCTGCTTGCCTATCAATATTTTTTTAATCTCCAAAAACATTCAAATTTAAACATATTTTATCCGTTGCAATTCAAATTTACCTATTTCGATGGGATATTCTCCTAATCGAACATTCTTAATTCGTTCTTGTCTTTCCTGAAATCTTTTAAGAACTGAAAAGATTTGAGTGTTTTTCCAAATGTTTCCTCGAACTGTCTTGATGCCTCATTCGTTAAAGTATTGCGCAATCTTCCGAAATCCCATTCCACCATCGTGAAGGATTTTAACCAATTCATAGTTCTGATGTTGTTGTTCAGTGTATTCTTGTTCTGCAATTAAGTCATTCGACCCAATGGTCACAGTAAAACAAAGATATTGAGAAAACTTTTCTTCATAAAAAGCACTCTTCATAATCACTCCATAGTCGCAAAAGAACAGTGAAGGGGAGCATTGAAAAACACTGATCTAACCTTCAATTTGTCTATCACTTATCGTTCTCCTACTCTTTTTGGCAACCATTATTCTGAGTACCAGTTTTTCTTGTATAAGACCATCACTGAGCATTGAGAAAAAGGTACGATCTATCATACCATCGCAGATTGGTTAAATAAGAAAGGGTACCTGACCTTGCGCGGCAGGAAGTTCAGGGGTGCGCACGTTCATTCAATCTTGAATAAGAGATTAGCAAAAGAAGAGTTGCTGAACCGTGAGCATCCGCCAGTGTGGTCAGATTTTAGTATGGAAGTAGTCGATAAGACTATTTTGATGAGTGACTATGGATTTAAGAATTGATAATTGTTGGCGTTATAGAATAACTTATTCATCAAATTTGAAAGTGATAATTGCTCCTTCATAGACATAAAATGCTTTGTTGGAACCATCCACAGTTATAAACGGGTATAATACCTTCCTATCAACCACCTCTTTTCCATTACAGGCAATGCGATGCACAAAGACTTTTTTATTTTTATCCACTAAACCATTTTTTGCGAACACTTTTGAAAACGCTTTATCTTGATTGACTAGTTCAAAGTCTTTGTTCTCAATAAACTCTTTGATTGTATGAGAGTTATATGTTTTAGACTGCCCAACGCAATCACAGGAATAAAAAACACCATCTGCCCATCCTTTAAAAAACTCCTGTTGCTTACCAAGAATATCTTCTTCCTCGGCGTACCATAACTCTCCAAAATATCCCGTAACAGTCCATTTGGTATCAATATATTGAGCATTCAAAATCGAGGGAAAGATTAACATCAACCCTAAAACTGAAATTTTTTATCTTTTTATATAATAATATCAATATTTGACTCAACAGTGGCATTTGTTGAGGTGTGTATTTTTGAACCATAACATCACGCACTGTGGTGTGAGTGTCTTCAAGGAATTGGTTCTTTTCAAAATTTGGATTTTGAGAAAACATATCCGGTAAAACTGACTCTGTGATTTCATTTACAATAGTAGTTGTCTCAGTTTCTGAGAGACAAAAACTTTGAGCAGCAGCATGCGTAAAATAAATTGCCACAAACCCAACTACTGCAAGTTCTTGACGATTTGCCTCTTTGATAAAGTTACGTCCATTCACCCAGACACTTGCCGAGTTAATAACCTCATTAAACATCAAATCAACGACAAGCATTCTGATGTTATCACATGGAGATTGTTCGTGACGTTCCCTATCCTTGTTTACGATTGCTTTCAGACTGATGACAAACATTGCGTCGATGTCTTTGTCTAGTCTGTCACTGCCTTTTGCTTTCTTTTTAAAAAATCCAAAAACCACAGTTTTCTGCAACCTCCCGATAAATCAACTACATGTTTACATGCTATTTTTAAAACTTTAAATACGCAAAGATTACGTCTTCTTACTCTTCCAAGTGCCACCGTATTGGTAGGTTTCCTCAAATCTCGTTTTAACGTCCGTCAGACACTTTCCGCATAAAAACACCCAATCCTTCAAATCCTCGTATCGGCACCTGTACAGCACCTGCTTTGGGTCATTACAGACATAACAGTCCTTAGTTCTGACTCTCATCGCACCATCGTCTGACTTCTTCTCTATAGTTGGGGAAGTATTTCGTAATTACGTTGATATCAAATGACGAAAGGATGGATGTGTTTGGTTCTCTTTCTAAAAGGAACTTAAAAGAGAACTCCAACAGGTGAATCTTCGTCACATTGTTGTCGGCAAGGTCAGTGAGACTTTGGTCAGTGACTGTCACCTTGTGAGTAGTTGTTGAGGTTTTTGCAACGGTCACCTCGAAGACATCGTCACTTAATTCCTTGATTGAAACGGACATTTCATAAATTCACTTCAAAGATATTTGGCAAGATCAGGACATCATCCCTTCAGGAACATTGACTGAATCATTCTGCAAACTTATTTTATTAAATAAATTCAATTACTTATTATACAGTTATGGATTTGTGGGGTTGTATGGTTTAATAAACATTAAATTAACAAAATAGTTTTTTTTAGTTAAAGTATTTCTTATTATAAACACAAAAGGAGAGAGATATATGAATTTTTTAAAGATAATAATCATCACTATTTTTTCAGTTATACTGACTCCATGTCTCGCTATTGCCGAAATGAAACTTACATCTGGA
>QBYK01000001.1 GCA_003282865.1 SAR116 cluster bacterium AG-325-I21 | reverse complement strand
GTGGGCGCTGTTTTTAAATTCAGGCCTATTTTAAAAAAAGCTTTTTTTGGGATCTCAAGGGTCACAAAGGCTTCGACCAGGGTGGCCGTTGGCATAATAATTTTTGCAACCATTTCGTTGTTGTGTTGTGCTTGATGATCACAGGGCCTAAAAAACCTATTCATAGCTCATCTAATCGGTCAGCCGGTAACCGTTTTCGGTGGTCATGACAAGTTGTTTGTCAGTAAGTTGGCGAATTTTTTGGCGCAAACGGTATATGTGAGTTTCCAAAGTATGCGTACTAACAGTATTTTGAAACCCCCAGACCTCCGCCAAGATCTGTGCCTTACTCATATCACTCGGAAAAGACTGATATAAGAATTTTAAAATTGTTGTTTCTTTTTCGGTAAGCGTCTGCATCCTGTCACTGTCAATGTCAAAAAGCATTTTATTTGCAGGCTCAAAACTTAAATGGCCAATTTCAAATTGCATATCATCAAATGTCCCAATCTGAAACAACTGTGAACGGATAAGAGCTATAAGCTTGGCTATACGTAACGGTTTGGTAATGTAATTACTTGCTCCAGCCTCAAGACCGAGGGCAATAGCATCATCGGCACCCTTGGGAATCAACATAACAATTGATTTGAAAAAACCATTACTGCGTAACCTTCGGCAAATATCCATGCTGTTTCCGTCTGGCATTTGGCTACTCAGCAAGACCAAATCGGGATTCGCATCACGAAGCGTGTTATCAAAGTTAGCGAGAAAGCCAATCTCTATGACATGTTTAAACCCTTCAAGCGTCAACTGTTGGCACAATATTGCGCGAAAAAAAGAATTGTCTTCGACGATTAAAATCCGTGAAGACAGAACCATTTCTTTTCTTTCGTTTGGGGACATCACTTGCATTTTTTATCACAACTCAATACATCAATGTTTCGTGGAAAAATGAACACAAAGGTATTAATCTGATACCTAAAAGATTTTAACTACTCTGACGCTGCTTGTATATCTATAAACTATGTCGAGGCTCTATGATGCAGGATAAGCGTGCAAAAAACGCCAACATGAAGACCGAACGTGCCGCCGCCGAGCTGCATCGTGGGGGCCATGTGATGCTTCGACTGAATAATGGTGAAGCAGCCCTGTTCCGCGGTGCGGAGTTTGCTGATATTGATGATATTATAGACTTGAGCCGACTAGCTGGCTCCGGTCCGCTTCTTGTACTGACGGCAAACCGAGTAAAAAGTCTGGGACGTTCCCTTCGCAAAGATTGGCCAGCTGCCACGATTGCCCTTGCGAACCACCAATTAGGACATGTATTTGAATTTGTGTTTGGTCACGCGCCTCTAGCCCAAGATGATGGAATTAACCTCGTCGCAGAACGGGCAGGGTCCATTGCAGATCATGCAACGAGATTGTTGCGAAATTCCAAATTATTACCGGCTGCTTTACTTGTGCGCCTACCTTTCCGCGATATTGCGGTGCAAGACCGATTTGCGTTGGAACACAATATTCTTGTTCTGGAGTCCAGAGACCTGGAGTCATATCAAAATCAAGATGAAATAAAGACTCGTATTACCGCACGCGCGAAAGTGCCGCTGGCGGTTGCAGAAGATGCTGAAGTTGTCATGTTTCGCGCCGAAGTTGGGCATGAGGACCACTTTGCCGTTTTAATTGGAACAGGGACTGGAGTTGAGGCTCCGATTGTAAGGTTGCATTCGCAGTGTATTACAGGCGACGTCTTAGGAAGCTTGAAATGTGATTGTGGAGAACAATTGCAGACTGCAATGCGCATGATGACTAACGAAGGCGGCGGCGTACTAATATATTTGGCACAAGAAGGCCGTGATATTGGATTGCTAAACAAAATGCGAGCCTATGCATTACAGGACAAAGGTTTTGATACAGTAGATGCTAATCACGCACTGGGTTTCGCAACAGACGAACGAGTTTTTTTGCCCGCAGCACGCATCCTTAATGCACTTGGAATTACGCAATTGCGACTTATCACCAACAATCCTGATAAGATTAGCCAGCTTGAGCGTTGTGGGATTAAAGTCAAAGAGCGATTACGAATGGACATTGCCAGCAATCCGCACAATGAACATTACATAGCTACAAAAAAACATCGAACAGGCCACATGAGTCCAAGCAAAAAAGACCAATGAAAATTTTAACCTTCTCGTTGCCCAAAAATTGCTGATCCAACCCGAACAGAGTTAGCGCCAAAAGTGATTGCTTCCTCAAAATCATCGCTCATGCCCATAGATAGAGTATAAATATTATTGCGTTCAGCGATAGTTTTTAAGAGTGCAAAATGCATTGACGCCTCTTCATTAACTGGTGGGATGCACATCAAGCCAGTAATTTTTAACTTAGCCTCATCGCGACAATAAACAATGAAATCATCAGCATCATCAGGAACGATACCAGATTTCTGTTCTTCCTCGCCAGTGTTAACCTGAATATAACATTCAAGCTGACGATTCTGGCAAATCATCTCAGCGCTAAGAGCTTTAGCCAATTTTGGACGATCAACAACCTCTATGATATTGAATAAAGTCACAGCATCACTGACTTTATTGGTTTGTAATGGACCAATCAGGTGAAGTTTCAAATCTGCGTACAAATTACGACGATGCGCCCAGCGTCCAGTGGCTTCTTGAACACGATTTTCACCAAACACACGCTGGCCCGCCATAAGTGCCGCATCAATCCGATCATCAGACTGACGTTTACTCACGGCTACCAAAGTTACTGGCCGGTCAGACCCCGATTGCATTTTATATGCCTGTTCTGCTGCAAAGATTTTGGTACGGATAGCCCCAAGATTGTTATCAACCGCAGAAAGGGCTTTTAAATCTCTATCTTGCATAATATTTTCTATCCTTGAATTTTTCGATCTGTTGCTAAAATATTATTAAATTTTATAGAGATTTAGCTCGTTATGGACAAGACTGTTGTAAAAATATCACACATTCGAAAAAACTTTGCGTTTTCATCGCGACAGATCTTGATAATTTAATGGTAATCAATATTTTGTTGGCATTGTCAATGGTGACAATAAGTTCTCTAAGGGAGATTTAAACATGCGTAAGGTTCTTCTTGCGACAACAGCTCTGGTAGCTGTTGCTGGTGTCACGGCTGCAAACGCCGACATCTCAATTTCTGGTAACTACGAGTGGGAATATACCTCTAATGATGCTGGTACAACATTCGGTGATGATGGTCACATTAATATCACAGCTGTAAATGCCGCCGATAATGGCATGACATGGACAGCAAAGAGTGTTTTAACAAACAACAGCGCCGCTACAGTAAACATGGAAGCAGCTTACATCCAGGTTGAAGGCGATTTTGGTACAGTCATCTTCGGTGACTTTGATGATAGTGCAGCTTCTGCTATGGATGGTGCTCTTGGCCGAAATAACGACATCGAAACTCAGGGTGGCCTCGGTGATTCTGACACAGCGATCGGAATTGGCGCTGCAGCTGACATCACTTATATGTCGCCAAACATCTCAGGCTTACAGGTTGGTTTTTCCAAAGACCTAACTGATGCGGATAACGACGCAACAGACGGTAAAACCGATATTGGTGTAACGTATGCTATGGGCGGTGCAAGCGTTTACTATGGTTCAGCAGATGATGACAGATCATTTGGTATTAGAGGCTCATTGGCTGGTTTCACTATTGCAGTCGGTAACTCTAGCACTAGCGGTACAACCAACAAAGCCAATGACGTCGCTGTTAAATACACACTCGGAAACGGCATCACACTTGCAGCTTTCTCATCAAATGGAACTGGTGCAGATGGTTTAAAGGATAAAGCCAGTAACGTTGGCCTAAGCTACTCACTCGTACCTGGTGTAAAACTGAACGCTGAAAGCGGAAAGCTTGACGAAAACGGCAGTAGTGCAAACTACACTTGGATCGCACTGAATATGTCATTCTAATCGACAAAATTATAGCGGATAGAAGATTAAGGGAGGGGCTCACCCCTCCCTTTTTTCTTTACAAATTCCATACCTATTTGCATTGTTGCGCAAGCGTCAAAATCATAGGAGCCCTAAATGGCAATATTTCATCAGATTTACAAATTTGCCGGCGTTGGACAGCTATTGTCATTTTCTGTAGGAACAGTTTTATTACTTTCTTCTTGTTCCAGCTTGGATACAGCACCAGTTGATGAGTCTAAAGGGCCAATATCAATATTGACGGGTAAGCCAAGTGCCGATGGCATTAAACTTATGGATCTAGGCAAAAAAGATGAACCTAGTAGTGACGGCCTTCCAGTCAACGCTTTATTATGGCGAGCGGCATTAGATATTGCATCATTTGTACCTCTTGATGATGTCGACACTTTTGGTGGGACTATTGTCACTGAGTGGTACCAGTCTAAAGACAGCAACAATCAACGATTAAAACTAAGCATGTTTGTAATTGGCCGCGAATTACGCTCCGATGCGATCACGGTGCATGTCTATCTGCAAAACAAACGCGGCGCTGAGTGGGTGGACGCTGGACGTGATGAAGCACTCGGCCGTAAATTAGAAGGCTTAGTCCTGTCCCGTGCTCGCGAATTACGCGCCTCTAGTGTGTTGGAAGCTGTCAACTAATTTGGAATGATTTGGCAGTTTTTTAAAAGGACCAACGTCACGGACATAAAGACCAGCCAAAACATTGATATCGATAATAAAGCTAACACCTTATTACTTCGAATGACGTTTGGAGCCAAGCCTAAGTAGTTGAAAAGTGATCGAGGGAAATTTGAATGGCCCAGTATGATGCCCCCACCATTGAAGAAAAGTGGCAAGTTAAATGGGAACAAGCCGATTGTTTTACCGCTAACATCGACCATTCCAAGCCAAAATATTACGTTTTAGAGATGTTTCCCTATCCTTCAGGGAGAATCCATATGGGCCATGTTCGAAATTACACGTTAGGTGATGTAGTCGCCCGCTATTATAGGGCCAAAGGATTTAATGTCCTCCACCCAATGGGTTGGGATGCCTTTGGCTTACCTGCAGAGAATGCGGCTATGGAACGCAACGTCCATCCTGGAAAATGGACCGTCGAGAACATCGCCGCCATGCGCACTCAGCTAAAACGCATGGGCCTGTCCTATGACTGGTCACGCGAGTTTGCAACCTGCTCACCTGATTATTATAAGCATGAACAGAAAATGTTTTTAAAATTTCTTAAGGTGGGACTTGCCTACCAAAAAGAAAGTTGGGTTAATTGGGATCCAGTTGAAAATACAGTTCTGGCCAATGAACAGGTCGTAGATGGCCGTGGCTGGAGGTCAGGAGAGCCAGTTGAACGCCGCCTTCTGTCACAATGGTTTCTTAAGATTACCAACTTTGCAGACGATCTTCTGGCCGCTATTAGTGATCTTGACCGCTGGCCTGAGCGGGTAAGACTTATGCAACAAAATTGGATTGGAAAGTCAGAAGGAGCACGAGTTCGCTTCGTACTTGATGGCAATCCGTTAACTGGGATCCAGGAAATTGAGGTTTTTACAACTCGGCCTGATACCCTATTTGGCGCTTCGTTTATTGCCATAGCTGCTAATCACCCGATGGCACTTGCCATTGGTAAAAAAAATGATGAGGCTGCAAATTTTATTGCTGAATGCGCCAAACTTGGCACGTCAGAAGCGGCCGTTGAAACAGCTGAGAAGAAAGGTTTTGATACTGGCCTTATCGTCAATCACCCTCTTGACTCTTCAATAAAACTACCCGTACACATCGCCAATTTTGTACTTATGGATTATGGGACGGGAGCCATTTTTGGTTGTCCCGCTCACGATCAACGTGACCTTGATTTTGCAAATACTTATGGATTGAAGGTTCTGCCCGTGGTGCTCCCAGATGGTGAACACCCCAAAAATTTCTGTATTACTGACACAGCATATACCGGCGAAGGCAAGCTTTTTAATTCCCGTAATTGGGATGGTCTCGATATCGTTGCTGGCAAAAAGGCTGCCATCGCAGCAATTACCGAAGCCAATATTGGAATGGGCGAGACAAACTACCGGCTAAGAGACTGGGGCGTTTCACGTCAACGCTACTGGGGCTGCCCCATCCCAATCATTCATTGCAATAAATGTGGAGCTGTCCCCGTCCCTGAAGCTGATCTTCCCATTACCCTTCCCGACAATGTGGATTTTATACCTAACGGTAACCCTCTAGCCAGTCACCCCACATGGAAGCATACAAAATGCCCGAGATGTGGGAATGCAGCCGAGCGCGAACAAGACACTTTTGACACATTTTTTGAGAGCTCCTGGTATTTTTTGCGGTTTGCTGACCCGCATCATGATGATGGGGTAAATAAGGACGCCGCTGCATATTGGCTTCCTGTCGACCAATATATTGGCGGTGTTGAACATGCTGTTTTGCATTTACTTTACTCCCGCTTTTTTACTCGCGCCCTGTCACAAATTGGTTATTTAAACCTCGATGAACCTTTTGCCGGTCTAATGACACAAGGAATGGTGTGTCATCAGACCTTCCAAGATGAAGATGGCAAATGGCTATTTCCCACAGAAGTTGTGAAACAACAGGGTAGCTGGGTAAAAACAAATGATGGTAAATCAGTTACCGCCGGCCGCATTGAAAAAATGAGTAAATCCAAGCGCAATGTGGTGGATCCAGAGACCATTGTTGAAAACTATGGCGCTGATACAGCGCGCTTGTTCATGCTTTCTGACTCACCCCCAGAACGCGATATGGAATGGACCGAAGCTGGCGTTGAGGGCGCATCGCGCTTTTTGAAACGCATCTATCGATTGTCACAAGACCTAGAGTTAGCGCCTGTCGATAAGACAAATCTGCATGATAGTGAAGGAAGCGCGCTTGCTCTGATAAAAACAGCACATAAATCAATAATTAGCTTATCTAACGATATTGAAAATTTCCGTTTTAACCGAGCAGTCGCACAACTTCATATACTTGCCAATGCGATTGCTGTTGTCAAACCAGCAGATAAAGGTGCAGCAGCAGCCAAGCGTTTTGGATTAGAGACTTTAGCACAACTATTAAGCCCACTATCACCCCATATCGCAGAAGAAATATGGCAAAGTCTTGGCCACGAAACCATGTTAGCAACCAACACATGGCCAAAAGCTGATGAGAATCTTGCTGACGATGACGAGATTGAAGTTGGTATTCAAGTGAATGGAAAGTTACGCGACACAATTATGCTGTCTCGAGATTGTGAGAATGCTGATGCCGAAGCACGAGCCCTGGAGTCAAAAGCCATTCTCCGCTATCTTGATGGCAACGCGCCAAAAAAAGTCATCGTTGTCAAAAACAGGATTATCAATGTGGTTATCTAGCGAAAATGATCAAAATATTTGTGGGTGTGTCATTCGATTGCTTGGCATCGCATTTTTTGGTTTTGCTTTAGTTGCTTGCGGCGAGATGAGTATTCATCAGTTAAGTCAAAATAATCAGGACAGTCTTAAAAAAGTTATGGTAACTGATGTGAGATCGCGCGAGGGTCAAATTTATACCCGTGAATTGCGACAAAAATTACATATTGGTGGCAAATCAAGCGCAGCGTATTTATTGAACTCAGAAATAGAAACCGCGTCTTCAGCCACCATATCAGTGCAAGGAGCGGCCTCTTCTTTGAAAAAGATGTCCATGACCACAACTTTCGAGTTAAATGATGTGGAAACTGGTGAAACCCTCTATGCTGATTCTGTATCGGGCGACGCAACCCTAGGATCAGTATCTTCATTGTATGGTCAGGATGAATCAGAATCTCATGCGCGTGAACGTCTTGCTGTCTTGCTGGCCCAGCGTGTGGGGCGCCGTTTGCAGCTTTATTTTTTGAAACAGAAGCAATAGCGACATGAGCAAAACATGAAAATCGCGCCCCGTCAGATTGACACCTTTCTCGCAAAACCATCACCAAATTTTGTTGCATTTCTGTTTCATGGTAATGACAGCGGATTGATTAGTGAACGTGCCAAGCAGTTAGCCCATCTTTTCAGTCATGATCTTGACGATGTGTTTTCTGTCACCCGCTTGACAGGTGAAATGTTGTCAAGTGAGGCCAGTTTACTCTTGGACTCAGCCGCAGCTATCCCAGCAATTAGTGATCGCAGGCTAGTTTTAGTCAAAGGCCGCGGTACTGAACTCCTGGCAGCTTGTAAGCTAGCGCTATCTGAACATTTTGAAGAAGCAATAATCATTGTTGAAGCCCATGAGACAACCACAAAACATGCTCTCGTAAAACTTTTTGAGAGCAGTGAAACAGCGGCGTCTATTGGCTGTTATGAAGATAGTGTTAACGATATTCGCGCACTTGTTAGCAATATGTTTGCCGCCGACAACATCCAAGCAAGCAGCGATGCGCTAGACATTATTGCGCTACGACTAGGTAGTGACCGTGGCTCATCGCGACGTGAAATTGAAAAGTTAGCATTGATGGCTGGCCCGAATGGTAAGCTGGATGCTGAAGAGGTTCATTTTGCTCTCGGGGATAATGCAAAACTGGCGATTGATGATATTGCAAATGCATTAGCAAGCGGTGCCGTAGCGAGGCTTCAACGATCCTTGCAAAAAGCATGGCATGAAGATACCAATGCTGTTATGATTGTGAGGGGTTGTCAGAGTTATTTTAAACAGTTAGGGCTGGCCGGCTATGCAATGAGAAGCGGGAAGTCAGCACAGAACGCAATCCTTAGCCTTAGACCACCACCACATTTCAAACTACAAAACCGTCTGCAATCGCATTTGCAGCGCTGGCAACCACAAATGGCAATGAACATTGTCAATCGTTTGCAAGATATTGAATTACAGATCAAATCTAACCGCTTAGATGATCAGATTTGTACTTCACAGAGCCTTCTTGGCATATGTCTTCGCGCGCCACGTTAGCGGATTCCCAGTCTACCAATCAGATCAGTCATTTGATCCAATGACTGGCAATCAATAATTATCTTACCGCGCTCTTTCACCTCATCCCAATCAATACTGAAATCGAGACCGAGCTCTTTGGTTGCTTGTTTTTCCAGTGCTCTTATATCCGATGATTTCATAGCTTCCTTGCGCATTTTCCTCGTTGAGACAGCACCTTGCTTTGCAAGGGCTTCAGCTTGGCGAGCTGACAGGCCTTTCATCACAATGGTTTTAGCCAGCATCTCAGACTGTTTATGGCCAATAAGTGGGCGTGCTTGGCCCATTGTGATCTTGCGTTCCAGAAGCAATGTCTGAACTGGTCCTGGCAATAAAAGCAAGCGCAATATATTGGCGATATGGCTTCTAGATTTACCAATAATTACAGAGAGCTGCTCTTGTGTGTACCGGTTTGTATCTAGTAGTTTTTGATAGCCCTGCGCTTCCTCAATAACACTTAGATCGCTCCGCTGGATATTTTCAACAAGGGCAATTTCATAACATTCGGCAGTAGTTAAATCCCGTATAATGGCTGGCACTTCATGAGTATTTGCCAATTGTGCGGCGCGCCAGCGCCGCTCACCCGCAACCAATTGAAAACGCGATTTGTACTCCGGATGTGGCCGCAGCAATATAGGCTGAACGATGCCATTTTTCCTGATTGATGCTGCTAGCTCATCAAGCGCTAACTTATCAAAGCGGCGTCGCGGTTGCCAAGGACCAACATTAATCCATTCTACTGGTACCTCGCACAGTCCAGAAGGTGGCATTCCAACAATTTTATCAGATGTTTGGGGAATATCACTTACGTTAGATGATGCGCCAGTTACTCCTGACATCCCAGTGGCCATAGCAACTCCCTGATCACCAAAAAGCGATGATAGCCCGCGACCAAGGCCACGTTCAGGGCCCTTTTTTGCTCGACTTTTTTTTGCAGGCATTTCATCAACAGGTGTTTTTGACGACATTAGGCGGCTTCCTTTTCTCGGTTTAACAGCTCCGCTGCGAGCGCCACATAAGCTTGCGAGCCAGCACAATTCAGATCATACATCAGGACTGGTTTACCGAAAGAGGGCGCTTCGGAAACTCTTATATTTCTTGGAATAACAGTGTGATAAACAATATCACCGAGATGCGCACGAACATCGCTTGCGACTTGTTCAGACAACTTATTACGGTTATCATACATTGTTAGAACAATGCCTTGCATTACTAAATGCTGGTTAAGTCCAGCGCGCACAACCTCAATGGTTCGCATTAGCTGAGACAGGCCCTCTAGCGCGAAAAACTCACACTGCAACGGCACTAAGACAGTGTTTGCAGCACAGAGTGCATTCACCGTTAACAATCCCAACGAGGGTGGGCAGTCAATCAAAATATAATCGTACTCTGCAATGACACCCAATAACGCGTCTGCAAGACGAAATTCACGGCGATCAAGCGTCGTCAGTTCAACTTCCGCCGCCGAAAGCTCAATTATAGCGGCAATAATATCAAGACTTGGCACGGAACTAGACTTAATCGCTTCCCCTACACTAATCTCGCCGGTAACAAGTCGGTAGCTGTTCGTCACGCGTTCCGAGATATCAATGCCTAGGCCGGTTGATGCGTTTCCCTGCGGGTCAAAATCAACCAACAATACACGACGGCCACATGCAGCCAAGGCTGTCGCCAAGTTGACCGACGTGGTGGTTTTGCCAACACCACCTTTTTGATTAGCGATCGCAATAATCCGTGATGAAAAAGTCATAACAGTAAACCTTGCCTTTTTTCCTCTTTGTAACTTATCCATTTCATTGGCTTCAATTTAAGCTTTTATGTTTAAGCTCAAGAACAAAGCCACCTCCGCCGGAAAGGCTTGGATGATTTACAGGAACCATTTTGGAATAAGTTTGTAATTCGGTCAATTCACCTTCTACTGATCCACCTTTTAAAAACAAGCAAACTGTATCAAGCGATATCTGGTTTTCAATTAATTCCATTAGTTTAGGGACAGGCGCCACAGCGCGTGCTGTAATAACATCAGGAGACAGATTTGGCATTGCTTCGATACGCTGATTATGAACTTTTGCTGGTAGGCTAAGTGAACGGATGGCTGTGGATAGAAAAATTGCCTTGCGCTGATCCGATTCCACAAGATCCACCTCGACATTACCCATGATCGCCAGCACGAGCCCTGGAAAACCAGCACCACTGCCAACATCTAAAATTTTTTTCGTATTTGGTGGGTAAAACTTAACTAGTTGCGCAGAGTCCAAGATGTGACGCTGCCAAACATTAGCTATAGTGCTATTCGCCACAAGATTAATTCGACACTGCCATTTCTCCAATAATTTCAGATATGCCTCGAACTTACACATTGTTTCACGTGAAACATTCAGTAGCTCGCCGACTTCATCAGCTGTCACAATGCCACCTTTTTGTAGGAAGCACTTCCAGCAGTATCATTTTGTTTTTGCTGCCTCTTAATATGATGAAGAACGGCCACAACAGCGGCTGGTGTTAGGCCTGGTAGGCGATTTGCGTGGCCTATCGTCTCAGGTCTGAAACGGCGTAGTATGTCCTTTGATTCGGCAGACAGCCCACCAACTGAATTGAAATCAGTCTGCGTCGGTATCAATAGCGCCTCGTCGCGGCGCAAAGCATCAATATCGGCCTGCTGCCGCACAATATAGCCAGCGTAACGATAATCAGCCTCAAGTTGACCATAAAGGTCCGGCGAAATTGCCGCATGCTCTGGCCATAATGGCAGAATATCCGTTATCCCAATTCCCTCTAAAGTCAATAAATCTGCCCCGCTACGCGCACCACCATCACGCGGAGCGGGCAGGCCCGCTGCGGCGACCGCCTTAGCAGACTTTGTATTTGTGGCCAGCTGGGTGCGTGCTGCAACAAGCGCTTGCGCTTTATGACGCCATGCATTTTGCCGAAACATGCCTACACAGCCAATTGTTACCCCATAATCTGTCAACCGTTGATCAGCATTATCCGCTCGCAATAACAGCCGATATTCCGCTCGCGAAGTAAACATCCTGTAGGGTTCTGGCGCACCTTTCGTTATTAGATCATCTATCATAACCCCAATGTATGCGTCAGCGCGGTCGAGCACAAATGGTGAATAATCAGAGCCATTACCGGCCATAAGTGCAGCATTAACGCCTGCAATCAGCCCTTGTGCGGCAGCCTCCTCGTAACCCGTAGTACCATTGATCTGGCCAGCCAAATAAAGTCCAGGAAGAGTTTTCAAATCCAAAGAACGTCTCAAGGAACGTGGATCGACAAAGTCATATTCAATCGCATATCCAGGTTGAAGGATTTTTGCTTTCGCCAAGCCTGGGATTGAAGCGATCATCTTGCTTTGAACATCGCGGGGTAGACTTGTTGAAATCCCGTTTGGATAGACGGTCGGATCGTCCAGGCCTTCTGGTTCTAAAAATATCTGATGCGATTTTTTACCAACGAACCGATGGATTTTATCCTCAATAGAGGGACAATAACGCGGACCAATTCCTGAAATCTGGCCACTATACACCGCAGATAAATGCATAGATTCTCTAATTATTTTATGAGTTTGAGCCGTTGTTCGCGTAATACCACAAGCAATTTGCGGCACCTGGATGCTTTCGGTCAGCGTAGAGAATGGCACGGGCGGATCATCCGCATATTGCATCTCTATGCTTTCCCAATCAATGCTCCGGCCATCAAGTCGTGCTGGTGTACCAGTCTTCAGTCGTCCAATTGGCAGCTGCATTTCTGCCAATCTCGAGGCTAGTTGGTTTGAAGGAGCTTCACCAACGCGCCCTGCCGGTGTGCGCTCCGCCCCAAGATGGATAACGCCACCAAGGAATGTTCCGGCTGTTAGTACAATGGAGCAGCTTTTATATCTATGACCATCCTCAGTTATAATGCCTTTAACTCGCTTGCCATGATGCGTTTTTTTTACAACAATATCACCAACGGCAGATTCAATAATGCGAATATTATCATATTCAGAAAGAAAATTTTGAATGGCGATTCGGTACAAGGCTCGGTCAGCTTGGGCACGGGGGCCATGAACTGCTGGCCCCCGTGACTTATTCAACATTCTGAACTGGATACCAGCCAAATCAATTGCCCGCCCCATGATCCCATCAAGCGCATCAATTTCCCGAACCAGATGTCCTTTGCCAAGCCCACCAATTGCAGGATTACACGACATTTCACCAATGCGATCGGCCCGCATAGTAAATAACCCAACCGAAGCACCCATCCGCGCGGCCGCGGCAGCGGCCTCGCAGCCAGCATGGCCGCCACCAACAACGATGACATCAAACTTATCTGACATAATTTGACCACCTCGGTGAGTTTTTTCTAAACTGTTTTGCTCGCATATATCCTATTGACCATAACGCTAATCGTAGTTCCGTTATGCCGGTTTTTTATTTATTTTCCAATACAAAAGGCTGAAAAGATGCTTGACAACAGTTCTTCAACATCAATTTCGCCCGTTATGCGTCCTAACGCACCAGCCGCGAACCGGAAATCTTCAGCTGCCAATTCTGGTGCCTTCTGAAAATCATGGATCAAGGCCCGACCAAGGGCATCGTGAGCCGCTTGAATTGATCTTCGATGGCGCTGGCGGGTAATGATAACACTACCTTCAGCATGGTTTAAAGGCACCAGCCGCTCTGCTAATGCTGTACTTAGCACATAAATATCAGTTTGTTTTTTGGCCGAAATGGCTAGCATATCGTATGTATCACTATATTTGTCCTTGTGTTCAATTTGATAATTAGCGCGAACGGTACCAAGGTCAGCCTTGTTCAAAACATAAAGCCTGGGACGGGTATTAATTATTTTACCACTAACTATCTTTTGATTTGTTTGGGATTGTCTGATCTCCGAATTAATAGCGTCGTCGATTTTTGCGCAAGCTTCTGGCCAATTGTTGTCACTACCGTCAAGGATAACCACTATCAAATCAGCATTGGCAGCGGCCGTAATGGATCGTTTAATACCTTCAATTTCGATCCTTCCACTAGTGTTACGAATACCAGCTGTATCTAGAATAGTTGTCGGCACACCGAACAAATCTAACTCGATTCGGATAATATCGCGCGTAGTTCCAGCCTCATCGGAAACAATCGCTGCAGCGCGGCCCGCTAACCCGTTCAAAACCGTTGATTTTCCTGCATTTGCGGGCCCAACCAGTGCTACAACTACTCCATCACGAACTAGCTCGCCAACCCCGCCATCCGAAAGATTTTCCGCAAGCGAAGTGATTAAAGACTTTGTCCCATCGCGCAAGTTTTGTTCAATCGCGAATGGAAGATCTTCATCGCTGAAATCGATCAATGCTTCCAAACGTGCTACAATTTCAATCAATTCAGCGCGCCACGCCATCACCGGTGCCCGCAACGCACCATCAATTTGCGCCCAAGCTTGATTTAACTGGGCCGGGGTTTGCGCATCGATCAGGTCGGCAAGACCCTCAACACCAGATAAATCCATTTTTCCATTCAAAAAGCTGCGCTGAGTAAATTCGCCCGGGGCCGCTAAACGGAGCCCACTCGCTCTTTCCAAATGCGCTATGATAGCATCAATAACCGCACGGCTTCCATGGCAATGAATCTCACACACATCCTCTCCAGTGCTGGAATGTGGGCCTTGCATAAACAGCAAAATTACTTGATCCAAAATTTTACCAGCCAACATCAGTCTCGAAACATTAAATTGACCAGCGGCAGGGCAAGGCACTGAAAATAGAGCTGGTATTTTTGCTGCATTACCTCCACTGATCCGTATCACCGCGATTGCTGACCGTCCGGGTGGTGTAGCAACAGCGTATATGGTATCGTTCGCGTTATTGGACATATTCTTTTAATCACTACATTTCTTAAATAGATTTTACCTAGAACGAAAAGCTGCCGACAACAAGTCTCTTTTTGCCATTTACCTTGTACGGGTCCACCTGAGTTAAGGTGGAGAAAAAAATTGTGTCCAACATCAATGACCCAAACTACCTTTACACGTCCAGCTTAAAAACTGACTTTGGCTGGATGCGACCGATTAGCGATGGTGTTAGTTTGGTTCGGCTGGACTGGAACCAAACCGGTTGGCACGAACCAGATCGCCCAAACAGTGTTTCACGTGAAACAAAAGCCCAACTCCAAGCGTTTTTTAGTGGCTCTCTTCAACAGTTTGATTTGCCACTAGCGCCTGCTGGCAAAAGCACTGGCGGGCAATACTGGTTGACCATTATGGCGACAATTCCTTTTGGGACAGTAATAAGTTATGCTGAATTTGCCCGCTTAGCTGGAAAACCAAAAGCTGCGCGAGCCGCCGGTTCAATATGTGCCAGGAATCCCATACCCATAATTTATCCATGTCATCGGGTTATTCGTACGAATGGAAAATTGGGTAGTTATGGGGGGGGGAGTGGTTATCGTCCAACGCATTCGGATAACTTAACACGAAAAGCTGCGTTGATAAAATTTGAGTCATTTTAAGCAACGCAAAAAAATAAATGCAATTTTTAAGCGCTAACTATTCATATGATCAAAGAATTCGTTATTGCTCTTTGAATTCTTTAATTTATCAACAAGAAATTCCATTGCATCTACGGGCCCCATTTGCATTAAGATGCGTCGTAATACCCACATTTTGGCAAGGGTGCCTTTATCGACCAGCAACTCCTCTTTTCGTGTACCAGACTTGGTGATATCGATTGCCGGAAATGTCCGCTTATCTGACAACTTACGGTCAAGTATTACCTCACTATTGCCCGTACCTTTAAACTCTTCAAAAATCACTTCATCCATCCGTGATCCAGTCTCAATGAGAGCAGTGGCTATAATCGTCAATGAGCCACCTTCTTCAATGTTTCTCGCAGCGCCAAAAAACCGTTTAGGCCGTTGAAGTGCATTCGCATCAACACCACCCGTTAAAACTTTTCCTGACGATGGCACGACAGTATTATAAGCGCGCGCTAGACGAGTTATTGAGTCCAACAAAATTACGACATCGCGCTTGTGTTCAACAAGCCGCTTTGCTTTTTCTATCACCATTTCCGTTACTTGTACGTGTCTTGATGCTGGTTCATCAAAAGTCGATGAAATTACTTCACCACGCACCGAGCGCTGCATATCAGTCACTTCTTCTGGGCGCTCATCAATCAACAATACAATCAAATAAACTTCTGAATGATTTTCTGAAATCGCGTGAGCAATGCTCTGCAGCATCATCGTCTTGCCGGTTCGAGGCGGCGCAACAATAAGCCCGCGTTGACCTTTACCCATTGGAGAAACAAGATCGATCACCCTTGGCGTATTATCTTTCTTATCTGGGTTAAATGGCAACTCTAAAGTTAATTTTTCTTCCGGATAAAGAGGTGTTAAATTATCAAAATTAATACGGTGGCGAACCGCATTCGGATCTTCAAAATTAATAGTTTCTATTTTTAACAAGGCGAAATACCGTTCGCCATCCTTGGGGGCACGAATTTCACCTTCTACTGTATCCCCGGTCCTCAGACTAAAACGGCGTACTTGGCTCGGTGAGACATAAATGTCATCTGGCCCAGGTAAATAATTACTTTCGGGTGCCCTAAGGAAACCAAATCCATCAGATAAAACCTCTAAAACCCCACTTCCATATATTGCAACATCATTGTGAGCGAGTTGTTTTAGAATCGCAAACATCATGTCTTGTTTACGGAGTGTACTTGCGTTTTCAATTTCCAATTCTTCTGCATATGCCAAAAGATCTGCTGGCGACTTCGCTTTGAGTTCTTGTAAATGCATGAGTTTACTCTGATGAGAAAGTGCTACATAAAAGTAACATATTTGCGGTGAGGAGGATTATAGTTAAAGTTTTAGACAGCAAAGTCAATGTGCATTTATCGCTAAATACCACAACCTCTAACCTTTAGATTTGTTTCATATTCATAATGGTTTGACCACGGCCATGACTACAATGAGAATAAGTAATACGGTTGGAATTTCATTCCAAATCCGATAAACCTTTGTTGATAATGGTTTTTCATCATTTTCTAGTAAACGCCGCATCTTCGATAATTTACCATGAATACCCCCCATAAATATCACCGCGATAAATTTTATTTGAAACCATGTTTCAAAAAGTAATCCATGATTAAGTGAAATTAACCAAATGCCGAAAACAAAGCTAGCAATCATCGCTGGCGTCATAATTGCCGTTAGGAGTCTTCGCTCCATGACTTTAAATGTCTCAGCTTGTACCGAGCCCAATTGCGTTTGTGAATGGTATACAAACAGGCGTGGTAAATAGAGAAGACCCACCATCCACGAAATGACTGCCAGAACATGAAGAGCCGTTATAATTTCGTAACTCATCTGTGTTTTTCCTAACTGTTCCGTATATGATCAATCATCGTTTGGACGTTATCAATAGGCGTTGAAGGAGTTATACCATGGCCAAGGTTGAAGATGTGCGGCCTATCGTGAAATGATTCAAGAATATAATCAATATCCTGGAACATCTTTTTTCCTGCTGATATTAATGACACAGGATCTAAATTCCCTTGGACAGGTAAATTTTTTGGTAAATTTTTATCAGCCCACCTTGGGTCCACACCGTGGTCAATTCCAATAGCGTCGATTCCGCTTTCCTCTGCATAATGAATTAGCCCATCACCGAGTCCTTTTGGGAAACCAATTATAGGTTGTTTATGGCCATTCCTTCGTACTCCTTTAATAATTTCATTTATAGGTTTTGTAATTAACCAATCCCGGTGTGCTGCTGGCACAGCACTAGCCCAACTATCAAATATCATTAAACATTCCGCTCCGGCTGTCGCTTGAAGAGATAAAAATGAAACTGTTGCTTCGACTAATATCTCCAATAAACCATTAAGTTTTTTTGCATCCTGCCATGCCCATAAACGGGCCTTTGTAAAATCACGTGATGATCCACCTTCAGCAATATATGTAACCAATGTCCACGGTGCTCCGGCAAAACCGATGAGGGAGGTTTCTGCAGGCAATTCTAATTTGGTTAGTTCAAGAGCTCTACCAACTGGCGCTAACTTGTCGGCAAAGCCATTTAAGCAGCTAGTTTTAATCATGTCTGGTTTTTCAGCTGCGTCAAGCAATGGTCCAATGCCTGGTTTGAATCGTACGTTTAAACCCATTGCCCATAGTACCATTAGGATATCTGAAAATATAATCGCTGCATCCATATTGTAACGAGTGATGGGCTGTAATGTGACAGTTGCAGCCTGTTGGGGATTGAGACAGAATGAAATAAAGTCTTTTTGAATTTCACGAATAGCGCGATATTCTTTTAAATACCTTCCAGCTTGACGCATGATCCAAATTGGGGTTTGTTTCGATTTTTTGCCCTTCAGTGTCGTAAGAAACAGTTTATCGGTCATCATTGTCCTCTAATCTATTATACTTAAAAAAAAGAAGTTGTTTTTGTTGTTGTTGTGTGTAACTGCATTTTTGTAGTTATTCAAAAATTATCCATAATTTTATGCACAGCACCCCTAGTATTTTTCTCCGTTTTTTTAGAATGCTATATAATTGTCCACCTACACAACAGGTGAGTATGTTCGTATTCTCTACTTGTGAGCAAAATATGTGTATGAATGCAAAAGTGATTTCTATTGTGCTTTTACATAAAATAATCCCCGATCAACTATGTTTTTACACAACTTTGTCAATAGTTCGATTTTTGATTGATATCAAAAATTAAAACCTTAAATACAGGAGCCTCACGATCGGACATTTTAATGATGAAACAGATGACAAATCAGTGAGTTTTGACTACACGTTATCACGTTATGCCTAAACAAACGTTACATATACATCTCGTTTCGGATTCAACAGGTGAAACAGTGCATCAAGTAGCTCGTGCCTGTCTTGCCCAATTTACTGGTGTGAAACCGGTAGAACATGTTTGGACTTTGGTACGCACTACAGCACATTTAGATGCTTTGTTTACCGGGCTTGACCGTCACCCGGGCATATTATTGATGAGTATTATTGATCAAGATTTAAGATCGACCATTGAAAGTGTATGCCGTACTAAAGGGGTGCCAGCGGTATCAATTTTGGATCCAGTGGTAAATTTACTAACCAACGTTCTTGGGCAAGCAATGACAAACCTTCCGGGCGGTCAACGCCGCCTTGATACTGCTTATTTTGCCCGAATGGCTGCGGTTGATTTTGCTGTGAGTCACGATGATGGTATGAATATGGGGGACTTGAGGAAAGCAGATATATTGATCGTTGGTGTATCGCGAACTTCAAAAACTCCGACATCAATGTATTTGGCTCACCGGGGTTATAAGGCTGCTAATTATGCACTTGTGCCACGAGTTCCATTTCCTCAACACTATCTTGATGGGCTTAATTTATTTGTCGTTGGATTAACCAATGAACCAAAGCGGCTTAGTCAAATACGGCGTACCCGCCAGACTGCAATGATGGATAAAACCAATGATAGTTATGCTGACATTGAACAAATAACTGAAGAAGTGCGTAATGCACGCCGTTTGTTCAACAAAAACGGATGGCCAGTTATTGATGTGACGCGTCGATCGGTTGAAGAGACTGCAGCTGGAATTTTGCAATATTACAACGTCTGGTGCGAAAGGCAGTGATGTCAAAATCTTTTCTACCAAACATACCGATTGTTGATTTCGTGTTAGCATCGTCTAGTTCTATTCGTGTAAAAATTTTAACGGAGGCTGGACTTAGGTTTGATCAGTACCCAGTCTCAATAGATGAAAAAGCGCTTCGTGCGGCAGCCATTGCTGAGGCTATTCCTGCACAGGATATTGCGATAATGCTGGCTGAAATGAAAGCCGCTGTCGCTGTCCAGGGCCTTAACACAGAACACTTGGTTCCACCAAGTTACGTTTTGGGTTGTGATCAGATACTGATTTGTGATGGAATTATCTACAGCAAACCATCCGATATTTCTGCTGCTAAATCTCAGTTGTTGGCTCTTTCTGGTAAAACCCATCAGCTTCTTACAGCTGTGGTTTTGTTTCAGCATGGCAAACGGATTTGGCATCATTTATCGGTGGCAGATATGACCATGCTTCCGTTAGAAAATGAATTTATTGATTTTTACCTCGAGCAGCTCGGTGAAGCCGCCCTTTCTTCGCCGGCAAGCTATCAGATTGAGTCTATTGGAGCGCAATTATTTTCGCAAATAAAAGGATGTTACTTTGGTATTCTCGGTATACCGTTGTTTGAGCTCCTGGCAATTCTGCGGGAACACGGTCTGTTACCATTTTATATGAAATCCCAGAATGAATCTGAGGATAGCTTATGAAGATTATTGGGGTGACAGGGTCAATTGCTGCTGGCAAGTCCACCATTGTTGGTTGGATTAATAAGTTAGGGATTACCACGCATGACTCTGATTGTGCAGTGCATGAATTGTTGGGTCCGAATGGTGGAGCGGTGCAGGATGTTTTGACGGAATTTGGGTCTCATTTTGGAACTATTGCCGGTGGTATTAACCGAAATTCACTGGGTGATGAGGTGTTTGCTACACCGCAAAAACGACTGAAACTGGAATCTATTTTGCACCCTATGGTTCGCCAACACCGTGATGCCTTTATCGTTGAGCAGCGTAGAGCCAATGTCGCTGCAATAGCGCTGGATGTGCCACTTTTATTTGAAACTGGCGGGGAGGTGATGTGTGATTATGTGATTGTTGTTCATGCCAGTGCTAAAACTACCGTCAAACGGGCATTGGCGCGGCCAGGCATGACTACGGAAAAGTTGGATTTAATACTGGCATCACAGATTTCTTCAGATGACAAAAAAGTGCGTGCTGATTTAGCCCTTGATTCGGATATACCAAAAGACCAAACACGTAATCAGCTGATCGATTGGCTTTCTCTTATTGGTTTGTCTATTGTGAGGGATGAAATTTGATAAAGGGCTTGGTATACTTGCTTTCATGGTATTGGGGACATAGATAAAACATGCGCGAAGTTGTTCTTGATACAGAGACTACGGGAATAAGTCCGAGTGATGGTCACAGGATTATTGAAATCGGTGCATTGGAATTAATGCATCATCTTCCTACTGGCCGTCGTTTGCATCTCTATATTAATCCAGAGCGCGATATTGATGAGGGTGCTATCGCGGTTCATGGCATTAGTCTAGATTTTCTGGCAGATAAACCGATCTTTGCTGATGTTGCCGAGGAATTTTTAGTTTTTATTGGTTCTGATCCTCTGGTGATCCACAATGCTAGCTTTGACATGGCTTTCATCAATTCTGAACTGACACGCGTTGACCGTCCCGTGCTTGCGATGGCCCAGTCAATTGATACATTGGCGATGGCACGCAAAAAATTTCCAGGCGCACAGGCTAATCTGGATGCACTATGCCGCCGCTTCGAAATTGACAACACACATCGCGATTTTCATGGCGCGTTGTTAGATGCAGATCTTCTCGCAAGTGTTTATATCGAATTATTAGGCGGTCGTCAGCCTGGCCTTCTGGTGGATGCTGATCTGAATCCAAAGAGCAAGATGTCGCGAGACGAGGTAGTTGAAGATCCGCATTTTCAAATTGATAAGAAAAATATTCGTCCGATACGGGCGCATGCGCCAACATCTGAGGAATTGGCATCGCACGCGGAGTTTTTGGCATCTCTAAAAGACCCAATCTGGAACCAATAATAGCTGGAGTAGTAACTCAAGGTTTAATTGTCGCTCTGTGAGGCGGCTTGTTGCGTGAGATTATGCTGATAAACAGCAACAAAATCAACAGGTTGTATGTTTAAGGGCATGAAACCTCCATCACGTGTTGCATCCGAAATAATAGCGCGTGCAAATGGGAATAATAGCCGAGGCGCTTCAATCATGATCAGAGGATTAATTTCATCAGTGTCTGCGCCTTCGGGTGTGACAAGGCCTGCATAAGTCAGATCCACCAGAAATAAGGCTGTTTTTTTGAACGATGCCTTGGCGGCGAGATTAAGTGCTACTTCATATTGATCCTCATTGATCAGCTGCGCGCCCACATTTACTGTAATCTCAACGTCTGGCTGGGTTGATCCTTCCATCAAAACGCGGGGTGCATTGGGATTTTCAAAAGATAAATCTTTGATATACTGCGCGTGCACAAGGATCCGGCGGTCAGTGTTTGGATTACCATCCGACTTTTGAGCGTTACCATTGTTTTTAGGTGTCGGGGTCCTTGATTTTTTCGTGTTTTTAGCCATTGTAGTCTCCAGAGCTGGATGCCGTTTTTTAGAACATGTTGATGTCAAAACAACTTGGCCTCGGCGCTGAATTCATTAGCATGATTTGCTGTTTTAAAACAACTAAACAGACCTAGTTAATTTAACTGTCGTTGTGATGGTCCTTTTTTTTCTGGTTAAGAGAGAATTTAGCGTCTGACCGGTCTTCAAACTCACCTTCAATAACATCTTCGAAACCAGTTTGGTGGTGAGATTGTTCGCTAAATCCAAACGGATCCTTATTACTATATCTTTGAGTGAAGGCACTTCCACCAAAATTTACAAAACCAGTGACACTTGGTTTTTTAGCAGCCCATTGTAACAGATACATTCCAGCCACGGTCCGAAACCGCGGGATAAATAAAAAAAGCCCAACACTGTCGGTTACATAGCCGGGAATTAACATTAACCCTCCCCCAACAACCAATGATACACTATCAGCAATTGATACAACTGGCGTATGGCCCCTAGCTAGATCACTGCGGACGCGATTTAGAACAGACAAGCCCTGATTTTTCAGAAAAGTAATGCCAATAATGGCTGTTAAGAACACTCCCAAAACGGTCAGCAACCCGCCAATTACATTGCTAATAAAGATGAAGACCGATATTTCTAACCAACCCCAAAGTAACAGACCTAAAATAAAAATAAGCGCCATCTACCATATCCCAAGTATTTTTCCGGTTATTTCGTGCAGATTTTCTGACTGCATCTGGATTTCAGACCCGACATATGCCATTTATACCATGATAGCATCGTCAAAAGACACAATGATGTTAGGTAATGCTGAGTAAATTTTGTTATGGGGGCCATTGTGCCATTTATTGATATCATTATTTTTGCTGTTATTGCTGTGTTGCTGGTATTACGTTTGCGATCTGTATTGGGGCAGCGTTCTGGCTATGAGCAGCCCCAAGATGAGCGGTCTACAAATCGTCTTGATGATAACGAAAATGACAGTGAGCTTATACCGCTTCATTCTAAAGCCACTGATGATGCCCCCACTACGCTACATGGTCTTGACGCACTACGCCAAATGGACCGCAAATTTAGTGAAAAAGAGTTTATCGGTGGTGCTAAGTCAGCCTTTGCAATGATCCTGACCGCTTATGCGGAGGGTGACCTAGCTCAGTTAAGGCGGCTGCTCGGATATGATCTTTTACAAAGTTTTACGTCGTCAATAGAGAATCGAATTGCTGCGAAAGAGAGCCTTAGCATCACACTGGATGAGCTTCGTGAGGCGAGTATTTTGAATATTTCTATAATTGATCAGGTGGCAAGCATTACCATGCATTTCCACTCCGTCCAGACGCGGGTTGCCAAAGACAAAGATAATGAGCCAATTGACTCTGAAGATACCGGTGCACGCGAATTTACCGACATATGGACATTTGAGCGTGATTTAACCTTGTCTGATCCAAATTGGAAACTGACTGAGACAGAATCAGCTGACGACGATGAGTAATTGAGGCTCTGCATGCCAAAGAAAAGCGCTATTTACTCAACAGAAGATATGATTTTGTGGCAGCGGGTTACTTCTCAGGTGACCCCTCTGAAGTCGACCATACAGTCATCTTCGCCCGTAAATCTGGGTTCTGATGTCGCTAACCTCCAAAATAAAGTTCTGAAAGATAATGTAAAAACCCAGAAAAGAATGGTTTTCGATGATATTCCTTCGCGGTCCGCTGGGACCGCCTTGAAAAAAGGTACGTTAAAACAAGCAACGCCAATTGATTTGCGTCATGGGGAAAAGGCTGGCATTGATGGTAGTACGCAACGCCGATTATTTCGCGGTGAGGTTCCGATTGACTTACGGCTTGATCTTCATGGGATGACAGCGGCACGGGCACACAAACAGCTTATCCAATTCATCGTATCTTCAGCTAATGACGGCTGTCGCTGTGTTCTTGTAATTACTGGTAAGGGTTCAGGTGTTTTAAATGGACATGTGCCTAACTGGTTGAAACAACTGCCTCTCTCTCTTCATGTTTTGGCATTAGCTGAAGCGCGGCCAAAAGATGGAGGTGGCGGTGCGTTTTATGTGTTGTTACGCCGTAAGCGAGGTGACCAGTAAATGACGCCATTTGGCTCGAAAATGCGTGAATTGCGGCGACAACATAACCGAACTCAAAAGGAACAGGCAACGTTTCTTGGTGTTTCCAAAGCTTATATTTCTGCACTTGAAACAGGCGCGCGGGGCCAGCCGACAGCAATTCTTGTAGACCGTATATGTGTTTGGCTTGGTTTGATATGGGATGATGCCGAAGATTTAAAACGGCTTGCTAGAGTGTCACATCCAAAGCCTTCGATCAATGTTCGAGGGTTGACTGAAAACGCAGTTTACCTTTCAAATTTGTTAGCGCAAAATATTAATAGGTTATCACCTGAAGATTGCGGTGATTTGATTAGAGAAATTGAGCGTCGTATACAAATCTAATTGATTGTTTTATGCGAAAGAGTGTACAAGACCGTTTTGCTAAAAACTGTTCTTATGGTAAAAGAACGCCAACACGATTAAATGATAGATATTCTGAAATCTTCTATCGTTAACTTTGTAAATAGAAAAACGAGTGCCAAGCGTTTGGTTTGATCCAGCCGGCAGTTTAGCAATTAAGGATAGGCAAGATGATATCTGAGTCTCTGCGCGGTCATATTGCCAAAATATCTGTTGAAACAGTTGATCAGTTAACTGAACGTGATATCAATGAATTAAGTGATTCTGCTGAGTCCGCAATCCTGTCAGGTGGTGGTTTTGGATGGTTATCTCCACCACCTAAATCGGTAATGGAAGACTATTGGCGCGGTGTGCAGATGATTCCTGATAGACATTTGATTATTGCACGCCTTGATAAGGTTATTGCTGGTAGTTGCCAGATAACGCGCCCTCCAAAAAACAACGAGGCGCAAAAGTTTTCTTGTCAATTGACAACATTTTTTGTCGCTCCTTGGGCGCGCGGTCATGGCCTGGCGCAAATGATCGTGGCGGAGTCTGAGGCTCTGGCAAAATCCGAGGGGTTTTTGATGATTAATCTTGATGTGCGAGCAACACAGGATCGTGCCATACAGTCGTTCGAAGCACGTGGTTTCAAACGTTATGCCACAAATAACTATTACGCTAAAGTTGGCGATGATTATGTCCTTGGGTTTTACTATCACAAAGAACTTTAAACATGGCTTATGATGAGAATAATATTTTTGCAAAAATTCTGCGTGGTGAAATCCCCTGCAAGGTGGTTGATGAGGATGACTATACGCTTAGTTTTGCCGATATCAATCCGCAGGCGCCCATACATATATTGGTAATCCCAAGAGGGGCGTACACCGATTGGTCAGACTTTGCCGTTCATGCAAGTGGTAAAGAAATTGCCGCCTTGTTTAGAGCTGTTGGCCGTGTTGCTGAATTAACGGGCATTGGTAACACAGGCTATCGGGTTATCTCAAATATTGGGCCTGATAGTCATCAAGAAGTTCCACATTTTCACATGCATGTTCTTGGTGGGACGTCAATTGGTCCGATTGTAGTGGCAAAGGTCTAGCCCTACCCAAATAAAAAATTACTGGTATGTACATTGATGCCCTATCATGTGAGTTAAGGTTTGTTCTTCGGTGTCAAGATTGTTGTTATAACGATTTAGTTTCATTTCCCAAATCACCCAAAAGGATCACCTATCGTTCAATCCTATTGCTCGCATGTTTGGGGTGTTTACGTTCAATTGTGTCCCATGCCATGGAGGCAATATTTATGCTGGAAAGACGCTCAATCTCGCGAATACCGGTCGGCGAAGTGACATTTATTTCAGTCAGGTAGTCGCCAATGATATCAATGCCAACAAAGAGCAACCCGCGGCGACGTAACTCTGGACCAATTGTACCGCAGATTTCTAAGTCGCGTTCGGTTAGGTCAGCTTTTGCAGCAATGCCCCCAACATGAAAATTGGACCGGACTTCATCTTCATTTGGAATTCGGTTTACCGCCCCAACAGGGTTTCCATCAACTAAAATAATGCGTTTATCACCATTTCGGACTGCGGGTAGGTAGGCTTGCACCATCACGGCTTCGCGGCTGATGCCAAAAAATATTTCAAGAAGTGAGTTTAAATTTTGATCACTAGGTTGAATTCGGAATACCCCAGTCCCTCCGCTACCGAACAATGGTTTGATAATGATATCTTCGTGCTTACATCGAAATGCTTTTATGGCGGCAATGTCGCGGCTAATTAACGTTGCAGGCATTAAATCTGGATATAATGTGACAAGAAGTTTTTCTGGCGCATTGCGAACTTCGGCTGGGTTGTTAACCACCATCGTTTTTGGGTCCAACATTTCTAGCAAATAGGTCGCCGTAATGTAGGCCATATCAAAAGGTGGATCTTGACGCATCAGAATTATGTCAAAGTTCTGTAATGCCTCCATTTTAGTCACACCCGTTTCAAAATGCGCTCCAGCCTGGTCATAAAATGTCAGCTCTTGGCCACGCGCGCATACAATCCCTTCATTTAAGGTAAGTAGATTTGGTGTGTAATACCATAAACTATGGCCACGTTTTTGCGCTTCTAAACCAAGCGCAAATGTTGTGTCTCCTGCAATTTGGAGAGACTCGACCTTGTCCATCTGAATGGCAATTGAAAGACCCATAAGACGATTTAGAGACGTTTATCGGTTTGTAAAATTATATAATTCACAACTTTTTTGGTGAAGCGCACTTCTTGTGCATGTTCCACTACACGCCTCATTTCATTTACATCCGCGGCAACACCGGATAAATAAACGGTGCCGTTGACTACATCAATGCTGAAGTTAAGGGAAGAGATATCTCTATCGGAAATTAATTTGCCACGTAATGTTGCGCTAGCGGCAAGGTCTTTGGCTATATCCTTTATTGATGAGGAGTCAATAATCTGTAACTCATTTACCACCTCTCGAACGCCGCGAACTTTCCAAGCCAATTTTGTTGCTAGGATTTTTTCTTCTGGCTTCTTTATTTTGCCAGTCAATAAAACCGCACCATCATTTACAGTGACGTCGACAGCGGTTACCAGAGTGAAATCATTTCGGATAAATTGGTCCGTCAGTTTGGCGTGAATTTGCGTATCTGCAACCGACGTGGATAGTCCCTTTTCAGTTGTCGAGGCAGCGACTGCGGCTGTGCCAACTCCAATTACGGCATTCGCACACCCTGACAGTCCGATTGGGGAAAGTAAGAGAAAAATAGCCGTTGGCACCGAGAGCGTGTGTCGTGTCGATGGCATGTTTATGTCCTTAATCGCTGATTTTTTTCGGTCTTTAATGTGCCGTGTTGTGATTCATCGGTCAAGATCATTTGCGGGAAATAACACTGCAACTTGGATACGGACATTCTTATCATCCAAGGATGAGCGTGGATTTTTTGGGTATGAAATTTAGTTGCGTAATCAAAAGTTATAATTGATCGATTGATTATTTTATGGAGATGATCTCCTGAAAAAGGTAAAAATCTTATATTAATCTGGTCAAATATTAATTTGTCTTTTTGCATTCACCGTTAAGATCAATCGCCATTGAATAGATTTTTTTGCGGGGTTGTCCGGAGATTTGTGTAACGGTCTGGACAGCATCACGAAGGCTGGTTGCTTTCAATTCTTCGCGAAGCATTGATATAAGTTTTATCTCCTCAAACTCATCAGCACGTTCGTTGGCACCGCTGATGAGAATAACAATTTCGCCTTTTGGGGCAACTGATTTTGCGTAGAAATTTTTCAATAACTTTAAACTATCACGGTGAAAGTTCTCGTGTAGTTTGGTGAGTTCGCGTGCAACAACGGCCAGCCTGTCGCCAAACTCTTCATACATAAGCTTCAGTGTCGCCCCTAGCCTACGCGGTGACTCAAACCAAATAGTGGTTATTGGTAAAGCTGTAAATTCACGAAATGCGGTTGATGCGGCTTTTTGATTATTTGGCACAAAACCAGCAAACAGAAATCGATTGCTCGGTAGGCCCGAAGCTGATAACGCTGCCAAAACCGCACTTGGGCCAGGAATTGTTATCACGTCGATGCCGGCATCGTGGCAGGCTGCAACAAGCTTGTACCCGGGATCAGACACTAGTGGTGTGCCAGCATCGCTGACAAGAGCAACTAGATTACCAGCACTCATTGCTGCCAGCAGCTTTGGGCGCATCATTTTGCCGTTATGATCATGATAGGGCATGAATTTTGCTGAAGTGTGAAGCCCTGTAAGGGATAATAATTTGCGTGTTACTCGGGTATCTTCACAAGCTAGAATATCAGCGTTTTGCAACATTGTAGCCGCGCGTGGGGACAAATCGCCAAGATTACCAATCGGTGTTGCGATCACGGCTAATTGTCCGGTCGATTGCATCATAAGGTTAGTATACTCTCTCCAGGACTCGTAATAACTCGCAGTATAAGGTAATGCTCAGATTTGGGACAAGCGGATAATGACAAAAAGTGAAAAAGCCATCATGATGACGTATTGCCAAAAAAATGTTGCAGTTGGATAGAGTGTGTTTTCATGCAAAATCGATATAACAAGATAAAAAATAGCAATTTTGGTAGGTATGCTTGGCACTCGATACAGTGTTTATCAGGTAGTGTCATGATACCATTGTTTTGGCTTGCTGCGTGCCAACCAGCCACTGTGCCATTAGAAAGGACAGTGGGGTTAAATAGATCAGATACAAAAATGGCGAAGATAAATAATGGACAAAATACCAAAAATAGCGGTCAAATCAAAACCACAGAAGAGAATCGGAAGCCTGTAAATTTTGGTCTTCCCCAATCAATTATTGTTATTGAAGAACCAAACGAGACACAAAATCCGTATCCAGCTCAGCCCTTGAAAGATACAGATACAGTTCAACAGATAGAACAGAAGGTGGTGGAACAAAAAACAACTGCAGAAATTTTAGCTGCAAATGCTGTAATGAACGCGATTACTTGGCAATTTCAAGCAGGCAAAAAAGAAACAAAAATATTAAACCCTGTTATTTCGGACAACCAAGATGTGTCCTTGAGCGAAGATGCGCTTGAAACGGCATTTGCACTTTTATCAAACCGTGTAACCCCGGACGTACATCAACTTGCTTTTGAAATACCACCAAAGTTGGACGGGATTGTTCGTGTTGGGCTAATGGTGCCATTAAGTGGAAAATATGCCGCGCTTGGTAATGAAATACGTCGTAGCGTTGAAATGGCGTTATTCACCATTAACAATCCGAATATTGAATTGTTGTTTCTTGATACAAAGGCGGGTGAAGATGCTGGCAATGCCGCGATGACAGGAATAACCAGTGGTGTTGATATTTTTATTGGTCCCCTCTTCACAGATGCCGTTATCGAAGCGCGTGCGGTGATAGATGATGTTGTTAAAGGAGAAAAATCGCCCCCGATGCTGTTATTGTCAAATAATGTTGATATGGCAGCAACAGATTACTGGTTAATGGGTTATCTTCCTGAACAGCAGCTCGATGGATTGCTTGGGCACGCAATCAGTGAGGGTAAGCGGAAATTTGCGCTTATTGCTCAGGAAACAGTTTTTGGCCTACGTCTTCTTTCCCACACAAATCGACGCTTAGCGGACTTTGGCTTGCAGGCCGCGGCGGTTCAGGTTCTAAGTGATGAAGACCTTGCCGATGAAAATAACTTGAAAGCAGCAATTCGCAATTTTGTTCGTTATGCACCCCCACCAGAGGGTGAAATAATTGGTGAAAGCCCGTTTGATGCCGTGGTGTTCGCTGGTGATCCTGCGTTTGCGCTTCGGACGGCCCCCGTGCTAGCCTATTATGATGTTGGCCCAGATCGGGCGCTTTATCTGGGCAACTCCCTGTGGGATCAAACCCAGCTGTTAGTTGAACCATCATTGCAAGGAGGTCTTTTTACACGACGGCCTAGTAACCTTGACCTGCGATTTGACTCCAGCTGGGATGATATTTGGCCAGAACCAGCTGGTCAGTTAGCCAGAGTCGGCTTTGATGCCATGGCTCTTGTTGCTGCGCTGGCTACATCGGGAGAAGAGGATTGGGTCAAACAACTTGTCAGCAACAACGGATTTCAGGGTTTTAGTGGCGCGTTCCGATTACTTCCTAACGGCCTTAATATTCGCAGTTTTGAGCTTCGGCAAATCGAAAATGGTCATGCAAAAGTGATCAAGTCTGCACCAAATAAAATATAAATTCTGGTTTATTTTATAGGCCGTTTTCTTACAGCAATTTTTGGGACGCGTGCCTCTAACGGAGTATCGTTGATAAGATGTGATTAAGTCGTAAACACCCGTCTGACGTTGTGACGAGGCTAGATGTTTCGTGTTCATGATGTAACCAACCGCAGTCGACGTATTGATCAACGGCGCTAAAATCAAGCCAGCTTTCAATTGGACCACATAATGTTTTTATGGCGTCAAGATGAATGCCATCTCTTAGACGAAGGCCCATCATTACCATTTCATGGGCCCAGTCTCTTGGCGTATCAATTTCCTTTTTTTCGATTCCATGACCTATTGTGTTAACTGCGTTTAGCCATCTCGCAGGGCTACGCCTTGTTGTGATTGCGGTGCGAGACAGACATCTTTGTTTGGACTCATAAACTGCAAAGCGACCATGTGCTCCAGGCCCGACTCCTATCCAGTCAGCTGTTCGCCAGTAGTTTAAATTGTGGCGGCATTCCTGCCCAATAGTTGCATGGTTGGAAATTTCATAGGCAGGTAGCCCGGCTGACGTTGCCATTCCTTGCGTGATTTCATAAAGGTCAGCGGCGCGGTCATCATCAAGAGCCATCATCTCACCTTTGCGTTGCCTAGTGTGAAATATGGTTCCAGCCTCGATGGTTAGTTGATAAAGTGACAAATGCCCAAGCCCTAAGGACAGTGCTTCGCCAAGCATGGTGCTCCAAGCTTTTGCGCTTTGACCTGGGAAAGCGTAAATCAAATCAATTGATACTCTATCGAAAGCGGTACGAACCGAATCAAGCGCAGCTAGGGCATCTTTAACGGAGTGTTCACGTCCAAGAAATCTGAGATTGGCATCATCAAGTGATTGTACACCGATTGATACACGATTGACACCTGCTTGGCGGAATTCAAGCATTGATTTTGCCTCGGTGGATGTTGGATTTGCTTCGGCGGTAATTTCAATGTCGGTAGCGAACCCAAACAGATTTTGGGCATGAATGATAAGTTGCTCGACAAGCCATGGTGGCATCAAAGAAGGGGTGCCGCCGCCAAAAAACAGGCTGGATAGTGACGGATGTTCTGGCAAAAGTGATGCCATGTGGGTCATTTCTGTTAAAAGCGCGTTGCCAAAAGCCTTTTCATCAACAGTGGTTCTCACATGTGAATTAAAATCACAATAAGGGCATTTTGCCCGGCAAAATGGCCAATGAACATAAAGCCCGAATTTACGATCAGATGGTAGGCATGACGCAGGGTCTTTTTGGTATGGTTCGAGCTTATACATCACTATTGAGTATAAAACAGCGCGATATTAATTTTGTAAAGGCATCAGCACGGTGGTTGATGGCATGCTTGATGTCGGGGTCCATCTCCCCAAAACTCATGTTGTGACCATAGGGTTGAAAAATGGGATCGTAACCAAAACCCCGGGTGCCGCGTGCTGGAAACTTTAGGACGCCTTCGATTTTGCCCTCAACGCTTATTGCTTGCCCATCTGGCCAAACTATAGCAAGCGCACAGATAAATTCAGCTCGGGCGTCATCACTTTGAGTTTTTAAAAGGGCCTCTTTAACAGCTGTCATCGCAGCACTAAAATCACGGTTTGGCCCAGCCCAACGCGCAGAATAAACGCCGGGAGCACCGTTAAGTGCGGCAACTGATAGGCCAGAGTCGTCGGCCAGCGCTGTTATACCTGATTCAAGTGCTGCTGCCCGTGCTTTTAAAACAGCATTGCCAATAAAGGTTTTTTCAGTCTCGTTGGGTTCGGCAAGACCAAGATTTTTGGCAGAAATAATAGTGAAATCAAAGCCAGCAAAAAGTGCTTCAATTTCTCGCATTTTTCCATCATTGTGAGTAGCAATAACAAGCTTATCTTCTGTAAATTGACGATCTGTCATGGAGCAGCCTCTGTTACAATTTGACGACTTAGAGACCGGAATCCTGAATGGCGCGTTGTTGCAGTGCAAAAAGTTGGCCGCATCCAGACTCTGCTAAATCAAGCATTTCATCCAAGCTGCCGCGCGAAAACGGATGTTCTTCACCAGTAGCTTGAACTTCGACAAGTTCACCTGCGGCAGTTAGAATGAAATTTGCATCAATTTCGGCAGAGCTATCCTCGTCATAGTCAAGGTCAAGAATGGCCTGATTCTGAAAAATTCCGCAGGAAATCGCAGCGACTTGCGCAGTCAAAGGCATTTGTGTGATAGCGCCTGCCAACAAAAGGTGTTCGCATGCGATACGAAGCGCAATCCAAGCTCCGGTTATTGCCGCTGTACGCGTTCCACCATCAGCCTGAATCACATCGCAATCAATTTTGATTTGATGTTCGCCAAGTGCTTTTAGATCGGTAACCGCTCTAAGTGAACGCCCAATAAGCCTCTGGATTTCCAGAGTACGACCCCCTTGTTTGCCGCGTGCGGCCTCGCGATCGATTCGGCTATGAGTGGAACGCGGCAACATGCCGTATTCAGCTGTAACCCAACCTTTACCGCTATTGCGGAGAAACGGTGGAACGCGCTCGTCAACAGATGCGGTGCAAATAACATGTGTATTACCAAATTTGGCAAGACAGGATCCTTCAGCGTGAAGTGACACTCCAGGTTCAAGACTAACAGTTCGTAGCGCGTTAGTAGCGCGGCCGGAGGGGCGGGACATCATTAATTAATCCTAATTTTTATTGTTTCTTCGATTGACCAAGTTAAGATGCTTATCTTAGTTTTTCTTTATGACAGATTCTAGTATAAATGACCTAACACCACTTAGCTTGGAAATTTTCCACGAGCTTGTGACGGCCTATTTGGAAGATGGTTTGCCGGTTGGTTCTCGCAGGCTTGCAAAATCTGGGAAATTTGATTTTTCACCGGCTTCAATTCGTAGTAAAATGAGTGATCTCGAAGACGCCGGATTACTTTTTGCTCCTCATACATCATCAGGGCGCGTCCCAACCGAGTCGGGTTTGCGTATGTTTGTGGATGGCTTGATGGAATTTAATCGGAATATTCCAAAAGAACAGCGCCAGTCAATTGATAATGAATGTGCGGCACGTGGCATCAGCCTTAATCAACTTTTGGATAAAACTAGTAAAACACTGTCTGGCCTCTCAAATTGTGCCAGCCTTGTTCTCTCACCTAGCAGTGAAGCCGAATTACAGCACTTTGAATTTGTCCCGGTAGGTGTGAATCGTGCGCTGGCTGTTTTAGTGCGTTCTGATGGACAGGTTGAAAATCGGTTGATTGATCTTCCCCTAGGTGTGCCGGCATCAGCGATGACGCGGGCTGCTAATTATATGAATGCTAAGTTGAGAAATAATGACATGGGAAAAGCGGCAAAGCTGATTCGCAGTGAAATTGCTGCACATAAGGCTGAGTTAGATGAACTGTCAACTAAGCTAGTCGAACAAGGGCTTGGCATATGGTCAAGTGGTGATGGTGGCGATGACGCGGCGTTAATTTTGCGCGGGCAGGCAAATTTGCTTGATGATCTTCAGGTAGCTGATGGGCTTTCTGAAATTAGGGGCTTGTTTGATGCGCTTGAGGCGCGAGAAAATGCGCTTAGACTTCTTGACGCAACGCGAGATGGTGACGGTGTGAAGATTTTTATTGGGGCTGAAAACAAGCTGTTTGCCAGTACTGGTTGTTCGTTGGTTATCGCACCATACAGGAATGCCAATCAGTCCATCATCGGTGCGATTGGCGTTCTCGGTCCGCGGCATATGAACTATGCGCGTATTATTCCAATGGTTGATTACACCAGTAAAGCGATTGACAGGGTTTTAGGCCTTTAGCTGCATATAATGTTGAATAAAGAAATGTTTAATGAAGTTCAAAAAGCTGATTTTTGATAATCGCTCACAATTTAATTGTGTGTTGTTCGGCTGCTCATCCACCCACCCACTGTATTTAAATTAAGACATTTTATTTACTGTCTTTTTGGCTTTTGTTTTTTTTGCCGCATTTTTTTTGCCGGGTGTTTTTTTTGGCGCAGCCCTTTTTTCCAAAGCGATTTTTTTATTTTTACCTTTAGGCCTTGGTTTTGCCTCAGGCGCTCCCAAATCATTCGCTAAGGGGTCCTTCGATACAGTGATAAATTCATACAAAGACTCAGAAATCGCATGTCGGACTATTTTTGGCAGTTCATTCTCAAGAACACTGCGAACCGCCAGGCTAACTTCGATCATTAAGTCCTTGCGCAGTTGATCATTCATCCCCTGTGATCGCTGGTTCATCAGTTGCGGTTTTTGTGCGCTTCGACTCGCCCGGTCGACCGCCGCAGCAATCTCGGTCATCGTTGCGGGTGATAAAGGGGCATCCAACACGTTTTCTTGTGGGGTAGGTCTATCCCTGATGTCAGCTTTTGGCGGTGCAGGTTTACTGGATAAAAAGTTTAACGTATCTGTTTGAGATGTTCCTCGGTGTGCGAGCTCTGGGGGTCCGACTGATTGAATAACTGTTATCACGGATTCGCCGTTTTTAATCACCGACTCAGCTTCACTGCAAAGTGCTTCAATTGATTTCCAGATCTGGGCATTTTGCATAACAGGTGCTTCTAACTAGACTATTTGGTTAAATAAAAATCATTTTTATGTCGCGCTCAGCTGATCGCTCTCACGGTTTTCAATGTCGCATAACTTAGCATAAGAAACAATATCTTATCCTGTTCCAGTGTAACAATTGGCGCAAAGAAATTATTGCAGGGGTTTTTAGTGATAAGCATCAAGACGTATCTTGGCATGATTTTATGTAAGATTATGACAAAAATGCAAAAAGTTGATCTTAAGACTTGGCGAAACCGGCAACGATCACTAAGTAAAGTCAGCAGTCCTAAGAGGAGCGCACACGGGGAATGATAAATGACAAACGAGAAATCAATCAATAGCAAAAAATCAAAAGATCTGCCGAATGAAAATGGAAATGGGCAAGTTTCACCAAATTCTGATGAGCAAAAGGCTTCAGATCAGGAGACGTCTGTTGGTGGCTCAAAATCACATATTGAAAACGCGGCAACAGATGGCGTGGTTTCTTACGACCTAAACTCTGAGGCCAGTGAGGCTCCAACAGCAAACGAGGTCGAGGACCCGTTGTTAGTAATGACAGCTGAACGTGATGAGTTAAAAGACCAACTACTGCGAGCGATGGCAGATACTGAGAATATGCGACGCCGAAGTGAGCGCGAGGCTGCTAACGTTAGGAAATATGGTCATACACCTTTTGCCCGTGACTTGGTGGGCGCGATAGATAATCTTGCCAGAGCTGTTGAGTCGGCGCCAGATAATTTGGAAACTCTTGACGAGACCACAAAATCATTAATTACTGGCATCCAACTCAGCTGGACTGAACTGCAATCAGTCATTGAAAAGCATGGCATTAAGCGTGTTGAACCGCATGGGGAAAAATTTGACTATAATTTGCATCAGGCAATGTTTGAAGTGCCTACACTTGATCAACCAAGCGGAGTTGTTCTTGAAGTGGTTCAGCACGGCTATGTTTTACATGACCGGTTGTTGCGCCCAGCAATGGTTGGAGTATCGAAAGCTGGTGAACCGACTGGTAAGGTTAATGATCAGGCAAAAAAAGATTGCTAAGATATTGGAAATATTAAGGGTTAAAATTTCGCTGTTTGAGTCTTGAGAATGATAAACAGCAAGTGGGGAGGTGTAAGTTTTACACTATAATGGTTTCGGTGATCTCTTTTGTTTTGACATCTGATCAAACCATTACCTCTTGTAACATAACGAATAAGTCTTATATGAGCGTTATGTTTTCAAACGACGTTAACATAATTGGCACGCCAACCCTTTGGTTGGAGCCCCTCAAGGATAATTTTTAAGAACGGAGTGTCGTAAAGAGCCATTTTATTAACGTTATTCCAAATAGAACAGACGTTGGGTGGTTAGGGAAAGGAGCTTTAGATATGGCTAAGGTAATTGGTATTGATTTGGGAACAACAAACTCCTGTGTTGCTGTCATGGACGGGTCTGAGCCGCGGGTGATTGAAAATGCCGAGGGCGCTCGAACTACGCCCTCAATGGTGGCGTTTGCGAACGGTGAACGACTTGTCGGGCAGGCTGCAAAACGACAGGCTGTGACAAACCCAGAAAACACTCTTTTTGCAATAAAAAGACTGATTGGACGCCGCTTCAAAGATAAATCTACGAAGGCATTTGCAGATCTTGTGCCATTTGACTTGGTTGGAGCAAAAAATGGGGACGCTTGGGTCAAGGTCGAGGATGAAGAATATTCACCAAGTCAGATTTCCAGCTTTACTCTTCGCAAATTAAAAGAAGATGCTGAGGCTTACCTTGGCGAAACAGTTACCCAAGCGGTGATTACTGTTCCTGCTTACTTTAATGATGCGCAGCGCCAGGCCACCAAGGATGCTGGTAAAATTGCCGGCTTGGAAGTTTTGCGAATCATTAATGAACCAACCGCAGCTGCGCTTGCTTACGGTCTTGACCGCAAGGAGTCGGGCATTGTTGCAGTTTATGATCTTGGCGGCGGTACTTTTGATGTTTCTATCCTTGAGGTTGGTGATGGTGTGTTTGAGGTTAAATCAACCAATGGGGACACCTTCCTTGGTGGTGAAGACTTCGATCATTCCATTATAGAGTTTCTTGCTGACTCATTCAAATCGAGCGATGGTATTGATTTGCGTGGAGACAAACTGGCACTACAGAGGCTGAAAGAATCAGCTGAAAAAGCTAAGATTGAGTTGTCGTCATCCGTACAGACAGACGTAAACTTGCCTTTTATTACAGCTGACGCGTCTGGACCCAAACATTTGAATGTGAAATTAACCCGTGCCAAGCTTGAACAGCTGGTGGCAGATTTGGTCAGCCGTACAATGAAGCCATGCCAGGCAGCGCTAAAAGATGCTGGTCTAAAGGCATCTGACATCGACGAAGTGATCCTTGTTGGTGGTATGACCCGCATGCCAAAAATCCTCGAACAGGTGAAAGAATTTTTTGGTACTGATCCGCATCGCGGTGTTAATCCAGATGAGGTTGTCGCATCAGGTGCAGCAATTCAGGCCGGTGTTTTAACTGGTGATGTTAAAGACGTGTTGCTGCTTGACGTTACGCCGCTGTCTCTTGGCATTGAAACACTTGGCGGTGTCTTTACTCGTTTGATTGACCGCAATACAACAATCCCAACTAAGAAAAGTCAGGTCTTTTCAACGGCTGATGATAACCAGTCTGCTGTGACCATTTCGGTCTGTCAGGGTGAACGTGAAATGGCAGTTGATAACAAGGCTTTGGGACAGTTCAATCTAGAAGGTATCTCTCCGGCCCCACGCGGTGTTCCGCAAATCGAGGTTACCTTTGATATTGATGCGAATGGTATTGTGAAAGTTAGCGCCAAAGACAAAGCGACTGGCAAGGAACAAGAAATTCGCATCCAGGCATCTGGTGGTCTTGATGATAGTGAGATTGACCGCATGGTTGCTGAGGCTGAAGCTAATGCTGAGACAGACAAGGAAAGACGTGCTGAAGTTGAAACGCGGAACCAAGCCGAAGCACTTGTCCATGGAGCGGAAAAGGCGATTGATGACCTCGGAGATAAAGCTGATCCGCAAGCCAAAGCAGATGTTGAAGCCGGCATTGAGGCATTACGCGACGTTTTAGGTGGTGAGGATATCGAAGCTATATCATCAAAATCAGCCGAGCTATCGCAGGTAATGATGAAAATGGGTGAGGCTGCTTATCAAGCTGACGCAGAGGCTGAACCTGATGGTGGTTCTGATCCAAAGGCTGATGACGAAACCGTTGTTGATGCTGAATTTGAAGAGGTTGATGCCGACGCAAATAATAGTAGAAAGTCCAGCAAATAAGATTGCAGACAGATAAAACCAGATCATGCTTTAATTTTGGTTTGTTAAATTCTCACGGCAAAAGTGGCAACAATGAGCAAGCGCGACTACTACGAAGTATTAGGTGTTGAAAAAGGTGCCGATGACAAGGTAATTAAATCGGCATTTCGCAAACTTGCTATGGCTAACCACCCTGACCGTAATCAGGGGGATAGAGCTGCTGAAGACCGTTTTCGTGAGGCGAATGAGGCCTATGACATACTAAAGGACCCCCAAAAACGCGCAGCTTACGATCGTATGGGACATGCTGCATTTGATCAGTCAAGCGGCGGTGGTAGCGGTTTTGGTGGCGGCGGTTTTGGTGGCGGCGGTTTCTCAGATATTTTTGATCAGATGTTTTCTGAATTTTCAGGAGGGGCTAGTGGTGGTCGGCAACGTAATGAAGGTGGCAATGATCTCCGCTATGACATGTCGGTCTCTTTGGAAGATGCGTTTCGCGGCCTACAACAGGATATTTCAATCACGGTACCATCAGAATGCGAGAGCTGTTCGGGCACGGGCGCTGCTGATGGGAGTAAGCCTAGCACTTGCGGAACATGTGGAGGTGCTGGCCGAGTGCGTGCTCAGCAAGGATTTTTTGCGGTAGAGCGCACCTGCCATGCTTGTCAGGGCTTGGGGCAGGTAATATCGGATCCATGCCGTACCTGTAGTGGTGATGGTCGGACACAGCGCACTAAAACTTTGGCCGTTTCGATTCCTGCGGGGGTTGATACAGGAACAAGAATACGGCTTTCGGGAAAGGGCGAAGCCGGCCTTCGCGGCGCGCCAGCTGGTGATCTTTATATTTTTGTGAACGTTGATCCGCACGCTATTTTTACACGGGATGGAAACAATTTATATACCCGTATACCCCTCCCTATGACTGTAGCTGCACTTGGTGGAAGCATTGATGTACCAACGCTGGAAGGGAAAATGGCGCGTCTGACTATTGATTCTGGCACACAGTCAGGGCGAAAATTCCGGATGCGCGGAAAAGGTATGCCAGCGCTTCGGCGCGGTAATCCGGGTGATCAGATTGTTGAAGTTCAGGTGGAGACACCAACTAATTTAAATAAAAAACAAAAAGATCTCCTGGAAGCCTTTTCTAACTCAGGTGATACCAGTCCTGAGTCGTCAAGTTTTCTCGAACGTGTGAAACGGATCTGGGCTGATAGCTAGTTTTATTCGGTTTGCCAAACTTTAAAATCGGGTGATTGCCATCAGTCGGGCTATTTTGTGTAAAAATTTTGTAGATCAATAGCTGGCGCTGAAAAAGTGGGCACACGTCTCAAAAGCTGGCCTTTATATGCTGGCAAGAGGCCGTTGATGCTGATTATAATGTAACGTGGAAAAAAGATGTGTAGCCAAAACAGGCAATAATGGCTGGCCGTTGCACAATGGTTGAGAAGGAAGGTACCAGCATGATAAAACTTGCAATTCCGGGCAGTGCTGGCCGCATGGGTAGCATGTTGATCCGCGAAATCGCGGCTGCGCCTGACCTTGAACTTGTTGCGGCAACCGACCGGCCAGATAGCCCTTTTATTGGGCGTGATGCTGGTGAGGTGGCGAATACCGGGGCCAATGGCGTGATAATTGGCAGTGAGCCAGGAACATTGTTTGGTTCAGCTGATGTGGTGATTGATTTTACAAGCCCAGCCGCCAGTCTTCATCACGTAAAATTGGCGGAGGTACATGGGACTGCAATGGTTATTGGTACAACTGGCCTAAATGCGGATGATGAGACCGAACTTGTCGCAACAACAAAGGGCAATGTTGTTATTTATTGTGCCAATACATCTGTTGGTGTGACCCTATTAACTCAGTTGGTAGAGGAGGTTGCTGCCAAACTTACTCAAGAATGGGACATCGAAATTCTTGAAACACATCATCATCATAAGGTTGATGCGCCATCGGGAACGGCTTTAGCGCTTGGTAAGGCGGTGGCGAAGGGACGTGGTGTGGCACTTGAAGGGGTTGCTGATATGGTTCGTAAGGGCCAAAATGGTTCACGTAAGCAAGGTGATATTGGCTTTGCTGTGTTACGTGGTGGGGATGTTGTTGGCGAGCACTCGGTGATTTTTTATGGGGAGTCTGAGCGTGTAGAAATTTCACATCGAGCAACAGATCGGGCCATCTTTGCACGCGGGGCTATTCGTGCGGCACGATTTGCCGCGACTGCCAATTTTGGATTTTATGATATGACGGATGTGCTGAAAGGCTGATTATGCCGAAAAAAATGAAGCTCGATGCAGTCGATGCTTGTTTTGAGCGATTATCGCTGCGTCAACCAGACCCGCAAACTGAACTCGATTTTACCAACCCATTCACCCTTCTTGTTGCTGTGGTGTTATCGGCTCAGGCAACTGATATTGGGGTTAATAAAGCAACAAAAGGGCTGTTTGCGGTGGCTGATACGCCTGCACAGATGGTAGCAATTGGTCTCGAGACCATACGCCGTAATATCCGCACCATCGGTTTATTCAACACAAAGGCTAAAAATGTGCTTGCTCTATCGAATATTCTAGTTGAAACCCATGGTGGCGAAGTTCCAAAAAACCGTGCTGCATTGGAAGCTTTGCCGGGTGTTGGTCGGAAAACTGCAAATGTGGTTCTTAACGAAGCGTTTGGCGAACCAACAATTGCCGTCGATACTCATATTTTTCGTCTTGGCAACCGTACTGGCATGGCGCCGGGTGAAACACCTTACGCTGTTGAGAAGGAACTGTTACGACGGGTGCCGGACCGCTGGAAGAAAGGAGCGCATCATTGGATGATTTTGCATGGCCGATATATCTGTAAGGCACGAAAACCCATATGTCTTGATTGTGTGATTTCAGACTTATGCCTGTTTCGTGCAAAGACGATTTAGAAAATGTTAATTCCCTAATTTAGAGTTTGATAAAAATTTTTGATGATAGATGTTCATTTCACCACGGCAGCTGTCCCGATCAAGATGACTCCCTATGATCGTGCTTCGCATATCCCAGGTTTTTAAGTTTAATTGTGACGAGTCCTTACCAATTGGGTAGAAAAAGAAATCAACAACACAGCTTACAAACTGATATTGCCAGACTTCGATTGGTCCCTCCTTGCGAACCATATTTGCCCTGCCAAGATTGTGGGCAAGAAGCGGCGTTGCAAAGCCGATAATTTTTGTTGGATCAAAGGTTTTGGGCATAGCCAGCGCCTCTGGTTTGATGTCGGGTGATGCTTGTGCCGAATTCGTTTGGGTTTTACTGCTTTTGGTGACAGTGTTAATGGCAAGATCAATTTCGGTTTGATTATTATTTTGCTCAACGGGATCCAATGATAATGTTTCGGCAGGCATAGATGGCACGGGTGGTGCCTGAGGTACAAGTGGTATCATTGAAGTAGGTTGTATCGGCACAGTGTCATTTATTTTTAAATGTGGGCTTGGTGATCTGATTTTTATGGGTGTTGTTGTGACCGGTTGACAGGCCATTAAAAGCGCGGCGCATGAAAGCAGAGATAGTAGGCAGTTAGGCATATTGATGCACCAATGTTGATCAATGTGGAGGGTTTGGTCTAACGGAAAATAACGTTTAATGCACGAACTCTTTTAATGCACGACCTCTATTAATTTTAATCTGTTATACATATCGTCCTTCAACTATATTCATGCGATAGCGCGCGTCGCCTTATTATTTTGCGAGGGCCGGATAATGACTTTACACCATATTGATGTGTTAGCAGTTGGTAATGCTATTGTTGATATTTTTGGTCAATGTGATGATAATTTCCTGGCCGCTCACAAAATTGAAAAAGGAGTAATGACCCTTCTTGATCCCGAGGCATCAGCACAGCTTTATGCGGCACTCAGCGCGTTTGCGAAGCCACAATTAATATCAGGTGGTTCTGCGGCGAATACTGCAGTTGGCGTTGTGAATTTTGGTGGAGCGGCTAAATTTGTTGGCCGTGTCCATAATGATGATCTTGGAGTTGCTTTTCGCCATGACATTATTGCTGCCGGTGTTGGTTTTGACAACCCGCCTGCCTCCGGTGGATCGCCAACCGCATCGTCAATTATTTTGGTAACACCTGATGCGGCACGCTCGATGAATACATGCCTTGGAGCCAGTATTGAATTTGAAGCGACGGATCTTGAATTGGCTGATGCGCAGGCGGCAAAAGTTATTTATCTAGAAGGCTATTTGTTTGATGCTCCAAATGGACCTGCTATTTTTAATGAGGCTGCTCGGCTTGCGCACCTTTATGGTGCCAAGGTGGCTCTGTCATTATCTGATCCATGGTGCGCTGAACGGCACCGTTCTGCGTTGCGTGATTTTACAGCCAATCATGTGTCCATTTTGTTTGGCAATGAAGAAGAAGTAGCTAGCCTTTATCAATGCGAGGTCGACAATGCGATTTCTGTTTTGCTGGGTACGATTGATGAGCTGATTGTTACACGCGGTCCAAAAGGAGCATTTGTTGGCGCCAAAGAAAACTCGTTTGAAATTCCGGCAATGCCGCAAGGAGCAGTGATTGACACAACAGGTGCGGGTGATTTGTTCGCTGCTGGCTATCTATTTGGGCGCACAAATGGTTTTGATCTTCCGCAGGCCGGTCGCCTTGCCAGCCTTGCCGCTGGTGAGGTGATATCGCATATTGGCGCACGACCAAAAATAAATCTAAAAGAACTTTTGGCAAGGCTTTAATTGCCAATGAGCTGGATGGCAAAATGATAGGCGTGTTCTCTCCCAATAGTGACTAGCTCATGGCGTCATGGGCTGCAAGAACAGCTGCTTGCACGATATCGCTGACAGAAGCGCCCATCTGGACAATCTGGAATGCTTGTTCACCACCAATCATCATCGGGCCAACAACAGACACATTTCCAAGCTGATGCACAAGCTTAAACGAAATATTAGCTGCATGCAGACCCGGCATCACTAGAATATTGGCTGGGCCCGTCAAGTTACAGAACGGGTAGCGCGCCCTCATTAGATCAAAATCAAGCGCAATATCAGCAGTCATTTCCCCATCAAATTCAAAGCCAACGTCACGACTTTGCAAAATTTCCACAGCACGTCTTGCCTCCACGCTAGTGCGGGACTCAGGATTGCCAAAATTAGTAAATGACAGGATGGCGACCCGCGGAGTATGGCCCATCTGGCGGGCTTTGGCGGCCATTGCCATAGCAATATCAGCCATTTCTTCGCCATCAGGTCGCTCGGTTACTGCGACATCACCAACAAAGACAGTGCGTCCCCGTGAAATAATCATTGATGTGGTCATGAATTTACTGCCTTTAGCAACATCAATGACTCGGCGAATATGTTGTAACGTTGGCTGAAAGGCTCGGGTAACACCTGTCACCAATGCATCAGCGTGACCGCAGCTTACCATACAGGCGGCAAATACATTTCGATCAAGATTAACCATTCTCTGGCAATCGCGATAAAGTGATCCACGGCGTTGCAGTTTGCTGTATAGCAAATCAGTATATTCGGTTAAATGTTTGGATATTTTGGCATTGGTGATGGGCAGATCTTCAGCCCCATCAAGCCCCAGTCGGTCAATTGCTTCTTTAACCCGATGTTCTCGGCCGAGAAGGACGGGATCACCATAGCCAGCATTGCGAAAAGCAAGCGCAGCACGGATCACGCGCTCTTCCTCACCTTCGGCAAAGACGATACGTTTCTTATTCGTGCTGACACGTTCAAAAATTGATTGTAATGCCCCTGCTGTTGGATCAAGACGAGCTGACAGTAGGCGGCGATATTCATCCAGATTGGCAATGGGTTTACGCGCAACACCATCTCCCATGGCGGCTTCAGCAACGGCAGATGAAACAGCAACAATCAGCCTTGGGTCAAAAGGTGTCGGAATGATATAGTTTTCACCATAGGTTAGCATTTGGCCGCCATAGGCATCAGCTACTGCATCAGGCACGTCTTCACGCGCCAGCATGGCAAGCGCATTGGCTGCGGCAATTTTCATATTTTCGGTAATTTTGCTGGCCCGTACATCTAAGGCCCCACGGAAAATATATGGAAAGCCAAGGACGTTATTAACCTGATTTGGAAAGTCTGACCGGCCGGTTGCAATAATCGCATCAGGACGCACTTTTTTGGCTTCATCTGGCCAGATTTCTGGAACTGGATTGGCCATAGCGAAAATGATTGGCCGAGCAGCCATCTTTTTGACCATTTCTTTCGTCATGACACCGCCAGATGACAGGCCAAGAAACACATCCGCCCCAACCAAAGCTTCTTCCAAAGTGCGGGCATCAGTCTCTACCGCATGCGCTGACTTCCATTGGTTCATTGATCCTTTGCGGCCTTTGTAAATGGGTCCGGCGCGATCACAAATAATAATGTTATTATTTGGAACCCCCATGGTTTTTAGCAATTCAACACATGCAATTGATGCAGCTCCGGCTCCACTACCAACCACTTTAATCGATTGCATTTCTCGGTCGGTGAGATGAAGGGCATTGATCAGTCCGGCGGCGGTGATAATTGCGGTGCCATGCTGATCATCGTGAAAAACTGGAATATCAAGCCTGCTACGGAGTTGCTGTTCAATCACGAAGCATTCGGGCGCTTTGATATCTTCAAGATTAATTCCGCCAAAGGTCGGCGTCATCAATTCTACGGCATTCACAAATGCGTCTGCATCAATTGTATTTAATTCAAGGTCAATGCCGTCGATATCGGCAAATTTCTTGAACAGCACGGCTTTACCTTCCATCACGGGTTTGGCTGCAGCAGCACCAATATCACCAAGGCCAAGAACCGCTGTTCCATTCGAGATTACAGCAATTTGATTGCCTTTGTTCGTGTAGTCATATGCGGTGTTGATATCGCCAGCGATTTTAAGACAGGGCGCGGCAACACCGGGTGAATAGGCCAATGATAAATCATGTTGACTAGTAAGCGGTTTTGTGGCGGCAATTTGAAATTTCCCTGGGCGACCATTTGCGTGGAATGCCAGCGCCTCAGCGTCAAGTAGCTTGTCTTTATTTGTCATGTTTCAAATACTTTTCGTGATGGCATGAAGCAGCCATTTTGGCTAAATTAAAATTGTCGTTTCAAACAACGAGAGAGTAATTTGTTATCACTAATTACAAACCGTGTTCGACCTTGTTCTGAACGCCAAGTTGGGGCAATGTCAAAACACAATGATGTCTAAACCTTTTACAACAAATGCGCCAAAAGTGAAAGCGCCTACCCCGATGATGGCGCAATATCTGCGCGTTAAAGATTTGCACACTGATTCGCTGCTTTTTTACCGCATGGGTGACTTTTACGAGATGTTTTTGGAAGATGCGGAAATCGCCGCATCTTTGCTTGGCATTACTCTGACAAAGCGGGGTAGCAAAGATGGCCTTGATGTGCCTATGTGCGGCGTCCCGGCACATTCTGTCGATGGATATTTGGCTCGGTTAATCCGAGCCGGCCACAAGGTGGCGATTTGTGAACAGATCGAAGACGCACAAGAACAAAAACAGCGTGGTGGAAAAGGCCCGCTGAAACGTGATGTTGTGCGCATACTCACCCCCGGCACCGTGATCGAGGATGAATTGCTGCCCGCGCGGGCACATAATTATCTAGTTGCCCTTGGCCGAGCGGATTCACAGGTTGCCATCGCCTGGGCGGACATGTCCACTGGCGATTTTCTGGTGCAGGAAATTGCCGATGATGGGCTTGAAACGGTGGTCGCCCGGCTTGATCCTGCAGAAATGATTTACCCACATGATTATGATCTTCCAGATTGGGTTACCGATAGTCAGATTTGTGCTACCGAACAGGTGGCATCAATGTTTGACTCAACCCGCGCACGCCAAGCATTGGAGAGATTTTATCAGCTTGCAAGCCTTGATGGGCTTGGTAATTTCACTCGGCCTATGCTTTCCGCGGCTGGTGCACTTCTTGGTTATTTAGAGGCAACGCAGGTTGGTAATATGCCGAGGCTTTTACCCCTGATCGCAGTTAGTCATGCCAATTACATGGAAATTGATCCAGCAACACGCCGGTCTCTGGAGTTGTCGCGCACTTTGACCGGTGAACGCCGAGGTAGTTTACTGCATGCAATTGACTGTACCCTCACCGCCGCCGGTGGGCGCTTACTTGGTGAGCGTCTCGCAGCACCGCTTTTTGACGTTGATTCCATTGATTCGCGGCTAGATTTGGTTAGCTGGTTTATTGCAGGAACAGAATGTTGCAAGGAGGTAAGAGCACAACTTCGTGTCCATCCAGATAGTGAGCGCGCGTTATCTAGATTATCACTGGGCCATGGGGGCCCCCGCGATCTGGCAGCCATTGCTATTGGCCTAAACGGAGCCAGTCGGATTGCTGGCTGTATCACCAATGCGATAAATAAGGGTGTCAGCAGTTTGGCGATGCCGCAATTACTGCCAGCTTGTCTTGAAACAATGCTTTTGCCCGTGTCGCTTGTCGATAAAGTGGCGCCTGCTCTAAGTGATGAATTACCCCTCTTGGCGCGCGATGGTGGTTTTGTTCGGCAGGGCTATGATATCGCCCTTGATGATTTACGCGGTCTCAGGGATGAAAGCCGTCGCTTAATCGCCGCATTGCAGATCCGATATGTCAATGAAACCGGTATCCAATCGCTCAAAATTAAACATAATAATGTTCTTGGCTACCACATTGATGTGAGGAGCGCCCATGCATCAAAATTGATGGGCCATGAGATTTTTATTCACCGACAAACAACAGCACAGGCAGTCAGATTTACTACAACAGAACTTGCTGATATGGAGCGTGACATGGCCAGCGCCGCTGACCGTGCGCTGGCTCTAGAACTGGAAATATTTAATCTTTTGCGAGGCGCGGTTCTAGCAGTGGCATCGCAATTGGGAGATGCGGCGCGGGCGCTTGCGGAAGTTGACGTTGCCACTGCGTCAGCCCAACTTGCTTCCAGCAATCATTATTGCCGGCCCCAAATACGAAATGAGCCTGTTTTTAAAATAACTAAGGGCCGGCATCCGGTGATTGAGCCAATGCTAGACTCACAAATACCGTTTATTGCGAATGATTGCGATCTGGATGATGGTTATCTTTGGCTACTGACTGGTCCAAATATGGCAGGAAAATCGACCTTCCTGAGGCAGAATGCTCACATTGCCATCATGGCACAGGCGGGTCTTTATGTGCCGGCAGAAAGTGCGATAATTGGTCTCGTTGATCGTTTGTTCAGCCGTGTTGGTGCTGCTGATGATATTGCCCGTGGTCGGTCAACTTTTATGGTTGAGATGGTGGAAACAGCAGCTATTTTGAACCGAGCAACCAACCAGTCGTTGGTTATTCTGGATGAAATTGGACGGGGAACGGCAACTTATGACGGCTTAGCGATTGCCTGGTCAACGCTTGAATATTTACATAATATCAGCGCATGCCGAACATTGTTTGCAACGCATTACCATGAATTGACGCATTTGCAGAAAACGTTGGCACAATTACGCTGTTACGCGATGCAGGTTCGTGAATGGCAGGGATCAATTGTCTTTTTGCACCAGGTGGTAAATGGAGCGGCAGATCGGTCTTATGGTGTTCATGTGGCGCGTCTTGCTGGCCTACCATCTGCTGTGCTCTCGCGTGCTGAGCAGGTTCTAGATGAACTCGAAGCTGGTCAACACGGTGCGGTTGATGCTGGAATGATGGCAAACCAACTTCCCCTTTTTGATTATCATCAACGGGCAAAAGATACCATGATAGCCGAAAATAAAATTGTTTTGGAGCTTGATACGCTTGAGCCTGATAGTCTGACCCCTCGTGAGGCCTTGGATGAACTCTATCGGCTAAAGGCACTGCGCCCCAAAAAAGCTTTGTTATCCGGCAAGAAAAATGACACAGAATCATAATGCAACCAAACCAGTATCAGATCTAGCAGACACAGTGGCCTGGCACCGCTGGCTACAACCTTTGCAGGGAGCAATGACTGGCCATTATGCTCCGCTTGATCGTAAGTTTATTGCGGCAGAGCTTGAGGCATATGCCAAGAGACGCGGCCCGACAAACCGAACCCAGCTTTTAACCTGCCTTCGGACCCATCTTGATACAGCCAAAGCTGGATTACGGCATGCATTTTATGACAATAATGATGGTGCGGTTTATGTTGGCATGCATGCTTGGACAATCGATATCTTGTTACAAATTCTATATGCTGAAACCCGAAAACATTGCTGCGGTGGTGGTGATCTGGCAGTGATTGCGGTTGGCGGATATGGTCGCGGTGAGATGGCGCCATATTCCGACATTGATATAATGATTCTGATGCCAAAAAATACTTCTGCTGCACACACAAAATTTATTGAATTTATGTTGTATATTCTGTGGGATCTGGGACTAAAGATTGGTCATTCTACCCGCAGTATTTCCGAATCAATTGCTGCTGCTCGTGACGATCAGACGGTGTTGACCAGCCTATTGGAAATGCGGCATGTGGCGGGTGACGAGTCACTTTGGAACAAATTGGCCCGTGCCGTCCAGCATGAAATTGGTAAGCAGAAACCCCTTGTGTTTGTTGAAGAAAAGCTTGCTGAGAGGGATGTTCGTCATAAACGTTTTGGCGATACGCGTTATGTTGTTGAACCAAATGTTAAAGATGGCAAAGGTGGACTTCGTGATCTCCACAGTTTGTTCTGGATTGCAAAATATGCTTATCGGGCCAACAGCATTGTTGATATTGTGAAACAAGGTGTACTGCGCGATGGTGAAGCGCGAAAATTTGCCTTGGCGCAACGGTTTTTGTGGACCGTGCGTTGCCATCTTCATTTGCAGGCGGGGCGTGCTGAAGAACGGTTAGACTTTGAGGCACAAATGATGATCGCGCCCCGACTTGGCTTTGCGGATCGAGGTGGAATGAGTGGCGTTGAGCGGTTTATGAAACGCTACTATTTGGCGGTGCGTAATGTTGGCAACTTAACTCGGATCTTCTGTGCAGCAATGGAAACAGATTTCCGAAAAAGCTTGAAAGTTTGGCGCCCAGACTTTTTACGCACACATGATCTTGACCCATTTCGAATTGAAAGCGGTCGGGTTCGCTTGCTAGATAATTTTTTGTTTCGAGATTCGCCTGCGCGTTTAATCGAATTATTTTCCATTGCACATAACCATGATGCTGATGTTCACCCTAACACTTTGCAACGGGTTACACGCTCATTATCAACGTTAGATACGACAACGCGTAATGATGCTCACAGTAATCGACAGTTTCTTGATATTCTCACATCACGGAAAAACCCGGAACGGGTTTTGCGTCTTATGAATGAGAGTGGTGTTTTCGGAAGATTTTTGCCTGATTTTGGCTGGATTGTCGCGATGATGCAATTTGACATGTATCACAGCTACACCGTTGATGAGCATACATTGAAAGCCATTGGTATTTTGCATGATATTGAAAGTGGGGTGCTTCGCGAGACTGTACCCGTTGCTACAAAGGTGATGCCAGAAATTGGATCACGGCGAGCACTTTATGTTGCAACGCTAATGCATGACATTGCCAAGGGGCGAGGAGGTGATCATTCAAAGCTTGGAGCTGAGGTCGCTTTGGCCGTTTGCCCACGACTGGGGCTAACCTCAGAAGAAACCGAGACGGTAAGCTGGCTGGTATTGAATCATCTGTTGATGAGCAAAATTGCTTTCCGCTATGATTTGAATGACCCACAAACGATTATTGATTTTGTGGCAATTGTGCAATCACCGGAACGATTAAAACTATTGCTTGTTCTGACTGTTGCGGATATTCGGGCGGTTGGACCTAATATCTGGAATGGTTGGAAGGCGGCGCTAATGCGAGAACTCTATCATCGATCCGATGCGGTGTTGAGGGGTGCTGATCCTGCCGTTATTACCCTTGGCAATGCTGAGGAGGCCTACCTTAAGGCTCAAGAAAAATTATACGGCTGGGATGAACCAAGTTTTGCCGCCCATGCAGCGAATATGCCGGTTACTTATTGGACTGGTTTTGATTGTGATAGCCATGTGCGTCATGCGCATCTTTGTAAAAAATTTGCAACACTTGACGTACCGTTATTGATTGATTTTCAACCAGACCGGAAGCGTCGCATGACCGAATTAACCATTTTAACGGTTGATGATCCCGGTCTATTCTCGCGTATTGCTGGTGCGGTTGCCGCGGCGGGTGCTAATATTGTTGGGGCACGCATCACCACATGTCATGATGGAACGGTGCTGGATGTTTTCTTTTTGCAGGATATAAACAAGCAGGCCATAGAGGATGTAAGGGAATTGGCACGTATCTGCAAGACGCTTGAACAATCGCTTACTGGTGCTATTAAGTTAGAAAAATTGTTAAAGGATCGTTGGCGGCAAACCCCACTGAGAGTGAGGCAGCTGCCGGTGTTATCGCGCGTGCTTCTATCCAACAAAATCAGTAAAACCCACAGCGTGATTGAGGTTAATGGACGTGATTTTCCTGGGCTGCTTCATAAGATAACTCAATCTCTCGCTGATCTTGGCTTGCAAATACAAACGGCAACGGTTTCAACCTATGGTGAACGGGCTGTTGATGTGTTTTATGTAAAAGATATTTTTGGTCTACAAATCCAGAACGTGGGGCGGCAACAAGCCATCCGCAGCCGACTAATGGAAATTTTTGTCGATACGGATGAGGCGGCGGTATGACTGGCGCACCAGATAAGGCTAAAACAAAAAAAGGCGTATCGCTTGGCCACGCATTTCGGCAAATTGGCAGTTTGACTGCGGTTAGCCGAGTAGTTGGCTTTATTCGTGACATTGTTTTTGCTAGCTTTCTGGGCGCGGGCCCTGCCGCGGATGCTTTTCTTGTGGCTTTGAAATTACCCAATATGTTTCGGCGTTTGACGGCTGAAGGGGCGATGACCAATGCGTTTCTGCCCAGCTTTGTCAAACTGCGAGCAGCAGAAGGGCGTGAGGCGGCACTCGGACTTGCTGCCGAAGCGCAGATCATACTTATTCTTGTGCTGTTTGGCATTGTCATTTTAGCTGAAATCTTTATGCCGCAGATTGTTATGCTGCTTGCTCCTGGTTTTGCGGCAACACCAGACCGTCTTGCCGCCGCCATAGATCTGGGGCGGGTGACGATGCCTTATCTTCCCATGATTTCTGTAGTTGCGTTGTGGATTGCAATTGTCAATGCGCACGATCGCTTCATGGCTGGTGCGGCGGCGCCTATTTTGGCTAATATATGTTTTATTGCAGGGGCTATTTCGATACCACTTTTTGCAGTCGATCTGGGCGTTTTCCAAGCCTTTCCGATCGCCATTGGGTTGCTGGTGGCAGGCCTGTTGCAGCTGGCATTCCTATTTTTTGTTCTTCGTCGCCTTTCGGCATTGCCAAAATTGCGGTGGCTACATTTATCAAATGCTGGAAGAGCTATGTGGCGCAACTTCATACCATCGGCCCTTGGTGCCGGTGGAATGCAACTAAATCTTTTGGTTGACATGATTTTGGCATCTTTGTTGCCGGTGGGTGCAATTTCTTGGCTTTATTATGCTGACCGAGTGGCTCAACTACCTTTGGGCATTGTTGGCATTGCGCTTGGGACGGTTCTGTTGCCACGTCTGTCAACAGCGGAGACGGATGGACAAAAAGCTGATTTTATAAAAGTGTTGGATGAATCGATTGTTTTTGCTGGGTTCTTTGTTGTGCCAGCGATGATCGGTTTGATTATATTGGCGGGTCCTATTATTGAAGGTTTGTTTGTGTATGGCGCATTTTCCAGTGATGATGCGGTGATGGCAGCGAGGGCCTTATCAGCTTACGCCGTTGGTTTGCCTGGGTTTGTGATGGTGAAAATCCTGCAGCCGGCATTTTATGCGATAGGGCAGCCCGGTATAGTTCTTAAAATTTCAATTATGACAATTGTGATCAATATCACTGGATCCTTGATTTTAATGCCGTTATTCGGCCATGTTGGTTTGGCTTTGGCCACAAGCCTTTCAGGGCTGATGGCGGGTGTGGTAATGGCTGGTTTACTAAGTCGTCGTGGCCGCCTTGGCGGGGGTTGCTTCGGAATGATGGGGCGGATCCTTTTAGCAACAATAATAATGACGATCTTTCTTGTCGTTTTGTCAAAATTTAGTCCTGGGTTAAGGCATTTTATGCCGGCAGCGTTCTGGCTGGCTGGTCAGATCGTTCTTGGTGGCACGGCCTTTCTTGCTGCGGCTTTCTTTTTTAAAGCGATACCTGTAGGTTTCCTGCGCCGATGGCGGCATTGAAAGACTTGACCGCCGCCATTCAAACAGGGGATAAGGCAGGCAAGAAAGTATTAGAATGCCAAGTATATCAAAACGTCATGATGGATAGGATCAATGAGTAATTCAACCGCACAGGCTCAGGCAGGAAAAGGCCGTATTTTTTCGGGCATTCAGCCGACTGGCAATTTGCATCTTGGCAATTATCTTGGCGCCATTCGCAATTGGGTATCTTTACAACATGATTTTGAATCGATCTATTGTGTTGTTGATTTGCATGCTATTACAGTCTATCAGGACCCCGTCCAATTACAGAAAAGTACTCGCGAGGTTGCAGCTTGCCTAATCGCGGCAGGCATTTCCACTGACCAATCAATTTTGTTCAATCAGTCCTGCGTGCCGCAGCATGCTGAGTTAGCGTGGATTTTTAATTGTGTGACGCGGCTTGGATGGCTGAATCGGATGACACAATTTAAGGAGAAGGCGGGAAAGAATCGTGAAAATGCATCTTTGGGTCTTTATGCTTATCCAGCACTAATGGCGGCGGATATTCTTTGTTATCGGGCAACACATGTTCCAGTTGGTGAAGATCAGAAACAACACCTTGAACTGACCCGCGACATTGCACAGGCCTTTAATTCAATTTATGACAAGGATATTTTTCCGATTCCTAACCCACAAATCTTTGGTAACGCAACACGGGTGATGAGCCTTCGTGATGGCGGTGTTAAAATGAGTAAGTCTGACGTGTCGGACAATTCACGTATTAATATGACTGATCATGCGGATTTGATTTTGCAGAAAATCCGTAAGGCAAAAACTGACCCTGACGCACTACCATCAGAGGTTGTTGCGCTTTCTAACCGCCCTGAGGCTGCAAATTTGGTTGGTATTTATGCCGCCCTTGCTGATTGCAGTACTGAAAATGTGCTAGCAGAATTTGGTGGGCGTGGTTTTGCTGATTTCAAACCTGTGCTTGCAGATTTGGCGGTTGCAAAACTATCCCCCATTGGCGATGAGATGCGCCGTCTTCTGAAAAATCCGGCTGATATTGATTCTGTCCTTGCTGAGGGGGCTGATCGGGCTGCAGCAATTGCTCGCCCGCTTCTTGCTCAGGTACGTGATATCATTGGATTTTTGGGACAAAGCTCGACTCCTTAGGCGAGGCCAAGGGTCAGGTTACTAGCCAGATTAGCGAAGATGTGCGATATTACTATTAACAATGGGTTGCGTAGTTTTGCACAAATGCCAATATCATAGGGGTATAATTGCTGTGCATTTTATGCCAACACACTATTAACGCGGCAAGGCCACGTGGGAAGACGTTTGCATTCGTTGAGTATATACTGGTTCATAAGCCGCCCAATTTATGAACAACTGTTTGTAGTGAAAAGGACTGATTAAATGTTTATTCAAACACAGGATACGCCGAACCCGGCAACATTGAAATTTATTCCTGGCGTTCCGGTAATGGCACAGGGAACTGCAGACTTTGCCGATAGTGACGGGGCTAATAAGTCACCATTGGCACGCCGCTTATTCCAAATCGATGGAGTAACTGCGGTGTTTCTTGGTGGGGATTTTGTGGCCGTTACCAAGACTGAAACACTCGATTGGTTTGCTCTAAAGCCGGCTATTCTTGCTGGAATAATGGAACACTTCGCATCCGGTTTGCCAGTTGTTGAAAATGATGCTGAGATTGCTGATCCGCACGCCGAAGGCAGCGACAGTGATACTGTTCAGCAAATCAAACAGCTTTTGGATTCGCGCGTACGCCCCGCGGTTGCCATGGATGGCGGGGACATTGTTTTTCAAGGCTTTGACGATGGCATTGTGACGCTACAAATGCGCGGAGCGTGCCAGGGCTGTCCTAGTTCAACTGCAACTTTAAAAATGGGCATTGAAAACATGCTGCGCCACTACATCCCCGAAGTGCGCGAAGTTCGTGCGGCCGAAATATAAGGTGGACTGTGTCTCAGTAACTTAGTGATGAATGAGTTTTCGCTGCAGATTTTTAAAGGCTTAATGGGTGATATCGTCGATTTCCAATTGGTTCACTAACCAAAAGATCGCCATGATTACTGCCTGCATGGCATGCGCTGGCTTCATGGGCCCGGGCCTTTTTGACCTCGCCCCCCCAAAGTATTTTGCGCCGCGACCTATCGTGGTTGAACGTGTTGATGGCACGGCTGATAGCAGCGCCCCCTCAATGATGTTTTTGGAGCCCTCCACACCAGCTTCAAAAAAAATGTATGAACAGCCAAAAAGCGCTGAAAGGCCTGGAAAAAACTTCACTGCAGGTCTTGATAGTGGAGGCGCAAAAGGGCAAACGGACATACCAGATATTGCCGAAAAAAGGAATGTAATTACCCAGCCTGATGATGCAGCCGTCGGTGATATGGCGCGATTATCAAAGCCAGTTAAACCAGTAAAGCCCTCCAAAAATTCAAAAGGCTTAAAACCTGTAGGTGTTGACTCAAAACCAACCGAGCAAGTCGCTGGGGTTGCTCCATTAATGGTTCCCCGTACCTTTGTGAGGCAAATCCCAAACTCACATCAATCATTATCTGGATCCGCTCAAAAAGCTTCTTTTTTAGAAATCGCCTTGCCGCTCATTTTGGCAGGAAATGAGGAAGTAATGCGTCGCCGTGATGCCATTGCGCGTTCTAATCAGAATGATGATCGCGCCAACCTAGAGAAATGGGCATACCTTTATGACATAAAAATCAGTGGCCAGGATAATAACACGCTAACTAAACAATTGCTCGGGAGAGCTGATGTAATACCAGTGCCAATCGCACTGGCGCAAGCGGCCATCGAGTCTGGATGGGGGACGTCGCGCTTTGCCATCAAGGGGAATGCGCTTTTTGGACAATGGGCATGGCGTGAAGATGCTGGATTAAGGCCCCTGACACCAACGAACGATCGGGCTGTAGTTCGCAGTTTTGGAACATTATCTGGTTCGGTTCGTGCTTACATTCACAATTTAAATACACATCCTTACTATGAGAATTTCAGAAATGCCCGAGCCGCACTCCATGATGGGCCAAAGGAAAACAAGACAAAAACTCTGGTAAAACACCTAGATCGCTATGCAGAAATAGGCTTTGCTTATGTCGCTAAGCTTGAAAATTTGATTCGTACAAATCAGTTTAACCGATATGCTCTTGCTTACTTGTATTAATTGTTAACACGATAAAACTTACTTTGAAATGCCTTTGAATAAACGTGGGATCTGATCAGGGAACAAGGAACTGTTTGCCAAACCAACGCCAACGACCATCTGGGCCCGGCATAGTGCAATTTACCCTTGCCCGTCCAGATGGTAACTTTCCCGGAAAGCGTACTTCTGCGCGAGGCCCGATGCGATCTACACTTAGCTTGCCATAGGTGCTATTGAAACAACGTAATTGCCTGTTATCAGCAATTTCTTGAACAAGTGTGAAGCCCAAGGCAGGTGGGTTTGTGTTTATAACTACATCAGCTGGCAAAATCTGATTGACCTTCAGTGGTAACCCATCAATTGCTAGTGTAAGTCTATCCATAGCGCCATATTTTTCACTGAAGGCAAAGCGTGGCAATTCAAAAAATCCATCGAATCCATGGGCAATACCCGAATTCTGGCCAAAAGCGGCAGTAAATCCGGCTGCTTTCACCCGTTCAATTACTACGAGATTATACTCACCGTAAGGATAGGCAAATAACGCCGGCCGCAGCCCAAGCTCTTGAAGAAACCGCTGGTTAGAGTGAGATAATTCTGCATCTATTTCAGCACGATTAATCTGATGCATATGGGGGTGGGATTTGGTCTGGCTGCCAATGCCAATTCCATTTGCCTGCAATTGGCGAAGCTGGTCCCAAGTCATATAGTTTGGATGCCGCTTATCTACTGGATCGGTGGCCACAAAAACGGTGAATGGAAAGCCTTTTGCTTTTAGCCTTGGCCAAGCTTCGGTAAAAACAGATAAGTAGGCATCATCAATTGTAATCGCCACTGTACGATCAGGAAGCTCAGTCCCATCTTGCATATAGCGTATAATTTTGGCTAAGGGTAAAATTTTGTAATTGCCATTTGCTAGCTTTTCAAGATGCGCATCAAATTGATCAAGGCGGATATTGGTGCTTGGATATTTATCTTCGCCAAAACGGTGATACATTAAGATAGCAGCATGATCAGCAGCATTGGAATGCCCCAGGGATGAAAAAAACACGCCAGCCACTAGGCAAAGCCGTGTCAGAAATTTCGGCAGCAGGCGCTTTTTCTTATCGTAGCAACAGTCACCTTGATAATTGCGATAGTTACAAATGGCACTGATAGACATAGCAGATTTTCCAATAAAAAATGAAATAAGTCAGACTTTACTGCCTAATAAGTCGATAATATTTCAATCTGTTTTAACGTGTTTTAAGTTCGTAATGCAACTCGATAAACGCTAAATAGAAAAAGGAATAGGTAATTGAAAAGTTCTAACACCATCCAAACGGCGCCAGTTATTTTGGCATTTGAAGCCAGCACAAAACTTTTATCTGTTGCGGTTTATGTGAAAGGATCTGTTGTGGCGATGCAAAAGATTGAGGCCCCCTATGGTCAAGCAGCGGAATTGGTGCCCTTGGCTATACGGACATTGGTGAATGTTGGGGTGGATTTTTCCAGGCTTAGCCATGTTGCAGCTGGGTGCGGGCCGGGATCATTTACTGGTCTCCGAGTGTCGTTGGCAGCCGCGAAAGGCCTTTGTTTGGCGCAGGATATAATTGGGCTGGGTATCTCTGGACTCGAGGCGCTAGCTTTTTCTTCTTCCAGGGTTTTAAATGGCTTGCCAGTGTTATGTATTGCTGACACCCGCCGCGGTAATGTGTATGCACAGCTTTTTGCGAGTGACATAACGCCGCAAGGCACAATTTTTGAGGCTCAGATTGACCAATTGCCATTTCTGGTGCCAGCATCAATCTGTGCAGATGGGCTAATGCTTGCAGGATTTGGAGTGCTGGCTGCGAAGACGGCATTTGCAGCAAACGGGCTGGCTGCAACGACGGTTTATCGTGAAGACAAGCAAGATGCATTTATTGTTGATGCGGGTATGATTGCAACGTTGGCCGCCAAAAAAATACTGCTTGGCGATTTTCCGCCACTAATTCCGCTTTATCTTGCCGATCCGCGCCTCGGCCCAAAAAAAAGTAGCTCACGACATGATAAGAGCCATACGAACAGGTGATTGCGAAGCCATTGCCGCAATTGAGACACAAACCTTCAATATGGCGCTTGACTGTGGGCGTTTATTAAATCTTATGAAAGTGCGGGCTTTTTGTGGGTTTGTCGATGACGCAAATATTCCAAACACCGCGCTCAAGCCGAATAATCTCGACATGCTTGGTAATCTTGCTGGCTATCTGCTTGCCATGATAACTGTGGATGAGGCGGAAATTTTGTCGATTGCGGTAAGTGCAGAGCGCCAGAAATGCGGTCGTGGAGATAGGTTGCTGGGTCATTTTTTGGCCTATACTGCCGCTCAAGATATAAAAGTTGTGTTTCTGGAGGTGGCCGCTGATAATGTGTCAGCATTGACGCTTTATCATCGTCATGGATTTGCTGAATTTGGGCACCGGCCTTCCTATTACAAACGTACAGATGGTGATTGTGACGCAATTATGATGAGGCGGTCGATTGATTGAGGCTTTTTCTTGACCAACTTTACGTCTAGGCGGTAAAAAGAAGGCATAGATTAGCCCTAGTGAAATGTGACAAAGCTCTCTTGACTAAAAAACTCTACATCAAAACATATGGTTGTCAGATGAATGTTTATGATTCTGACCGGATGGCGGATGTTTTAGCCCCGCTTGGTTACGCGCCAACTGATATTGTTGACGGGGCCGATATGGTGATCTTAAATACTTGCCATATCCGTGAAAAAGCGTCGGAAAAGGTGTTTTCCGAGCTGGGGAGGTTGCGCCAGCTGAAGGAACGCGTTGCTGACCAACAGGGGCGATGCATGACCATTGCGGTTGCTGGATGTGTGGCCCAAGCTGAGGGTGAGGAAATTACCCGACGTGCCCCTTGGGTTGATATTGTCGTTGGGCCGCAAACTTATCACCGTCTGCCTGAACTAGTGAGTCAGATTGACCCATCAAGCCGCAACCGAATTATCGATACTGATTTTCCTAAAGAGGTGAAATTTGATTGTCTGCCGGGAGAGCATGAACCACGCGGTCCAGCGGCGTTTCTGAGTGTTCAAGAAGGCTGCGATAAATTCTGTGCTTTTTGTGTTGTGCCCTATACACGTGGTTCGGAATTTTCGCGTCCTGCAACAAAGGTTCTCGATGAGGCCAGACGGTTGGTCGCCAGTGGCACGCGTGAATTGACTTTGTTGGGACAGAATGTAAATGCCTATCATGGCGACAGTGGCTTTGGGGGAGTTTGGAGCCTTGGCCGATTAATCCGTGCGCTTGCCGAGATTGACGGGCTAGAACGCATTCGTTACACCACATCGCATCCGCTAGACATGGATGATGAACTAATTGCAGCGCATGGTAATGTACCACAATTAATGCCGTATCTGCATTTGCCTATTCAATCAGGTTCGAATCATATTTTGCAGGAAATGAACCGCCGCCATACACGCGATATTTATCTGGCGGTAATTGACAAACTGCGTACAGTTCGCCCTGATATTGCCATTTCGGGTGACTTCATCGTTGGCTTCCCCGGGGAAAGTGATCAAGATTTTACTGATACGCTGGCACTTATCAGTAAAGTTGGATATGCTTCTGCCTATTCATTCAAATACAGCCCACGCCCCGGAACTCCTGCGGCCAATGTTGAAAAACAGGTGCCCGAGGCGGTTAAATCTGAACGGCTTGAAAGCTTGCAACAATTGCTAAATGCTCAGCAATTTTCTTTTAACAAAAACACGGAGGGTAAACTGGTTGACGTTTTGGTTGAACGTGCTGGTGGCCGTGTTGGGCAAATGGCCGGCCGTAGCCCTTATATGCAGGCTGTTAATTTTATTGGGGAAGCCGATCAGATTGGTCAAATTGTGTCCTGCCGTCTGTCAGCGGCGCGCCAGAATAGCATGACGGGCGAAATAATTAATCTGAAGGTGGCAGTGTGAAGGCAGCAAAGGCTAATAATATTCAAATAGAATTTGAGGATAATGACATCCTTGCAATATTGTCAGGCGAACATAACCAGCATCTTGCTCAGATTGAAAAATCGCTTGATGTAACGCTGGATTCATTTGGTAATAGCATCAAAATTTCTGGCGCGGCCAAAGCCACTAATACAGCTCGAACTGTCATTGAAAATTTGTATAAACGTATTCTTGAAACTTGTCGAGATGCCGGCTGGGATGGAATTGATCAATCCATGGTTGATGACGCGCTGAGATGGGTGGTTAATGGGCATGATGCTGAAGCTGTTTTGGCGGCTGAATCTTTTGAAACTTGGAAAAAAAAAATCGTCGCCAAAACCAAAGGTCAGAATGACTATTTGAGATTACTGCGCGATAATGAAGTTGTCTTTGGGCTTGGGCCTGCAGGAACAGGCAAAACCTACTTGGCCGTTGCGCGCGCAGTCGAAGCCCTGAAAAAGCGCGAGGTTGAACGTATAATCCTATCGCGGCCAGCTGTTGAGGCGGGAGAAAGGCTTGGATTTTTGCCGGGCGATATGAAGGAAAAGGTCGACCCTTATTTGCGCCCGCTTTATGATGCGCTTTATGATATGATGCCTGCTGATAAGGTTGATCGTATGCTCGCGAGCGGTGAAATTGAGATTGCGCCATTGGCCTTCATGCGCGGCCGGACCCTGACATCGGCGCACGTGATTATTGACGAAGCACAAAATACTACACCGGTGCAAATGAAAATGGTGCTAACCCGCCTCGGGCAGAACTCTCATATGGTGATAACTGGTGATTTAAGCCAAATTGATTTGCCAGTAGCTCAGCCATCAGGCCTAGCCGAAGCGGTAAAGCTTTTGGACAATATCATGGGTGTTGGCATTATTCATCTCTCGGGCGAGGATGTGATTCGTCATCCGGTGGTGGCGCGTATTTTGCAAGCTTATGAAGTTGGGTAAACTGAGCAGAATACGCAGAAATAGAAACGAGACAGGCGTGATGTTTGGCGCGTAATGATTAAATCAGGAATGAAAATAGCTTATGGCGCGGAAAATGCATAAAGGCGATGCCACTCTGGAGCCTGACAGTATAGAGAACGAACGCTTTTTGAGTGAAGAATGGCTATCCGACAATGGCGCATTGATTGATATAACTATTGTTGCTGAAAGCTGGAATACGCATCTCGTTGATGATTTAAAAGAGCGTGGTCCTGCAATGCTCGATCATATCGCAGTTCGTCTATCACTTGATCCGCAACGGGTCAGCCTTTTGCTTTGTAATGATGAAGATATGCGCGTGATGAACAAAATTTACCGCGGGGTTGACAAGGCTACGAACGTTCTGTCGTTTCCTCTTGGCGGTGATCTGCAGCGAGCCGATGACATACCAGATGAGGAGGTGACGATTGGCGATATTGCGATTGCTGCTGAAAGCGTCGTGCGCGAGTCTAGTAAGATGGGCATTACGGCAGGCGATCATCTACTTCATTTGTTTACCCATGGTGTGCTGCATCTAATAGGCTATGACCATGAGGAAGATAGTCTTGCCGCGGAAATGGAAGGGCTGGAAATTGACCTTCTGGCGCAGATGAAAATTGCCAACCCTTATCATAATGATCATCCGGTTTTTGGTATGTGGGAGATTGAATAATGATCTCATTTCTCGGTAAATTCTTTCCTATATTTGCCCGTCCCGCATCGCGCCGTGAAGAACTGACTGAATTGCTGCAAGAGTCACTCGATGACAAGGCCAGCTTTGACAGCCATGAAGGTACGTTGCTGCAAAATTTTTTAGGTCTGCGAGACACTACCGCTGCGGATGTAATGGTGCCACGGGCAGATATTGTCTCGGTAGCGCTCGCCGATGGTTTTGATGACATTATCCAGCAGATGAGCGATGCCAATCATAGCCGTGTTCCGGTATACCGTGACACCCTGGATGATGTTGCGGGTATTATTCATATAAAGGATCTATTCGCGAATCTTCGGAATGATCAAACACCTGCGGTTGACAGTCTGTTAAGACCGGCATTGTTTATCTCTCCCACTATCCGCCTTTTGGATTTGCTGCACGAAATGCGATTACGCCGTCGCCACCTAGCTTTGGTTGTGGATGAGTTTGGTGGTGTTGATGGCTTGATCACCATCGAAGATCTGGTTGAAGAAATCGTTGGCGAGATTGAAGATGAGCATGACACGACCGCACAATTGCGTTTTGATCAGAACGGTGATGGTACCGCCATTGCTGATGCTCGCTTCGAAGTTGAAACGCTTGAAGCCATCACTGGGCCTTTGTTGGATGATCATGAGCGCGATGAAATTGATACTCTTGGTGGACTGGTATTTTCGCTTGCTGGGCGTGTGCCGGGCCATGGCGAGGTTGTACGGCATCGGGCCGGAGTCCAATTTGAGATTCTAGAGGGTGATCCGCGCCGAATCATTTTATTAAAACTTCGTGGGTTGCCGCGTGTTCCTAGTTCAGCCAAGCAAGAATAACTTAATAATTAACCCGCTTTTTTGGCATATGCTGGCTGGCGCGGTTGCGAGCTTGTCTTTGCCGCCGTTGTTTTTGCTTCCCGCCATTTTTGCCCTCTCGATCCCGTTCCTTGGTTACATAGGGGCGCAAAGTTGGCGAGAGGCAGCGGCGATCTTTGCGGCGGCTGGTCTTGGTTGGTTTTTGGCATCAACTTATTGGGTGTCAAACTCACTAATTGTCAATGTGCCTTCCAATTGGTTCCTCATGCCCCTTATGGCATTGGCGCTGGCGCTGACTCTGGCCAGTTTCTGGGCCATTGCAGGGGCTTTGTCTTTTTCATTAGGAAAACACCCCTTAGCCCGTATTTTATGGCTATTGATATTTCTGAGCCTTAGTGAGTGGGCTCGGGGCTTCGTAGCCACTGGGTTTCCATGGAATTTGACTGGTAGCCTTTTTGCGGTTGATCTAGCGAGTATGCAGGCTGCAAGCTTTATTGGTGTGTACGGGCTTTGTATTATTGCTTTGGCGTTTGCTGCCGCGCCAGTTTTATGGGCGCTTGGTCAAAGGCGTTTTTCTATTATCGCTATTACATTGCCAATCATATTGGCTGCGGCCGGGGCCATAAGGCTTGCTGGGGCGCCGGTCCTTGTGTCCCCATCAAATGCTGGACCGGTTGTTCGGCTTGTACAGCCAGCAATTCCGCAAGCTGAAAAATGGGACCGTTCAAATCGACAAAATCATCTTGATCAGCTGGTAAATTTATCACGGCCAAATGGGCTGGAGCCTAAATTGGTGATTTGGCCCGAAACAGCTTTTACTGGATTTGCGAGTCGTAATGCCGCATTGCTGGATAAAACAGTTCGTGAGGCGACAAGTAAAAAGGGGACTTTGATTACAGGTATCCCTCGTTTTGGCGCTGACAAAACCTTGCTAAATTCGGCTATAATGCTCAATCATGATGGAAAGACAAAGGGCATTTATGACAAACGTCATTTGGTGCCCTTTGGTGAATACATACCCTTCCGAAAATGGCTGCCGTTCCTCTACCCAATTGTTGGTGCGGTTGATTTTTCGGCTGGCCAGAATAATACCTTAATGCAGCTTGAGGGCATTGGTAAAATGCAACTGTTGATTTGTTATGAGGTGATCTTTTCGGGCGAGGTGCTTTCTCTTGCTGGGCGCCCTGATTTGATGGTGAATATCACAAATGATGCTTGGTTTGGAGCCAGTGCTGGCCCATGGCAGCATCTTGTTCAGGCGCAAATGCGGGCTGTGGAAGAAGGAGTGCCGTTGTTTCGGGTTGCGAATACGGGAATTACCGCCGGATTTGACCCCTATGGTCGTGTTCTTGGTTCAATTCCACTAGGCGAAAGCGGTGCACTTGATTTAGTCGTGCCAGAAGCTATCCCGCCGCCACCCTTTGCTCGTTTTGGAAATGCTGGTTTTTTTTGTTTGTTGATTTTGATGTTTCTAAGTGCTGCATGGGTTGACCTGGTTTATGCTATGAGGCAATAGATACATTACGTTGATGTAGGAAAAATTCCATGAGCTATCTTTTTACTTCTGAGTCAGTTTCCGAAGGCCATCCTGACAAGGTATGCGATCGTGTTTCGGATACAGTTCTTGATCTTTTTTTAAAATATGAGCCTGAAGCCCGTGTTGCTTGTGAGGCACTCGCAACAACAAATCGCCTTGTTCTTGCTGGTGAAGTGCGCGCCAGTGATGTCAAATTAGAACAAATCATGGCAGAGATTGAACCGGCAGTTCGCGCGGCGGTGAGTGACATAGGATATGAACAAGAGTCTTTTCACCATGCCAATTTTGAACTGCAAAATTATTTGCATGAGCAATCAAGCGATATTGCGATGGGTGTTGATTCAGGTGAAAACAAAGATGAAGGCGCTGGCGATCAGGGTTTGATGTTTGGCTATGCTTGCGATGAGACTGACGTTCTAATGCCAGCGGCAATCCATTATTCGCACCAAATTTTAAAAGATTTGGCGGCGCTGCGTAAAGCTGATCCGGACTCGATTTTGGGTCCAGACTCAAAAAGCCAGATTAGCCTTGTTTATAATGATCAAGGTCTACCAACTGGGGCGCATAAGATTGTTCTCTCAACCCAGCATAATGCTGATGCTACGCAATCGGATATTCGTAACCTAGTGACACCGGTAATTGCGAACGTGCTCCCAGCTGGCTGGATGGTTGAGGGTGAAGACTTGTTGGTAAACCCAACTGGTCAGTTTGTGATTGGTGGACCGGATGGTGACGCGGGCTTGACTGGAAGGAAAATTATTGTTGATACATATGGCGGGGCTGCCCCCCATGGTGGCGGTGCATTTTCGGGAAAAGATCCGACAAAGGTAGATAGATCTGCAGCTTATGCTAGCCGCTATCTGGCAAAAAATATTGTTGCAGCAGGGCTGGCTTCTCGCTGCACCATTCAAATTGCTTATGCGATCGGAGTTGCCGAGCCTGTATCAATATATGCGAATTTGCATGGTACTGGCAAAGTCGATGATGTCCGGTTGCAAGAGGCACTACGAGATTGCATGGATTTAACACCGCGTGGCATTCGCCAGCATCTCGGCATGAATGCGCCAATCTATTCGCCGACTTCTGCTTACGGCCATTTTGGCCGGCTCGCTGGTGAAGCTGGACAAGGCAGCTTTAGCTGGGAGGCAACCAATCTTGTTGACACGCTGATCTCAGCAATCCGTTAGGCGCTTGGAAGCGAAAACAGGATGAGACAGGCAATCATGGCTGACAAAGACCCTGTTTCAATTGATGTGGCGCCAAGAAGCCCCCGCTTCTTCGGCCGTCGTAAAGGTCGTCCTCTTCGGCAATCGATGAAACGACGTTTGGATGAGGTTTTGCCAAAACTTGTCTTTGATCCATCCGTATCCCCTAATATTCAATTTGGCCGGCATTCCGACTGCTTTCTGGAAATTGGCTTTGGCGGCGGTGAACATCTTGCTGGACTCGCAGCTGCAATGCCGGATTGTGACTTTATTGGCGCAGAACCCTATATCAATGGTGTTGCTAGTCTGCTTCGCCATATTGATGAGCAACAACTTGGTAATATTCGTATCTGGCCTGATGATGTTCGACTAATCCTGCCGACCATTGACACGGCTAGTCTAGCTGGCGCCTATATCATGTTTCCTGATCCATGGCCAAAACGGCGCCATGCGGCGCGGCGTATTCTCCAGCCAGCCCTTCTTGATCAGCTTGCTAAGATAATACGGCCCGGGGGTAAATTGGTGCTTGCTAGCGATGAACCTACGGCAAAAAGTTGGTTATTGCAGACCGCAATCCTTCATTTCGAATTTGTTTGGACAGCTCGGCGCCCAGCTGACTGGCGCCAACGCCCGGCCGACTTGCCAGAAACACGCTACATGAAAAAAGCGGATCGGGCTGAACGGCAGTCATCATGGTTTCAATTTCGCCGTTGTGAACGCTATGCACAAACCACTCCAAAGGGAAATCCAAAAAATATGACTGACAAACGATAGACTATTATACAATGTGGCGGCTAGCCTATTGCTTTTTTAGTACATAGATATTATAGGTTAATTTACAGAATCTGTCGCAATTAGGCGGTGGGCCACTGGCCCGCCTTTTTTAATGCCTTTTTCTGGGTGTTATCAATTTATGTGCAGGGATAATACCTTCCCAGTTATCGGTAGTGACATAACAATAACTTGGCACATAACGTTAAAATGGTACCTAAACCATCAGCAAAAAGCGCTGGTTCAGAGGGCACTTTGATAGAAGTTACAATAAGCCAGATTATTGAAGATGCGATGAACGAACTCGGTTTTTCCCTTGTTCGTGTCCAATTCTCGGGTGGGAAAGCGGGCCGTAATCAGTTACAGATTATGACTGAGCCAAAGGAAGATCGCGAAATGACGGTCGAAGATTGCCAGATGTTGAGCCGTCACATCTCAGTGTTGCTTGATGTGGATGACCCAATCGCTTCGGCTTATGTCCTCGAGGTAAGTTCACCTGGCATTGACCGGCCTTTGACCCGAATCGAAGACTTTAAAAGGTTTAACGGTGAACTAGCAAAAATTACCCTGCGGCGGATGCTTGATGGGCGCCGTCGATTTCAAGGACGGCTTACAGGTTTGTCGGCAAATAAAAAAGTTGGCATTGAAACAAGTTTTGGTCGATTTGAGTTTGATTTTAATGAAATTGAATCAGCTCGTATTGACCCTAGTGAAATTTTAATCCGGCAGGGTGCAGCAGTCTAGGCGTTCATTAGCGTGAATCTCGCATATTTGACGTTTGGTCTTGTTGTGACTATACCGTTTTGATTGGGCCGCAAAGGGTTGTGGCGAGAACAAACCAAAGGTGAAATGACTATGGATACATCATCAATTCCTGGCCTCGAGCTTATTCAGGTTGCCGACGTGGTGGCACGTGAGAAATCGATTGAGCGTGAGGAGGTTATGCTTGCAATGGAAGAAGCCATTCAAAAGGCAGGCCGCGCAAAATATGGGCTTGATCGGGATATTCGGGCGATGATTGATCGCAAGACTGGGGCGATCCGTTTGGAGCGATGGATTGAGGTCGTAGAAGAGGTTGAGGATGAATCAATTCAGATGAGCACTGCCGAGGGCGCGAGGCAGAAGCCACCGCTTGCTGCCGGCGAGTTCTGGCGCCAATCTTTACCTCCGATTGAATTTGGCCGCATCGCAGCGCAAACCGCTAAACAGGTGATATCACAAAAGGTGCGTGATGCGGAGAGGGCCCGCCAGTTTGAGGAATATAAAGACCGGATTGGTGAAATTGTTGTGGGAACAGTGAAACGTGCGGAAAGTTACTCCATTACAGTCGACCTTGGTCGCGCGGAAGCAGTGGTTCGCCGTGAGGAGATGATTCCAAGAGAGAATCTGCGTCAAGGTGATCGTGTTCGTGCTTACATTATTGATGTTCGTGAAGAACCACGCGGGCCTCAAATTTTTCTCTCGCGTGCCTGTAATGAATTTATGGCTAAGTTGTTCACCCAAGAAGTGCCAGAGATTTACGATGGTATTATCGAAATCAAGCGTGTTGCCCGAGAGCCAGGTAGCCGGGCAAAAATTTCTGTTTTGTCTAACGACCCAGGTATTGACCCTGTCGGAGCATGCGTTGGTATGCGTGGGAGCCGTGTGCAGGCTGTTGTTGGCGAATTACAGGGGGAAAAAGTTGAAATTATTCCCTATGTCGAGGATCCAGCTGCATTTGTCGTGAATGCGCTGGCCCCCGCTGAAGTCGCAAAAGTAGTCATGGATGAGGTTGCTGGCCGGATGGAAGTTGTGGTGCCTGACGATCAGCTCAGTCTTGCCATCGGGCGCCGCGGTCAGAATGTTCGCTTAGCATCCCAATTATCGGGCTGGTATATTGATGTGCTAACCGAAGCAGAAGAATCTGAACGGCGTCAAGAAGAATTTAAGACGCGGTCCACCCGCTTCATTGAGGCCCTAAATATTGATGACGTAATCGCACACCTTCTTGTAGCTGAGGGTTTTGTTTTTCCCGAAGAAATTGCTGAAAGCACAAGCGAAGAACTGTCTGCTATCCAAGGATTTGATGAAGATATCGCTGGTGAGTTGCAGAACCGTGCTGTTGAGTACGTTGAGCGTGAGTCAAAACGGATTAACGCCGCCCTTGATGAGATGAAGGTGACTGATGATCTGCGCGCATTTGAATATATCAGTCTTGCAATGTTGTTGACTCTTGCGGAAAATGATATCCGAAGCCTTGACGATCTAGCCGGACTTGATAATGAGGAACTTCTTGAATTTCTAGGCCAGCATGGGTTGAGCGATGATGGCGAGGCTGGGGATATCATTATGGCAGCGCGTGCGCACTGGTTTGAGGATGAAGATGCTGCTGGAGCGGCAGAAGCCAAAGAAGTTGCACACACCGGTGACCAGCCAGCTGTATCTGACAGTTAGGCCATGAGAAGTTGCTGGTCATGGCTGAGCGCACCTGTATTGCAACCGGGCAAAACCTCCCCGCATATAAACTAATACGGTTTGTCATTGCGCCGGCTGGTTTCGCCGTTGCAGATCTCGTGGGCCGTTTGCCTGGTCGGGGCGCATGGGTAGCCGCAAATGATGCCGCTATTCGCATTGCTGACCAAAAAGGTCATTTCAAGCGAACATTGGGGGCTGGCTTGCAATCATTAGATTCAGATATTGCATTAATTGCTAGTGGTTTGCGTGCTCGCATCATTGCCACAGGGTCAATGGCCAGAAAATGTGGTGTGCTTCTCGGTGGAGGTGGTAAATTATTGGCTGAGGGCCATTTTAACGGCTTGTTAGCTGCAACAGACGCGTCACCGCGCGAACTCCGTAAATTGAAATCGAAGCTCGGTGTCGATTGGGTCAGCCAATCTCTGAGCTCAGCTGAACTTGGCCAGATTTTTGGCAGAGACAACCTTACCTTTGCAGGTCTGCGTGTGTCAGGTGGTCCCGGATCCCTTAAATTAGTGCGGATTATTTATGAAGATATTATGCGTTTAGACGGGTTTTATACCACAGCGGGTTGTAATGACCTGCCTGACCGGTGTATCACCTAGACTAATCGGTTCAGCTACGGGGCGTGCATAATCGCAATATAGCCGAAACCAAGAAAGGTTCAAGATGAGTGACGATAGTAGCAAACAAAAAAAACTGAGCCTATCAGGTGGCAAACTGACGCTTGGCAATATTGATGCCAGTAAGCTACGGGCAGGACCATCAGTCGGTGGTGCACGAAAAACTGTTCAGGTCGAAGTTCGGCGTAAGCGAGCACCAGTTGCACCTGGCCGCAGCTCTTCGGCACCGGCAGACGTTGTTAAGCCAGATGTGCCCGCAGCGCCAGTACATTCTGTCACTGCTAAATCTCCCGCTGCAGATGATCGGCTAACGGCTCAGGAACGTGCTGCTCGTGTCCGTGCCCTGAAAGAAGGGCTGGCTAAAACTGAAATATCCGTTGAGGCTACTGAACACACCTCTGATGATGGTGCCCAAACGGCTATTGACACTGATATGTCGTTAGCAGCTGAAGATGTCGCGGTTGATACAAAAAAAGCATCGTCAGCAGAAGTGCCAATAGACGCCATTTCCGCGCGCCGGGCCGCTGAACTCGCAGAGTTACAAGAGATTGAAGCCAGTGAGGAGCGCCGTCGCAGTGAAGAAAATAAAAAAAATGCTGACGCACAGGCTGCTCGTAAGCAGACAAACATTCATGCATTGCGTGACGCTGCTAATGTTAATAAATTTGGGCCAACCCCAACAGAAGTTCAAAGTCGCCGCCGTCGCGAGGCCGAAGAAATGGCCCCTCGTCGCCCCGCGCCGCGTCGCGAGGCTGGTGGTCGTCGCCAATCAGGAAAAATGACCATTACACAAGCATTGTCTGGTGATGATAACCGGCGTCAAAGGTCATTGGCTTCAGTAAAACGTCAGCGTGAGCGTGCGCGCATGCGCGAAGAGCAGCCTCAGGTCAAACAAGTTCGTGATGTGGTGATCCCTGATAATATTACAGTTGGGGAATTGGCCAATCGGATGGCCGAGCGGACAGCAGATGTTGTAAAAGAGCTCATGAAAATTGGTATCATGGCAACAGCGACCCAGCCGATTGATGGCGAAACTGCTGAATTAGTTGTTGGGGAATTTGGTCATCGTGCTCAGCGTGTATCAGAATCTGATATTGAGATTGGTCTCAGTGGCGAGGATGATCCGTCCGAAAGCTTAAAATCCCGTCCACCTGTCGTCACCGTTATGGGTCATGTTGACCATGGAAAAACAAGCCTGCTTGACTCCATTCGTCGAACGGATGTTGCCGCGGGAGAGTCGGGTGGCATTACTCAGCATATTGGTGCTTACCAGATCAATACTATTGCTGACAATGTGATCACTTTTATTGATACGCCGGGTCATGAAGCCTTCACCCAAATGCGTTCGCGCGGTGCAGATATCACCGATATTGTGGTTCTTGTTGTGGCGGCTGATGACTCTGTGATGATGCAAACCATCGAAGCAATAAATCATGCCAAAGCAGCGGGATGTCCGACGATTGTTGCAGTTAATAAGTGTGATAAACCGGAAGCTGATCCGGCGCGAGTCCGCAGTGATCTGCTGCAGCATGAGATCATCACTGAAGATTTTGGTGGTGATGTTTTGTGTGTTGATGTCTCCGCCCATACTGGGATGGGGCTCAATAAGCTTGAAGAAGCTATTATGCTACAGGCTGAACTTCTCGAGCTGAAAGCAAATCCAGATCGGCCAGCTGAAGGCGTCGTTGTGGAATCAAAGGTGGAACGTGGCAAAGGATCGGTTGCTACGGTGCTAGTTCAACGAGGAACTTTAAAGCAAGGTGACATCTTTGTGATTGGGGCTGAAAGTGGTCGTGTCCGTGCGCTACTGGATGACCGTGGCAAGACATTGGAATCTGCTGAACCTGGCCAGCCGGTTGAGATTTTGGGATTAAATGGCACGCCAATGGCGGGTGATAGCTGTGTGGTTGTTGAGAGTGAGGCTCGAGCGCGTGAAATTGCTGAATACCGTAAACGGCGAAACCGTGACCATGAGGCGGCGCGAGGGGCACGAGGTTCAGTTGAACAGATGCTATCTGCGATTGCCGCTGGTGAAGCCGAAGAATTGCCGGTAGTAATCAAGACAGATGTTCATGGCTCGCTTGAGGCGATCCGAGTAGCACTGGAAAAGCTGGGCACGGAACAAGTGAAAGTACGCCTTCTTTCCGCAGGTGTTGGTGCATTGAGCGAATCTGATATCAGCCTGGCCTCAGCTTCCAACGCCATCGTGGTTGGTTTTAATGTCAGGGCAATACCGCAAGCACGAGATTTAGCAAAACGTGATGGTGTAGAAATACGATACCATTCAATTATTTATGAACTAATTGATGAAGTGAAAACGGCAATGGGTGGGCTTCTTAGCCCCGATACTCAGGAAGATTTTATCGGCTATGCGGAAATCCGCCAGGTTTTTGGTGTGTCGAAAATTGGCAAGGTGGCCGGTTGTCTTGTCACTCAGGGTGTTATCAAGCGTGGATGCAAAGTGCGTTTGTTGCGAGATAATGTGGTTATACATGAAGGTTCGCTTAAAACCCTTAAAAGATTTAAGGACGAAGTTAAGGAAGTTCGTGAGAGTTTAGAATGCGGCATGGGATTTGAGAGTTATTCAGACATTCAAGAAGGTGATGTGATCGAATGCTTTGAACTTCGCGAAGTTGCAAGGACGCTGGATTAGCAACTTTTCAAATGACGACTGGGTAGCTAGCCAAACACTCTATTATTGGGCCGGCTCACTTTTACTCAGAAGGGCTGTAATAAGAGGATCAGGCTAATGCCGTCAAAATCGGGTCGTTCGCAAACTGCTAAAGTTCCAAGCCAGCGTCAATTACGTGTTGGAGAGACCTTGCGGCATGCTCTATCAGAAATTCTGATGCGCGAAGACTTTTTTGACCCTGATCTTGTTAATGTGTCGATCACTATTTCAGAAATTTCAGTAAGCCCTGATCTTGCCAACGCGCGCGTCTACACAATGCCACTTGGTGGAGTAAACGCGGACGTTATTTTACCTGCGTTAAACAAATTGGCGCCCTTAATTCAGTCACTTGTTGCAAAAAAAGTTCAGTTGCGGCGAACCCCTCGATTACGGTTTTACCTAGATGATAGTTTTGAAAATGCGGCTCGGATGAGCCAGCTCTTTAAGGCAATCCGGCAGGGCTCATGAGCCGATGGCACGTAAACAAGGGCAGCCCATTCATGGCTGGATTAATCTTGACAAACCGATTGGAATAAGTTCAGCAAAAGCAGTAGCTATCGTTCGCCGTGTTTTTGATGCGGCGAAGGCGGGTCATGGTGGGACGTTAGATCCTTTAGCAAGTGGAGTTTTGCCGATCGCGCTTGGTGAGGCGACCAAGACTACTTCCTTTGCGATGAGCCAACAAAAATCTTATGAATTTGAACTTGCTTGGGGTGTCGAAACCAGCACGGATGACAGCGAGGGGGCAGTAACGCGTCGGTCTAATCATAGGCCTGATGCTTCTGCCGTTGATTCTGCCTTGGCGTATTATCAAGGTTATATTGATCAGGTGCCTCCGCTTTACTCGGCGGTTAAAATTAAAGGTAAGAGGGCCTATCATTTGGCCCGTAATGCACAAAATGGCGTCCCGCCAGTTACTCTCACACCCCGACAAATCCACATTGAATCTTTTCGTCTTTTATCCTCAAATGCAACACATGCTCGATTTTTTGTGGCTTGCGGCAAAGGAGCTTATATCCGCGCATTAGCCCGCGATTTAGGACGTGATCTTGACACAGCTGCCCACGTGACAGCGCTCCGTCGGCTCTCAGTTGGACAATTTCACGCAAACCATTCGATTTCACTGGATTTTTTGGAAACTCTGACGCATAGTGCCGCGGCTTTCGAACATTTGCACCCTGTTTTGAGTGCGCTGGACGACATCCCGGCGTTACCCATTTCGGCGAATGAGGCAAAAAAGCTTCGTCATGGTCAAACGCTAACTGCGATCTCTGCTCCGGCGAGAGACCGGTTTCAGGCACTTTTGACTGGCGTAACCGCAATCGCTGTCGAGGGAAACCGCCCGGTGGCATTTGTAGTGATTAAAGCTGGAGCGGTTTGCCCTGTTCGTGTGTTGAATATATAAATTAAACTTGGTCACAGGAGGTTTTGATGTCGATTACGCAAGAACGAAAAGCTGAACTTATTACTGAGTTTGGTAAAAACGAAAAGGATTCAGGATCTGCATCGGTTCAAGTCGCTATTTTGTCTGAACGCATTCGCAATCTGACCGAACATCTGAAAGATCATAAAAAGGATTTTGGATCACGCCGAGGTCTTTTGGCCATGGTTGGCCAACGCCGTAGCCTGCTCGATTATATAAAGGCTGGCGACATTGCAGCCTACAAAGATCTGATTGAAAAGCTCGGCCTTCGTCGCTAGGCTTTTCGATCTAAATAGATTTTTGATAGCTGTCTTGCCTCGTCGTGAGGCAGCTTTTTACATGATGCATTTTAATTGCTTTTTTTGGCGTTGCGTGCGAGAACAGCGATCTATCAAAGGGGTAATGAACAAACACGGCGCGAACAAGGCTGATTGAGCGTGCCGTCGATGAACGTATGCCGACTCTGCGCGATTACCTTCAAAACAATTTACCCCCTTGTCAAAACAATGGCCATCATGAGGATGGGCATTGTAGTGTTGCTGTTCTCTTACCGGACTGCCGGAATGGAGATGAAATGAAAGAGATAAAATAAATGTTCAAGTTATTCCGCAAAGAAATGGAATGGGGCGGTACAACTTTGGCCCTAGAAACTGGTAAAGTTGCCCGTCAAGCCGATGGTGCCGTTATGGTTAGCCTTGGCGAAACAAAAGTATTGTGTACGGCTGTTGCGGCCCATAGCCCAAAGCCTGGTCAGGACTTTTTTCCGTTGACCGTAAACTATCAGGAGAAGGCCTTTGCTGCAGGAAAAATCCCGGGTGGCTTTTTCAAGCGTGAAGGCCGGCCGTCAGAAAATGAAACGTTGGTTTGCCGGCTGATCGATCGTCCAATCCGCCCGCTTTTCCCAAAATCATTCAAATGTGAAACACAGGTTATTTGTACTGTGCTTGCACATGATATGGAAAACAATCCAGACATCGCCGCATTAGTTGGTGCATCGGCAGCATTGACCCTGTCTGGTGTTCCTTTCCTTGGCCCTATTGCGGCTGCTCGCATTGGTTGGATTGATGGCGCCTACGTGCTGAATCCAACTGTTGACCAGATGGAAGTTAGCGAGTTGGATATGGTAATGGCCGGCACGCACGAAGGCGTGTTGATGGTTGAATCTGAAGCCAAGGAATTGTCTGAGGCAGTTATGCTTGGCGCGGTGAATTTTGGCCATGATAACATTAAACCGGTCATTGATGCGATTATCGAACTAGCTGAGTCTTGCGCAAAAGAGCCGCGTGACTTGCCACCCGAGCCAGCTGAAATTGATGATATCAATAAGGTGTTGAAAAGTTTCAGCAAGGGCTTTAACGCTGCATATAAGGTGGCGGATAAGTCTGAGCGTCAGACTGCTCTTAATAAGGTGCGATCTGAGGCGAAGGTAGCAGTTGGTGAGGAGTATGACCCGGTTCTCGTTGGCGGCCTTGTCAAAGGCATGGAAGCTGATATTGTTCGCGGCGCTATTTTGAAAACAGGCGTGCGTATTGATGGCCGTGATACAAAAACAGTCCGAAAAATCGTTTCCGAAGCTGGATTTCTACCCCGCGCTCATGGTTCATCCTTGTTCACCCGTGGGGAAACACAAGCCATGGTCGTTGCTACACTTGGTACGGGCCAAGATGAACAAATTATTGATGCGTTAGTTGGTGAGAGCCGGTCAAGCTTTATGCTGCACTATAATTTTCCACCTTATTCCGTTGGTGAAGCTGGCAGGGTTGGCTCGCCCGGTCGCCGCGAAATTGGTCATGGTAAATTGGCATGGCGTGCTCTTCGCCCACTGCTCCCAAGTAAAGAGGAGTTCCCTTATACCATCCGACTGGTATCTGAGATCACCGAGTCAAATGGATCGTCATCAATGGCGACCGTTTGTGGTGGATCATTGGCAATGATGGACGCAGGTGTGCCGATTAAGCGTCCTGTTGCCGGTATTGCGATGGGCCTTATAAAAGAGGGCGATAATTTTGCCGTTCTATCCGATATTCTGGGTGATGAAGACCATCTCGGCGATATGGATTTTAAAGTGGCTGGTTCAGCAACAGGTGTGACATCGTTGCAGATGGACATAAAAATCACTTCTATAACGCCGGAAATTATGCAGATTGCACTTGATCAGGCGCGTGAAGGCCGGATTCATATTCTTGATGAAATGGGTAAAGCCCTCACCTCGGCCCGTGATGATCTTGCAGATAGCGCACCAAAGATTACTACCTTGAAAATTTCGGTTGATAAAATTCGTGATATCATTGGCCCCGGTGGAAAAATCATCCGTGAAATCTGTGAGGAAACAGGCGCTAAAATTGATATTGAAGATGATGGAACGGTTAAGATTGCTGCTGTGTCGGGGACATCTGGCGAGGCCGCCGTTGCGCGGATCCGCGATATCGTTGCCGAGCCTGAACTTGACGTTATTTATGACGGTACTGTTGTCAAAACTGTTGATTTTGGTGCATTTGTTAATTTCCTTGGAGCTAAGGATGGTCTTGTGCATATTTCCGAATTGCAGAATGGCCGCACTGAAAAAACTACCGATATATGCAAGGAGGGTGACATAGTTAAGGTTAAGGTCATCGGTTTTGATGATCGTGGTAAGGTGAAGCTGTCAATGAAGCGCGTTGACCAGGAGTCAGGCGCCGACCTTGATATTGCACCTGAAACACACTAACGAAACCTCGTGACCTAAAAAAAGGCAGTGCTATTTAGTGCTGTCTTTTTAAGACTACGATTTTTGTTATCAAGGTTAGCATTAGGACTCGTTCGGAATGCCAACGCTATTATAGCCACCATCAACAAAATGCACCTCGCCAGTTACCCCTGATGACAGGTCAGATAACAGATAAATCCCAGCCCGGCCAACATCTTCCAGACCTGGATTGCGCTGCAAGGGGGCGTTATGTTCGGAATGGCGGAAAATATGTCTAGCTCCTGTAATTGCAGCACCGGCAAGGGTGCGCATTGGCCCAGCCGACAGTGTGTTCACTCGGATATTCTGTCCGCCAAGATCAACCGCAAGATATCGCACTGATGCTTCTAGTGCAGCCTTGGCGACGCCCATAACATTATAGTTTGGGGTGCTGCGCTGGGCGCCAAGAAAACTTAATGTGACTAAGGACCCGCCAACAGGCATCATGGTGCTTGCGGCGCGGGCAACCTCGGTAAAGGAATAAGCTGATACCATCAGGGTATTTGCAAAATTATCCCGGCTGGTGTTCATATAGGCGCCTTTTAATTCGTTTTTATCGGAATAGGCCAGCGCATGGACAACAAAATCAATCGTTGGCCAATGGGTTGCCAATTCGGTAAAACAATTATCAACCGCCCCCTCTTGGGCAACATCACATTCGATCATGATTTTTGATCCAATCGAGTCTGCCAATGGAGCGAGGCGTTTTCCAAATCCTTCCATTTGGAAGGAAAAAGCAACCTCGGCCCCTTGGTTTGCCGCGGCTTCAGCAATGCCCCATGCAATAGATTTGTCATTAGCAACCCCCATCACAAGGCCACGCTTGCCGCTTAACAATTTTTTTGCGTGCATGGCTAAACCTTCCGTAAGGCCAATGTGGCATTGGTGCCACCGAATCCAAATGAATTTGATAATGCTAGATTGATGCTCACATCATCCAAGCGGTTTCGGGCTACGGGAATATCTCCAATGGCTGTGTCGGGCGTTTGAATATTGACTGATGCTGCAATAAAATTATTCTGCATCATGATTATAGTGTAAATTGCTTCCTGTACACCGGTTGCGCCAAGTGAATGACCAGTGAGTGACTTGGTTGACGTTACAACTGGCAGATAGCCGATTGGCTCAAAGACATTGCGCACCGCTTCAAGCTCCTTTACGTCACCAACAGGAGTCGAGGTGCCATGTGCATTGATGTAATCAACCTTGTCGGTTAGTTTATTACCATCAAAGCCGTTAAGGGCAAGCTCCATACAGCGCAGCGCCCCCTCACCAGAAGGGGCAACCATATCTTCACCATCTGAGTTGGCGCCATAGCCAACAAGTTCAGCATAAATTTTGGCCCCGCGCGCAAGCGCATGATCCATATCTTCGAGAACCACCATGCCGCCGCCGCCAGCAATAACAAATCCATCCCGATCCACATCATATGGGCGCGATGCCAGTTCTGGTGTATCATTATATTTTGACGACATTGCACCCATCGCATCAAATAATACAGATAGCGTCCAATGCAATTCCTCGCCGCCACCAGCAAATACAATGTCTTGACTGCCGCTACGAATAGCATCAGCGCCAGCTGTAATGCAATGCGCCGATGTTGAACAGGCTGATGAAATCGAATAATTAATACCACGAATTTTGAAAAATGTAGCGATACAGGCTGATACGGTTGATGACATGCAGCGTGGCACCATATATGGGCCAATGCGTTTTGGTCCTTTTTCCCGGGTTATATCAAACGCAGCTAGAAGATTTGCTGTTGATGGTCCGCCAGATCCGGCTATAAGGCCACTTTTAACATTCGAGACATCACTCTCTTCGAGACCGGCATCGGCAATTGCCTGTTCCATAGCTAGCACTGCATAGGCCGCTCCCTCACCCATAAACCGCAATTGCTTGCGATCAACATGTTCGGCAACATCAATTTTGACGGTGCCGTGTACCTGACTACGAAAGCCGAGTTCAGTATATTCGGGCGCCGCAACAATACCTGATTTACCATTGCGTAGTGAATTAGTAACTTCACTGACATTATTCCCAATCGATGATAAAATTCCTATTCCGGTTATGGCGACACGGCGCATGATTATCAATCTCCTTCCGGGGTAAATAAGCCCACCCGAATATCATTCGCTTCAAAGACAACCTGGCCATCGCATAGTACCTTGCCATCGGCAATGCCCAGAACAAGGCGACGCATGATAACGCGCTTTATATCGAGGCGAAAGCCAACCAATTTGTTGTCTGGTAAAATTTGCCCAGTGAATTTAACTTCGCCAACTGAAAGTGCCCGTCCACGGCCGAGCCCACCTGACCAGCCTAAAAAAAAGCCAACCAACTGCCATAACGCATCCATGCCAAGACAGCCAGGCATAACAGGGTCACCCTCAAAATGGCAGGGGAAAAACCATAAATTGGGATTAAGATCAAATTCGGCGTCAATCTGGCCTTTGCCAAAGGCACCGCCATCTGCATCAATATTTGTGATACGGTCACACATCAGCATTGGTGGCAGTGGTAATTGTGGGTTTCCCGCGCCGAACATTTGGCCTTTTGCACAGGTGATCAATTCATCGTAGGTAAAAGAATTCTGATCGTTAGGCGACATTATCACTTCCTTGTTTTGGGCCAGTTCATTTTGGGGGCCACGACTGTGGGTATCCCTGAGCTTGCCTAGTATCCAACTTTGCCTGAAAAGCAAAGCCAATCAAAGCCAAATCACATGGTTCTCTGATCTTAAGTGCCAAGCCCAAAGGCAGCTCTGAACCAGCTATAGAAAGCATGAAACGCCCCTTTAAGCCAAGGTATTATTGACATTTGTCTGGCGACCGCTCATTTTGAACCCATGATGACGGAAAATGCGCGACAAAAAGTGAAGCAAAGGACGGATTTGTCAACATTGGCAGAATTTGCGGAGCAATTGCGCCTTGCCGGGTTGCGACCGACCCGCCAACGTGTTGCGATTGCGGCTTTGTTGTTCGATGGTCGCCATCGTCATGTTAGCGCTGATAGTTTGACCGAAGAAATTACAGCTGCAGGCCTACGGGTATCTGGTGGCACCGTCTATAATACATTGAATCAGTTTACTGAGGCTGGGCTATTACGCCGCGTTTTGGTACACAATGAATACAGCCTCTTTGATACGAATACTGATCATCATCATCATTTTTACGAAGCGTCAAACGACCAGCTTCTCGATATTCCAAATGATGATGTGATTCTTGCGAAATTGCCGCAGGCACCCGATGGACATGAGATCAAGGCCGTTGATGTGGTTATCCATATCCAAAGTAAATAAGGTGTCTTCTTCTCACATGACCTGAATAAATGGGCCTGATAAACTAAACAAGATGAGCAAAAATTTTTGTTTTAACCGCCAAAAAGTTGTTTCTAGCTAGTTTAAAATCACTCTAAACAGCCTTGACCCGGTTCGACATCACACTTATCTTCTTAAATAGAGTCAACCTTCACCATATCCGGCCGCCAAGTAAGATAGCTTTCATGCTTTTGACTGGATTTCAGTGAGTACAATCGGAGAGTTAGATGGATGGAAATAATATGGGCAAATGCCCAGTAATGCATGGGGCCGTCACAAGCAACAGCGCAAGTGGCACATCAAATCGCGAATGGTGGCCTAATCAATTGAATATAGGCATGCTGCATCAACATGATCAGAAATCAAATCCTATGGGTAAGGATTTCAACTACCGTGAGGCGTTCAAATCACTCGACTATAATGCATTGAAACAAGACCTAAACGATTTGATGACAGACTCGCAAGATTGGTGGCCGGCAGATTACGGTCATTATGGTCCGTTTTTCATCCGTATGACATGGCATGCGGCTGGAACCTACAGAAGTGGTGATGGTCGTGGTGGTGGCGGCACGGGCGCGCAACGTTTTGCGCCGCTGAATAGCTGGCCTGATAATGGTAACCTAGACAAGGCAAGACGTTTGTTGTGGCCCATAAAACAGAAGTATGGAGATAAGATCAGTTGGGCAGACTTGTTAATTTTGACTGGGAATGTTGCGATTGAGTCAATGGGCGGCAAAACTTTTGGATTTAGTGGTGGCCGTGAAGATATCTGGGCCCCTGAGGAAGACATTTATTGGGGTGTTGAGGATGAATGGCTTGGAAATAAGCGTTATTCGGGCAAGCGCGATCTTGAACACCCACTTGCAGCGGTCCAGATGGGCTTGATATACGTCAATCCCGAAGGCCCGGACGGCAACCCTGACCCTTTGGCCAGCGCCCTTGATGTTCGCGAAACATTTGGCCGAATGGCAATGAATGACGAAGAAACGGTTGCGCTGGTCGCTGGTGGTCACACTTTTGGTAAGGCCCACGGTGCGGGTGATGCAGGGCTTGTTGGCGCCGAACCGGAGGCAGCCGCAATTGAAGAAATGGGCCTTGGCTGGATTAGCAAACATGGGTCTGGCAAGGGAAGGGACGCGATTACTAGTGGCGTTGAGGGTGCTTGGACCGCGAATCCCACGGAATGGGATAATGGATATTTTGATCTGTTGCTCGGATATGAATGGGAGCTTACAAAAAGTCCAGCTGGTGCACATATTTGGCATGCGGTTAACCAAAAGGTGGAAGATTTAGCCCCTGATGCAGAGGATGAAACTGTTCGTGTGCCAACAATGATGACCACTGCAGATATGGCTATGCGGGAAGATCCGGTATACCGGGAAATTTCAGAACGGTTCCAAAAAAACCCGGAACATTTTGCCGACGCATTTGCACGGGCTTGGTTCAAATTATTGCATCGTGATATGGGACCAAGAAGCCGCTATATTGGCCCAGAAGTGCCAGAAGAAGAGCTGATCTGGCAAGACCCGGTTCCTGTCGGGACGACCAGCTACGATGTTGATTCAGTGAAGGCTCAAATAGAGTCTAGTGGTTTGAGCATTAAAGAAATGGTTGAAACAGCATGGGCCAGCGCCTCAACTTTCCGCGGTTCTGACATGCGTGGCGGGGCCAATGGTGCCCGCATCCGTTTATCACCGCAAAAAGACTGGGTGGTGAATAAGCCAGATCAATTAGCACGGGTTTTATCAGTTCTGGAGTCAATTTCTGCCAATAGCGGTGCTTCAATTGCGGATGTGATTGTGCTGGCAGGTAACGTCGGTATCGAGCAGGCCTCTGGTGTAAAAGTTCCATTCACACCGGGCCGCGGTGATGCATCCCAAGCTCAAACAGATGTGGAATCATTTGCGGTTCTTGAGCCTGTGGCTGATGGCTTCCGCAACTATCAGAAAGCTGATTTTTCTGTTAGTCCAGAAGAGATGCTTCTTGATAAAGCCCAACTTTTGGGTCTGTCGGCACCGGAAATGACTGTTTTGCTTGGTGGCATGCGTTCCCTTGGCATTAGTGAGGGCGGGCATGGCGTTTTTACTCAAACATCGGGTAAACTTACCAATGACTTCTTTACCACGCTGTTGGATATGAGCGTCACATGGAAGCCAACCGGAAGTAATTCCTATGAGGCGTATGACCGGACCACCGGCAAGGCAGTGAGAACGGGTAGCCGGGTTGATCTTGTATTTGGATCAAACTCGCAGCTTCGTGCCTTGGCCGAAGTGTATGCAACTGACAGCGCGCAAGAAAAATTTATCAGTGATTTTGTGTCCGCATGGACTAAGGTCATGAACGCAGACCGGTTCGATATTGCCTAAGAAATCATTTTGCGAAAATGGCTTGAGTAAAGACCGAATAAAAAACGGCATCACAATAATCCGGTGGTGCCGTTTTTTGATTTCTAGCAGGCCGTCTGGATCAATCAAGGCTTTCAGTTTGAAGTAACCCCCATATAGCCTGCCGTTTGATCCAACCGCGTACGTTTGTTGCTTCTACCCTGCACCATGACTTTGGGCAGGATTGCAATATCATCAATGCGTTACGTTCGGCCAATGCTATGACCGTTGATGTTGGATCAGGACTGTCGTGGATTTTGGCCATATCGGTTTTTACCAAGGCCATGCGGCTTAATGATAGAACTGAGCCATGCATCCAACCAGCGGTGCCATCATGATCAACTATTTTGCGCCAAATACCAAATTCAGCATCGACACGAACGGGCAATTTCGGAGTGCGGTATTGCCATAGGACCGGATATTCAAGCCCTGGGCCAGCTCGCAGATTCGCCTCATCAGACTTCAGTGTCACATAGCGTGGCACTGGCAACCCGCTTCCTCGCACAGTTAATTTTACCTCTTGCGCGGTGGCCTTGGTAGCCCCCGTGATCCATGTGACTGGGTAAAGCAAAGTTGTTGATGTCCACACGAGGCTAAAAAAAAGCGCTAGATGCAGACGATTGTGATTTACTGCGATAATTTTGTTTTTCATGCTGCTCGTTGTTCTGTTAGAGTTCTGTTGTTTTAATAAGAATGTTAGGGGTTAAAGATAGAATCCACCTCCATCAAGCGAATTGGGACGAAGATAAAGTTTAATTTGGTTTATTGCCAGCTACCGTTAAGTATTTGTGAAAAAAGTTATGAGGGCGCTCCATGAGTCAAAACAAACCAAAATTGATTTTGACACGTAAACTGCCGGAAACAATTGAAACTCGTATGCGTGAGTTGTTTGACGCAACTCTAAATGATAGCGATCAGGCACTGACAAGAGATGATTTAGAGGCTGCCGTTAAAACGGCAGATGTCCTGGTACCAACCGTTACTGATAAAATTGATGCGGATCTGATTGCAAAGTTTGGCGATCAATTGCGCCTTATTGCATCTTTTGGAACGGGAGTTGACCATATTGATCTTGCCGCTGCAAAAGCACGCGGAATTACCGTAACCAATACGCCTGGCGTGTTAACTGAAGATACCGCCGATGTGACAATGGCACTTATTCTGGCCGTTCCACGTCGTATTGCCGAAGGAAATGCGCTAGCCCGTTCAGGAAAGTGGCAAGGCTGGTCGCCAACTGGCATGCTGGGTCATCGTATTAATGGCAAGCGTCTTGGTATTGTTGGCATGGGCCGTATTGGCGAGGCGGTTGCTCGCCGTGCCCGCGGATTTGGCCTATCAATTCACTATCATAATCGCAAGCCTGTTCATCCCGAAACTGAGGCTGAGCTTGAGGCGACCTATTGGGAATCTCTGGATCAAATGCTGGCCCGCGTTGATATCGTTTCTGTGAATTGTCCGCACACTCCAGCGACTAACCAACTGCTATCGGCCGACCGCCTTTCTCTTATGCAGTCATCAGCCTATATCGTAAATACATCGCGCGGCGAAGTAGTGGATGAAAAGGCTCTCGCTGACTTGCTGGCCCAACGCCATATCGCGGGCGCGGGGCTTGATGTTTACAGCACCGAGCCAGATATTCCCTCCGCCCTTTGTGATTTACCCAATGTTGTTTTGCTACCACATATTGGGTCAGCAACGATTGAAGGCCGTCTACAAATGGGTGATAAGGTAATTATCAATGTTCAAACATTTTGGGATGGTCATACTCCCCCCGATCGCGTCATTGAGGCGATGTTTTAGTAGCAGGGTCAGCAACAAGACCTCGTGATAGTGCTCGTAAGGCTGGCGGTCTTCAGCACTTAAAAAATATCTTTTGCAGGTTTGCCGCAACAGCTGCAATCAGGGCGAGCGACTGTCCGAATTTCTATAAAATCACTGCCAGCGCCTTCAATCAGCAAAAGCCTGCCAGTTAGGGTTCTTGGCTGGCCAAGAATCAGTTTTATGGTTTCTAGTGCCTGTAGAGTGCCAACCAAGCCAGCTAGGGGGCCAAGAATGCCCGCTTCGGAACAGCCTGGCGCTTGTTTGACATCGGGCATTGATGGAAAAACACAACGATAGCATGGGCTTCCAAAATGACCTTTGACGCTACTCTGGAAAACTGAAATTTGGCCTTCCATGCGAACTGCGCCGCCAAATACCAGCGGCCGGCCAAAATGGTGCGCGGCATCACCCACCAGATAGCGCGTTTTGGCATTATCGGTGCAATCAATCACAATATCATGTGAGGTTATAAGTTTTTCAACATTGCTGCGTTTAAGTCGAACAGCGAGCCGCGATACGTTTATATCGGGATTAAGCATGCTGGCCGCATTGGCGGCATGCCGCGATTTTGGTGAGCCGACATCGTCATCCCGATAAATGATTTGCCGGTTCAAATCACTTCTAGAGACATCATCATCATCAAGAATGGTTATGGTACCAATGCCAGCGGCAGCAAGATACAAGATCAGTGGTGCGCCAAGCCCACCAGCTCCCACCACAAGAACGCGCGCCGCCAAGAGCTTTTCCTGCCCATCCTCGCCAATCGCTGGCATGATAAGTTGTCGGGCATATCTTTCCAGATCCTTGTCATTCAGCATTATGCCTCACAAACCTGTTGATCCAAATCCACCCGCTGCACGCTCGGTTTCATCCAAATCATTGACCTCGATCGGGGTTATTATAGTTACCGCAGCAAGCACCATTTGGGCAATGCGCATGCCTCTAGTAACGGTGAAAGCCCGCTTACCATTATTCAATAAGATTACTGCAATTTCACCGCGATAATCACTATCAATAGTGCCTGGTGCATTGGCAATTGTTAATCCGTGTTTTAAAGCCAGTCCAGAACGCGGTCTTATCTGGGCTTCATATCCGGGAGGCAGTTCCATGGCAAAGCCGGTTGGGATCGCCATTATGGCCCCTGGTTGTAGACATGTTGGCCGGTCAATGGCAGCTGCAATGTCTATCCCAACGGCGCCTTCCGTTGCGTAGGATGGCAATGCGAGATCACTTGCGTGGGCCAGGCGCCGGAACTTAATTCTTATTTGGTTCATTTGGCAAATTCCGCTTCAATTCGGTCCGCTAGCTTTTCCGCAAGCTCAGTCTTCTGCATTTTGGGCCAAGTTTCAACGTTGCGCTCCGTAATCATTAACGCTTTGTTTGTTGTGCTACCAAAAACTGGATCATCGTCGCCACCAACCTGATTGGCGATCATCCAGTCACAACCTTTGCGGTGGCGCTTAGCTTTAGCGTTTTCAAATAAATTTTCAGTCTCTGCGGCAAAACCGATTACTAGTTTTGGTCGGTTCTCGCTGGTTGAAAGATTGGCAAGGATGTCAGGGTTTTGGCTCAGTTCCAGTAGCATCTTGGTACTGGGATCATTGGACTTCTTAATTTTTTTTGATGCTGCGGATGTCACCCGCCAATCGGAAACAGCAGCGGCGCAAATAGCGATATCAGTACGCTTGCCAGCGATAGCGGTCGTGCAGGCGGAAAGCATTTCAGCTGCGGTTGTTACCGGCACTAGATTGACATGGCCAGGCGGCGTTTCAGTCACCGGTCCGCTGACCAATGTTACATTCGCGCCGCGGCCGGCGAGTGCCGCGGCAATTGCATGACCTTGTTTGCCTGATGAGTGATTGGCAATAAAACGTACCTTATCAATAGGCTCAATCGTTGGGCCAGATGTGATGATAACGCGTTTGCCAACAAGGGCACCAACTTGTCCTTGGTTGCTGGTAACATTACGAGACGGTTGATTGGTGGGCAGGGCTTCAACCAATTTCATGGCGACATCAGCAATATAGCTTGGCTCGCACATGCGCCCTTCACCCTCTTCTCCGCATGCGGTATTACCTATGTCCGGTCCAATCATATGTACGCCGCGCTGGGCCAAGCTGGTAAAATTATTTTTTGTTGCCGGATGTGCCCACATGGCAGGATTCATGGCTGGCGCCATGGCCACTTTGGCCGAGGTTGCAAGCAAAATAGTGGTGGCAAGATCATCGGCAATGCCAGCATTGGCGCGCGCCATGAAATTTGCTGTTGTTGGCACCACTAGAACCAGATCAGCAGATCGGGCAATTTGGATATGGCCCATTTCAGCCTCGTCCGTTAGCGAGAATAGATTATCATAGCATTTTTCACCGGTTAAGGCGGCAAGGCTAAGGGGGGTGATAAATTGCTTGGCGCTTTCAGTCATCACACCTGTGATACGAGCCCCACGCTTTTGCAATTGCCGGGCGGTCTCTAGGGCCCTGTAGGCGGCGATACCCCCTGATATAATCAATACAATGCGCGGCCCTGAATTGGTAATCATGTCAGACATCAGCAATTTCGTTGGGCCTGCTAAGATCTCCAGATCATGAGGTCTTACCTGATAGCCCTTGGCAGTCAAGGCAGCATAAATGATCGGTTTGACACGATTTGGTAAATGACCACGGGTCATATAATTGCTGACGGCGCTTGGTCCAACGTCTAGAAGCTGTTGAAGGGCACGTCGCCCACCTAATGCTGTAATAAGCGCTGATAAATTCACAAATATACCTTTTTATAATTTATTCAAAAGAAAACTATCAAAAATAGCTCAAAAATTCAAATTTATTCGATTTTGAGTATTTTTAATTTAATTTTGTGAATAAACTTATGACCGCAAGTAAAAGGGCCAAAAGCGCGATCCTACCGGGCCAAACGGATGGTTGTGGAGGTGCTTGTCTTTCTTGGGCCTTCTCAAAATTATTGATAAGTGTTGGCAACCGCGCAAGGATTTGCGTTGCTTCATCAAATATCCGTCTGGCTTGTGTTTTCACATTGGCCTGGCTCTCCATCCAGTCATTGGTAAGTGGGCGTGATAATTGCCACATATTTGCGCTGGGGTTCAATTGCCGGGCAACGCCTTCAGCCATCATCATGGTTTTTTGCAAAAGATTGAATTGGGGCTGTACCTCAATTTCAAAACGGGTAGCAAGCTGAAAAATTTGTCCTAGAACAAGGCCAAGTGAAACGTCACCAAGTGCTTTGCCCATGACCGGATCAGCTACTGCCCTCACCGATTGCGAGAACTGATGCACCGAAACATTCTCATTAAGCATGCCAGCTTCTTTGTGCAGAGTCGCAACCATATCATAGTCACGATCCAGCATTGCACTGAGCAGGCGAGCCAAAAATAGACGGTCTCGAAAATCAAGATAGCCCATAATGCCAAAATCAATTGGAACTAAGGTTCCGTCGGGGCGCACAAAAATATTGCCAGGGTGCATATCGGCATGAAAATAGCCATCGCGAAACACCTGGTTGAAAAAGCTGCGCGCCGCGTATTCGGTAATTTTGCCAATATCATGTCCAGCCTTGGTTAGGTTGGCAACATCATCGATGCGTATGCCATCTATCCATTCGATGATAAGCATCTGCCTAGTGCTATTTTCGAGATCAACCCACGGGATATAAATGCCCTTATCATCACGCATGTTATCAGCAAGGCGGCCCGCTGCCGCGGCTTCAAGACGAAGATCCAGCTCTATTTTGGACAATTGGCGGAACTGGGCAACGGCGGTTACCAAATGAAGCCGCCGGAGCCCTGGGGCTAGCCATTCAAGAATTTGCGCAAGGGAATAAAAAAGCGCAGTGTCCGCTTGCATGCGCTTTTCAATATCTGGTCGTAAAAGCTTGACCGCAACCGCTCTTCCATCGGCAAGAATGGCACGGTGTACCTGGGCAATTGAAGCGGCAGCTACGGCTTCATCATCAAACTGGCTAAACACCGTCTCAATTGGTAGGCCGGTCTGACTAGTTACAATCTGTCGGGCACGTAACGCTGCAAAGGGTGGCAACCTGTCTTGCAGCATTGCTAATGAGCGGCCAAGTTTGGGCCCAATCAAATCTGAACGGGTTGATAATGCCTGACCAAATTTAACAAAGCCAGGACCAAGCCGAACAAGTGCCTGACATAAGGCTCCCCCAGCATCCTTGACCGCCCGCCGCGACCGCACAGCCTTATCGAGAATGCGGCAGGTTTGCCGTAACCAGCTTGGCAATATGGTTATATTGGTCATATGCCCTAAAACACCGGCACGCCCAAGATGCCATGCAATATGCGGTAGTCGTGCCAAGGCGCGCATCATGGAGAGGCCGTCGAACGCCATCAATCAAGCTTCCAACCGGAATGAATGCACGCAATCCCGGCAGAAAGGCTGCGCACCCGTATATGAGCAAACCCAGCTTGGGCAAACATATCTGCAAGCACTTCTTTGGTGGGAAAGGTACGAATGGATTCAGCTAGATAGCGATAGCTGTCAGCGTCGCCGGCGATGACTTGGCCCATAACTGGTAAGACTTTGAATGACCAACCGTGATAGAGCCTTGCCAGTGGTCGGTTTTGCACATGTGAAAATTCAAGACAAAGAAATCGCCCACCGGGTTTTAAAATTCGATATGCCTCGCTCAAAGCGGCTTGCCGGTCGGTTATATTGCGAAGGCCAAAGGCAATTGTGACGAAATCTGCGATTTGGCTGTCAAAAGGCAGGGTCTCCGCATTGGCAACACACCAACTAATTTGACCGGCCATGCGCTCCAAATCGCGACGACCACGGCCTACCTGCAACATGGCGTGGTTAATATCCGTGATACAAGCTATTCCCCCACCGTTAGATAAAAAACGCATGCTGATATCGCCAGTTCCTCCGGCTAGATCGATAAGTGTTTGGTGGGGCTGTGGCGCCATCCAATCAATCATTGCGGCTTTCCAAAGCCGGTGGACTCCGCCACTCATTAGGTCATTCATGAGATCATAGCGTCCAGCAACGGAATTAAAGACTCCACGCACAAGCCCCGCCTTCTCACTGCGCTGGACAGTGCGATAGCCAAAATCTATGCTATCTTGATCGACGTCTTGCGCGGCGATATTCTGGCTGGAATCGGCATTGTGTTCTGCTAGGTCAAAAGCTGACTCTTTCATTATTGAGGCCCTTAATAAAAGTCACAAACGCAGGAAATCTAGGATACCACTCTATCTACATCAGCCCAGAGCAAAATACAAAATGATGTTCGCCATTTCATTAGATATCGCGCCTGACCTAGTGCCAAGTTGGGCGCAAATCCAGCCTGGAAAAGAGGGATGTTTGTAATGCCTGAGTTACCTGAAGTTGAAACCGTCAAACAGGCCCTCATACCGGTCTTGGAAAACCGCCGGGTGTTTTCGGTCTTTGTTGGGCGAAAAAATTTACGGTGGCCTTTGCCGGAAAATCTAGCTAAGCGCTTGACGAACAAAGTTTTTACTCATCTTACCCGGCGCGGCAAATATGTGCTGATGCATCTAGATAGCGGCGAGGTATTGTTGCTTCACCTTGGCATGTCAGGATCGGTGCGTATTTATCAGCATAAACCGGAACTTGGCCAACATGATCATTTCATGCTGGAGATGGCACCGCAAATAGGAAGCGGTAGTCGATCCTATATGGTGCTGAATGACCCACGCCGTTTTGGATGGATTGATCTTTTTGCCGAGTCGGCAATATTGGGACATAAGCTGTTGGTCGGCATGGGCCCAGAACCGCTTGGCAATAAATTTTCGGCGGCTCTGTTGGAAGCTGCGTTCAAGGGCCGGTCAGCTCCTGTTAAAAATGCATTGTTAAATCAAGCATTAATCGCTGGCATAGGGAATATATATGCTAATGAGGCGTTATTCCTTTCAGGTATTTCGCCGCGCCGAAAGGCAGGAACCATTACCGGTGGGCGAGCAGATAGATTAGCCACTGCGATTGTGACAACCCTTCGTGCTGCGATTGAAGATGGCGGTACATCACTTCGTGACCATGTTCAACCCGGCGGTGAAATTGGTTATTTTGTTCAGCGCCTTGCTGTTTATGGGCAAGCTGGTAAGCCCTGTCCAAAGTGCAGTTCCCTGATAAAAACCATCGTTCAATCGGGACGTTCCAGTTTTTACTGTTCTCGTTGCCAACGCTAGGCCTATACTGCCACTCACTCTAGATTGGAGAAGTTGTAACAACGGTGTATTTAAATGACCCTTTTTGATCACATCTCAATAATTAAGAAACTCCCAACGTTATTGATGATTGGTTTGCTTGATTGGCTCAAACGCGGCAGTGTATCTGCTGTTCTAATATATGGGGTGGCCTGTTCTGTTGAGTTAGCTAGCGCTGATACGATTCAGCACCGTTGGGCTGGCGACGTTCCCATTATGAATGGCCTTTCAATCGAGCCAGAGCTTGGGTTTGCTTTTGACTCGCCCGATGGCCGTATTGTAATGATTTTTGCTTCCTCAACAGTGCCTGCATCCAAAATCATGGGGTTCTATGGTACAACTTTGGCCCAGCTAGGCTGGGGAGGCGGAAACGGTAACTGGTCTCGGGGAAACGAAAAGCTAGTGATTAGCGCTGTACAAACGGCGCGTGGCCCGTTATGGCGAATTATGTTACAGCCAAACTAACCCTAGAGTATCATATGTCCGCAGGCATCGTGTGTAAAAAAGCAATGATGGGTAACGATGGCAAAAGCGCTTGACGATGGTGGCAAAAAAAGCATATAAACCGCGCAGTAGAGCGTGATATCGAGGTAAAAGGACGTGAAAACGCGATGGCGAACCATAAGTCTTCCAAAAAGAGGATCATTCGAAATGCTAACCGCGCAATGATCAATGGTGCCCGCATGGGTCGGATACGCACGTTTGTAAAAAAAGTGGAAATTGCTATTGCCGCTCGCGATGCTGAAAGTGCTCGTGTAGCCCTACGTCAAGCGCAGCCTGAGTTGCAGCGTGGCGTGTCTCGGGGTATTTTGCACAAAAATACTGTATCACGCAAAATCTCGCGCCTGTCTGCGCGAGTGAAGGCTCTATCGGTATAGGAGTGTCTGTCCCGACGGTGGCGAATCGCCTGTTTGGGCTAAATAATACATACAAAGGTCCGACCTATATTTGCATCGGGCCTTTTTGTTTGGGTTGTTTGGGCGTTTTTGAGACTCTTGTCGGCCTAGTAATTAGGTAGTGCTGAATGGAATTAAGGTCACAACCGTTGATTTCAGCAACGAGGGTTCGTGCGCCGGATCATCTATTACCGATTCGGTAATTGATTGTGTTCGATTTTTCTCCGAAAGAGCAGTTTTGACGGAAGATTTATGTCAACAAAAATAAGTGACATGCAGACAGGTTTATTTTGCATTTGTAGTAGTCTGACGTCTTGCGTGCGGGATCAAAAAATCGGTAATGTGTGCATAACCTTGAAGCGGGGGATGCTGTAATCGCAATCGCGAACGGTCTGACCACCACTAAAGAAAAGGTAAACGAAAGCTTGGTGGAGGCGCGGCTCATGTCTGGTGATATGTTTAATAACCCTGATGCTTTAGCCGTGCCCGATACACACGACCCCCAAACTTTAGATAAAAACGTACCGGACATCACCGATGATGCTAGGATGTTGGCTTGTTGGGGTCGGGTAAATCAGCGTATGCGCAAGGATATTGGGGATGCTGCATGGCGCCACTGGATTAAGCCACTGCGGATTAGTCGTCTGAAGGATGGCACTTTGACGCTTGAAGCGAATTCGACACTGGCACGGGAACGGGTCAGTAGCCAATATGCCGATCGCTTGCGGGTTATTTCATCTGCTGAATTTGGTGATGTATCACCGACTATCCGCCATGTCGAGGTTCGCCTTGCAGAAAACCGCCAGCTGGCGCGGACAAATCAACCGCACCGTCTAAGCGAGCAAAGGCCTGCAACCCAAAAAGGTGCTCAAGCTATATCGTCACCTGCCGGTGATGATCTTTTGGCCGGGTTAGACCCACGTTACACTTTTGCTAATTTTGTCGTGGGAAAGCCAAACGAGTTGGCTTTCGCTGTTGCTCGTCGAACCGCTGAGAGTGAAAAAGTAGCGTTTAATCCACTATTTCTTTATGGCGGTGTTGGCCTTGGCAAAACTCATTTGATGCATGCAATTGCGTGGCACATTCGCCAACAATCGCCGTCACGCAAGGTCCTCTATTTATCGGCCGAAAAATTCATGTACCGATTCGTGCGTGCTCTACGGTTCCGTGACACAATGTCGTTCAAAGAGCAGTTCCGATCGGTTGATGTTTTGATGATTGATGATGTACAATTTATTAGCGGAAAGGATTCAACGCAAGAAGAGTTTTTTCATACATTCAATGCGTTGGTGGAAGATGGACGGCAAGTAATCATTTCGGCAGATAAATCGCCAACCGACCTTGAAGGGATGGAAGAGCGACTGCGTTCGCGCCTTGGATGGGGTATGGTTGCTGATATACATCCCGCGGATTACGAATTAAGGCTTGGGATTTTGCAAGCAAAGGCTGAACAGGCGCCCGTCCAAATCGCGGACAAAGTGCTGGAGTTCATGGCGCATCGCATCATAAGCAATGTACGTGAATTGGAAGGTGCTTTGAATCGCATTTTAGCACACGCCATGCTTGTGGGTCGGGAAATCACCATTGAAAGTGCGGCTGAGCTTTTGGCCGATTTGCTGAGGGCCAGTAGTCGTCAGGTTAGTGTTGACGCAATTCAGAAACGTGTTGCGGCGCATTATGACGTTCGGATTTCAGAAATGTTCTCAGCGCGCCGGGCCCGTAATATTGCGAGGCCGCGTCAAGTGGCCATGTACCTGGCAAAAAACCTGACTTCTTTATCCTATCCAGATATTGGGCGGCAGTTTGGTGGGCGTGACCATACAACCGTTATGCATGCCGTCAAAACTATCGAAAGTCTCTCGAAAAGTGACGGTCAACTTGCCGAAGACGTGCAGTTGTTAAAGTCAATTTTGTCTGGCTAATTCGACTCCACCAAAGTGACTGATTCGCGCTCCTTTTGATCGGACAGCCGAATCGGCAAAATTTCAATATTTTGATGCTTGTTTTTTAATGTCATGCTATATTTTGTATACAGCGTAAACTTGCAGGATGATATCGTTTGAAATATGCGGCTAATGCCTAAAAAAAAAGAGAAAGCTGATGAAACTAACTATTGATCGTATGAGCCTTTTGCGGCCCTTGGGTCATGTGCAATCTGTTGTTGAACGTCGCAATACTATTCCTATTTTAGCTAATGTTGTGCTTCGTGCCGAAGATGCTGAATTGGCACTGACCGCCACGGATATGGATATGGATATTGTGACTGAAGTTGGTTGCTCCGTGATGACGCCTGGAACAACCACCATATCAGCGCATCTTTTATACGATATTGCACGCAAATTGCCTGATGGTGCAGAAGTCGACATTTCCGTTGGTGATGGTCATGCCATAGTCAGTGCTGGGCGCTCTAGCTTTAGGCTGCCAACACTGCCGGTTGAGGATTTTCCGGCTATTAGCAGCAGTGATTTGCCCGTAAATTTTGCACTAAGTGCGGCTGATGTTCGTGATTTGATGGACGCAACGCGTTTTGCCATTTCGACCGAAGAGACGCGCTACTATTTGAATGGTATCTTTATTCATAAGGCTGAGTCTGGGGAATTATGCGCGGTGGCCACTGATGGGCATCGCCTAGCTCTAACCCGCCAAGTCCTGCCATCAGGCGCGGCCCAGATGCCGTCAATTATTCTGCCTCGAAAAGCAGTAAACGAATTACGTAAATTGCTTGATGATTTCGATGGTGAAGTTCTTGTAAGTCTCTCTGAAACTCGCGCCGAATTCCGTTTTGATGTGGTTCGTCTGACGAGTAAGTTGATTGATGGTACCTTCCCTGATTACATGCGAGTAATTCCCGTTGGAAATGATCGAATTATGAAGGTGGATGTTGGCGCGTTTTCAGCGGCGGTGGATCGTGTAGCAACGATTGCATCGGAAAAGTCAAGGTCAGTAAAAATGGGGCTAAAGCCTGGTTTGCTAACGCTATCGGCAAGTAATACTGATGCGTCAAGTGCGACTGAAGAGCTAGAAGTTGACTATGATGGCACGGAAATGGAAATTGGCTTTAATGCACGTTATCTATTGGATATTGCGGGCCAAGTGAACAGCGAGATGGTTGAGTTTGCGCTTGCAGATCAGGGATCACCAAGTCTGGTTCGGGCGCCGGGTGATGAAGCTAACCTGTTTGTTTTGATGCCAATGCGTGTGTGAGTGACATTTGACAATTAATTCATCTAAGCCAAAACCAATGATTACCCTTGAGGTTGACAATGCTTCAAAACGCAGTTGGCTGTCGCGCCTAAAACTTGATCATTTCCGTAATTATCAACAGGCCGACCTTGCCATTCACGCGGGCCAGCTTGTGATCTTTGGTGATAATGGTGCCGGTAAAACAAATCTTTTAGAGGCGGTATCTCTTTTGTCGCCAGGGCGAGGGATGCGCCGTGCAAAGGGCCAGCACCTTGCCTATTCTGCTGTCATCCGTGATGGACTTTTGTCAAAATCGGGCCATTCAGATGCGCCTGATTTGAATTTATCTACTAGTCCAAAGGTGCCTTATGAGCGGAAAAACTGGGCTGTCGCAGCAACGCTGGAAACTATGGATAGCAGTCTTAATATCGGCACAGGGTTCGTCCAAACGGCAAAGCAAGGCAATCGTATTATGCGGCTTGAAGGGGTTACTGTATCACAGGCTGATATTGGTGCGCATTTGGCTGTATCATGGTTGACCCCGCAAATGGACGGTATTTTTCTCAATAGTCCGGTGGTACGACGACGGTTTCTAGACCGATTGGTAATTGCCTTTGATCCGGCACATATTGGCCGCATTTCACGATATGAAAAGGTTTTTCGTCAACGGTCCCATCTGTTGGGTGAACAGCGTGGTGATGATGCTTGGTTTAGTGCGCTTGAGTCAGTTCTGGCTGAAACCGCAGTGGCGGTAACAGCAGCTCGCCAATCTTTAATCAAGGCGCTGAACGAGGAGGCAGCAAAGGGTTGGTTTGGCTTTCCTGGGGTTAAATTGTCGCTGGCTGGTGATACGGAAAGTTGGTTGTCCCAAATGCCGGCACTGGAGGTTGAAGATCAATTCATGCTGGCTGCAAGAATGGCGCGGCTGAATGGTGATGTAACCATGCCTGGTCCGCATGTCAGCGAATTTCAGGCTTTGCATCTCGGCAGTCACACTCCGGCCAACCAGTCATCAACCGGACAACAAAAGGCAATGTTGATTGCTGTAATTTTAGCCCATGCCCGCTTGCAGGATCGCCGCCTTGGCCGTGTGCCAGTTATGTTGTTTGATGATGTTGTCGCGCACCTTGACTCCAAAAGGCGCGCTGCACTTTTTGAGGCGGTTCGGTGTCTTGGCGGCCAATGCTGGTTTAGTGGCACTGATGGTGAGCAATTTAATAAGCTTGTAAAAACAGCTCAATTTGTAAAAATTTTGGCTGCAAAATCAGCAGGTGAGTCCCCTGTGTTCGAGGTGATGCAATGACGGATGACAAGACCCAGCCTGGTGATGAAGATTATGGCGCAGAATCAATCAAAGTTTTGCGTGGATTGGATGCGGTACGTAAACGCCCTGGCATGTATATTGGCGATACGGATGATGGGTCTGGTCTTCATCACATGGTTTACGAGGTAGTCGATAACGCCATTGATGAGGCGCTGGCTGGGCATTGCGATATTGTTAATGTAAAGCTGAATGCGAATGGTTCGGTCACGGTAACTGATAATGGCCGAGGAATTCCAGTTGATATTCACGCCGAAGAAGGTGTTTCAGCGGCAGAAGTGATTATGACACAGCTTCATGCTGGTGGCAAATTTGACAATAATTCTTACAAGGTTTCCGGTGGTCTCCATGGGGTTGGCGTATCAGTCGTGAACGCCTTGTCTGAATGGTTAGAGTTGGTCATTTTCCGGAATGGCAAACAGCACCAGATTATCTTCAGAATGGGTGAGGTGGATGGCCCATTGGAAATTGTTGGTGATGCGGGTGATGAGAGTGGCACGCGCTTAACTTTCATGCCATCGACCGAAATCTTTGCCCATATTAATTTTGATTTCACAACGTTGGAACACCGGCTTCGTGAACTCGCATTTTTGAATAGTGGCGTAAGGATTCGCCTTAGTGATGAACGCACACCAGATGGAACAATGTCCGAATTTCATTTCGATGGAGGGCTATCTGCATTTGTTGATTATCTGAACCGGTCACGAAAAGCGATCCATCCAACTATTACCGCTGAGAGTCAACGTGATGATATTACCGTCGAATTGGCCCTTGCTTGGACTGACTCCTTTCACGAAAACACATTATGTTTCACAAATAATATTCCGCAACGTGATGGCGGGGCCCATTTGGCTGGATTTCGCGGGGCGATGACCCGTGTGGTGAATAATTATGCTCAGCAAAGCGGCATCGCCAAAAAGGAAAAAGTACAGCTGACTGGCGAGGATTCACGTGAAGGCCTAACAGCAATTGTGTCAGTGAAAGTACCAGATCCAAAATTTTCGTCCCAGACCAAAGATAAGTTGGTTTCATCTGAAGTACGTCCTGGGGTAGAAACGGCGGTTGCCGATTGTCTGGCGCAGTGGTTTGAAGAACATCCAGCAGATGCCAAACGCATTGTATCTAAAGCTTATGAAGCGGCGGCTGCTCGAGAGGCGGCCCGCAAAGCACGTGATTTGACGCGGCGTAAAGGGGTCATGGATATTGCCAGCCTACCGGGCAAACTAGCCGATTGTCAGGAACGTGATCCGGCAAAATCTGAGGTTTTTCTTGTCGAGGGGGACTCGGCCGGTGGGTCGGCCAAGCAGGGTCGGGATCGAGCGAATCAGGCTATTTTACCGCTTCGTGGGAAAATTCTGAATGTTGAACGTGCGCGACTTGATAAGATGCTGTCATCAGCTGAAATTGGCACGCTGATTACCGCCATTGGTGCTGGGGTTGGTAATGCCGAGATGGATGTTAAAAAAATCCGATATCATAAAGTCATTATCATGACTGACGCTGATGTTGATGGTAGTCATATTAGGACGTTGTTATTGACCTTCTTCTTTCGTCATATGCGTCCACTCATTGAAAAGGGCTATCTGTATATCGCACAACCGCCTTTGTTTCGGGCAAAAAGAGGCCAGTCTGAGGTCTATCTAAAAGACCAGCAGGAGCTGGATATTTATCTGATGGAAGCTGGGTTGAAAGAAGCTGTGCTGACCACTGCAGATGCAAGCCAGATGGCAGGTGCTGATCTCGCGGATGTTGTTAATTTGGCGTTGGCAACAAGCCGATTAATTGAAACTGTGTCCCGGAAGCTCGGCAATCGAGATGTTGTCGAGCAGGCAGCTATTGCCGGCCTATTGAATTTAACAACGTTGGAAAGTAATGAAGCTGCTGAATATCTTGCAAAACGACTTGATTCAAAGGCAGACGTCTTACAAAAAGGCTGGTCTGGCAGTGTTGAGCAGACTGATGATGGCCCGGCAATTGTTGTCCAGCGCCGCTTGCGTGGAATTACCGAACGGTATGTGATTAATCGCCGTGTCGTGAGTATTGCTGAAGCGCAGCATCTTGATGAATCTGCGGGGAATCTTCAGACAATTTATGGTAAGCCACTCGAATTGAGATTGCCTTCCAAAACGGTGATGATTAGCGGCCCAACAGAATTATCGCAGTTAATTTTTCAAACTGGCCGCAAAGGCGCGCAGATTTCCCGCTACAAAGGTCTTGGCGAAATGAACCCAAGCCAGCTGTGGGAAACAACACTCGATCCTGAGCAGCGTATTCTGTTGCAAGTGACCATTGATCAGGAAGACGATGCGGATAATGCCTTTTCAACCTTGATGGGCGAGGCGGTTGAGGAGCGCCGTAACTTCATTCAGGAGAATGCGCTTCGCGTTGCCAATCTTGATGTCTAATTATTGCAACAACAAGCGCTACGGAAAAAGAGTCAATTATGCTGTTTCGACGTTCTGATAACAGTTTAGCCACGGATTATCATAGTCCAATTAATGAAGGAGTTATATTTAATATTCGCTGGGTAGCGATACTCGGCCAGGGTGCAGCGCTCTTATTCACTGCGATTTTTCTAAAACTTGATTTGCCACTTTTACCTGCATTGTTTGTGATTGGTCTGTCCGTACTTCTCAATCTATCGCAGATTCGAAACTCTCCATCCAGACGACAACGGCACTGGCATAATTCTATGGCATTGGGCTTTGATGTGCTTCAGTTGGCAGGTTTGTTGTATCTAACTGGTGGGTTATTAAATCCGTTTTCAGTGATGATCCTAGCGCCCGTCGTTGTATCTGCGGTAGTATTAGGCCACAAATCGACGCTCATGCTTATCAGTCTAGTTGCCATATCAGTCAGCTTTTTAGCATTTTTTCATCATCCGCTTACGTGGCAGGAGTCTGTACAATTGCCACCTTACTACTTAGCTGGCATTTGGATGGCGTTAATAGTTTCAAGTTGTTTTTTGGGTGGTTACATCTGGTGGGTATCATCAAGTGCCCGTCACCTGTCCGCAACTCTTGCTGAAGCCAAACTTGCAGTTGTTGAAGAACAGCAAATACGTGCTCTTGGTTCACTGGCAACGGCAGCTGCACACAAGCTCGGATCACCTTTAAACACAATTACGGTGATTGGTCACGAATTGGCGAGGGACATTTCACCTGACGACCCTATTTATGATGATATTCAACTTTTACGTACTGAAATAGAACGGTGCCGCGTGATTCTAAGTGAGTTGGATGTTGTACAGGGGCGTCGGACAATTGCCGATGAACCGCCAGTACCTGTTACGCTGCTTATTGATGAGCTTATCTACCAACGGGTTGGCACTGGTGACATCAATTTCAAAATCACTCATGGCGGCATTAGAAATGGGGAAATTTTGCGCGTCACCCGACGTCCTGAATGGCTGCATGCACTAGAAACTCTAATGCAAAATGCCAAACAATTTGCATTACATGAGGTTAATATCCATATCAGTTGGACAGAAGAAAACATCAAAGTGTCGATTGTTGATGACGGCGCCGGTTTTTTACCATCGGTTCTCGCAAATGCTGGCCAGCCATGGAATAGCAGCCGGACAGGTCAGGGAGGACACCGTGGCCTTGGTTTGTTTATCGCGCGCACTTTGCTTGAATCAATAGGTGGGTCCGTGCATTTTGGGAATGCTGATGGCGGTGGCGGCAACGTAGAACTCAAAGTTCCGCTGGCAGAGTTAAATAGTGTGCCCCAAACATGAATGATAATGGCTGGGTCGGGCAATGACTGGTGTGTAAACGATGTGGATTTTGCTGAATGGAAATGGTTGTGATGGATAAAAGCTTGCTAATTCTGGATGATGATGCTCCTCTACGAGGTCGCTTGCGTCGTGCCATGGAGGTGCGCGGTTTTGAAGTTACTGATGCTGGAACTGTGCGGGATGGGATAAACATCGTACGTAATAACCCACCAGCCTTTGCAATTCTTGATATGAAGCTTGAGGATGGCACTGGTTTGACATTGGTGCAAGAACTGCGCAAAAAACGGGCCGATTGCCGAATTGTGATGTTAACTGGCTTTGGAAATATCGCGACAGCAGTAGCAGCGGTAAAGGCGGGAGCCTTGGATTATCTACCAAAACCAGCAGATCCAGATCAGATCAATGCTGCGCTAATGCAATCGGGTGATGAAATGCCGCCTCCACCTCAAGACCCAATGAGTGCGGATCGCGTGCGTTGGGAACATATTCAGCGAGTTTATGAGCAGTGTGGGCGCAATGTATCAGAAACAGCGAGGCGGTTGCGAATGCACCGACGGACCTTGCAACGGATTTTGGGTAAACATGCACCGCGTGATTGATCGACTTCCAGCATTTGATTAGGTCAGTATTTTTCTCAATGATCAGCTATTGTAATTCTGTTGCGGCGGCTAACAACAAAACATTGCAGTCCTATCTCATCGTTGCACTGGTCTTTTGAATGATTGATGATAGATTATTGACTGGGTCCTAATTCCAACGGTTCCAAATCTAATCTAATCGCATTTGGGAAAGGATAAAATCAGTGAACTTTTTTGCTGACCTTTTATCTAGCCTGTTTGAGAGAAAACTCTCGCTAACACGGCGTGTTGAAGATGATAATAAGCCGATTGAAGAATTATGCCGGGCTTTGCTATCAAGCCGCGGTGATGTCTCTGGCATGACGCTTGCGCAGTTGATTCTTGATCGGTATGCCAGCTTTGATGAGGCTAGCAAGCTTTCTTGGTTCTTGCTTCTTGCAAATGATATGGATGTGCCAGCCGAAACTGCCATTGCTGCTATCAAAGCATATCATGCGAAACCTTCAAACAAGGCTTATGAAATTATGATTGGGGCCGTTGAGCCAGCACGGCTGCAACTAATCCGCAGGCTGAATCAAACCCAAGACGCCACGGCAAAACTGGTTAAAATGCGTGAAGATCTGATTCAGTTTTTACCAAATCACCCACAGCTTGGAAAACTGAATGTCGACTTCAAACATCTGTTTGCGTCATGGTTCAACCGTGGTTTTCTCGTGTTACGGCCAATTAGCTGGTCCAGCCCAGCTCATATTCTGGAAAAAATTATTACCTATGAGTCAGTTCATGAAATCGAAAACTGGGATGATTTGCGCCGTCGCCTACAGCCTGAGGATCGCCGATGCTTCGCTTTTTTTCATCCGGCCATGCCTGATGAACCACTTATTTTTGTTGAGGTCGCTTTGACTGAAGGAACACCAGATTCAATCCAAAAGATTCTTCTTGAAGGTCGGGATGTGATAGGTGCAGATAATGCCGATACAGCTGCGTTTTATTCGATTTCAAATTGTCAGGCAGGTCTCGCCGGCATTTCCTTCGGTAACTCGCTAATTAAAACTGTGGTTCAGCACTTGCTTCGTGAATTACCGCAAATTCAAAATTTTGTGACACTTTCTCCAATTCCGGGATTAGTAAAATGGCTGAATGAAACTGGCCTGTTTGATGCAAACGCTGATAATGAAACACAAATGAAGTTAGCAGCAAGTTATTTGCTGAAGTCAAAAAATCAGAAGGGCCAACCGCGTGATGCGGTGGCACGGTTTCACCTGAACAACGGGGCGCTTGTTGCCGCAGTCCACGCCAACGCTGATATATCGAAAAATGGCATGGCGCAATCTTGTGGGGTCATGGTCAATTATCGATACGATCTGCCCCGAATCAGTGAGCACCACGAAGCCTTTGCCAACAAACAAACGGTAGTCTCAGAGAGATCTGTAAAGGCGCTTGCCAATGAAGTTGACCTCGCTGATCCAACTGTATAATTGGGTATGCTGGGTCTTTTTACCTTTAGGAATATCTCATGACTAATGTTTTGTTTGACCGGTTGTTTGGCTGCCACGAGGGTGAGACAAAAGCGTTTTTGATATTCGCGGACGGATCGCAGCAATCATATGACAATTTCTTACGCCAAACGGCGAGGTTTGCGAATGTGATCGAAAAACTAGGT